>JBOFLQ010000029.1:0-5328 GCA_051657945.1 Xenococcaceae cyanobacterium | reverse complement strand
TAACTGGCGCTTTTGTCGATGGTAGAGTCACAGCAGAAAGAGGCGTTGTCGATAGTGCCTTTGCCCCGCCGAGACGAGATGCAGTAACGAATCGACCTTCAAGAGTCGATCGAGGCGAACCACAAATTACTTTTAGTGATTATGCATTTATCAATTTCAATACTTCTTTTACGGGAAAAGATTCTCTGACAACACAATTAGTTTTTGGTAATGGAGATTCACCAGCCAATCAATTAGTTTCAGCAGGTTTTTATAATACTTGGGGAACACCTTTTTTAGATCAGACTGGTACATTAGCTAGTAACGATGTCGTCATTCGTGAATTAGCTTATACCTTTCCCGCTACCGATAGTTTGACTATTACTTTCGGCCCTAGAGTTAACTGGTATAAATACTTTGACAGCAATCGTTTTACTTTTTATCTTACTGGTGCGACTGGCTATAACTCTAATGGCAGTACTTTATTTAACGCAGTCGATCGCGGTTCGGGTGCTGTTGTTTCTTGGAAAATCAACGACAAGTTGAAATTAAATACAGCTTACCTAGCTGAAAACACAGAATTTTTAAGTCCCTCCCTTGGTTTTAATACTTCTAGCAATCCTAATGACGGATTATTCAACAGCACTTTTACCGCTTCAACCGAACTGACTTATTCTCCTAGCGATACTTTTAACCTTCGTCTGCTTTATACGTTTTCCAATCTCAAAGCTTATAATGGCTTTATTGGTGGTGCTGCGGGCGAACCTTTACCCTATGGCTATGCCGATGATGGGTTTGGCGGACAAGTAGATAATTCGACGGCTAATGCAGTAGGAGTTAACTTTGATTGGTTGATAACCAAAGGCTTTGGTATTTTTGGTAGATACGCATACGCCAGCACTAAAATCGATCCACTCAATACGCTTCGTGAAGATGGTGATGTTAACGTTCAATCTTTTCAGATTGGTTTGGGTTTTCCCGATTTGGGTAAAGAAGGTGCGCTAGGAGTCATTTCATTTTTAGTTCCCCACGACTTTCTTGAAGGACGCAGATTTTTACTCTCAGGCGGTGGCGATGGTGGTACTCAATACGAACTAGAAGCTTCTTATTCCTATCCAGTTACCAAAAATATTACGATCGTTCCTGCTTTTTACACTATTTTTAATCCCAATAATTTCGATAGTAATCCGACAGTTTTTGTAGGAAATTTTCGTACTCAGTTTACTTTTTAATAGGAAAATTAGAGGTTATTTATATAGAATCGAATTTAATAAACATACAGAAAAATTTTATATACGATCGTTGAAGATTGTAATTAGAATAAATAATTCTGTACGAGCGATCGTTATGCGATTTAAAATATTAACAAAAACAATTGAAAATACTTATGTCACGCAAGGAAGAAAAGCAGCGTCGCATGGAAATTCGGCGAGAGATTAATAATCGTCAAGTCAGACGAAATTCGTCATTGCATCATTCCTACCCATATTTAGGTTCTCATGCCTGTTTCAACTGTCAAAAGAGCTTTAAGCTGAGTTACAAAAAAGAGCATATCTGTCCAGAATGTAGTAGCGCAGTTTATCTAATGGGACGTGCATTTAAAACTCCAAAAAGAGGTGACAGTGAGCAGTGGAAAAAAGTTCAGAAGTTATATGCACTGGGATTTCGATTTCATAGCTATGATAAAGATTACGAACCGCTTCCAGAACATTTACGAGAAGTAGATCGGTTTGTCGAGCGAAATCCCAATCATGAACTACGAATAGCAGAATCAGATCCATCGCTGCTTCCTACTTAGAAGTGACGCTGATGCCCGATCGATTTTAGTTTGTGGAATGGACTTAAATCTTGCGCCGACGGCTACTATGTCTAAGATATCTCGGAAATTGAATGGCAGAGGTTGCTATTTCTGTTGAAAAAAACGTTAACAAATTGTTTACTTTTTTTGTTAACCACTGGTTAACAAATTATTTTTGAGAAACAATGTTTCTCATTTTTGGCAGACGAGATCGAGTTAAAAAATTATCGATTGCGATCGTTCCCGCCTTTTACACTATTTTTAATCCCAATAATTTTGATAGCAACCCGACAGTTTTTGTAGGTAATTTTCGCACTCAGTTTACTTTTTAACAGAGAAATAAAGACTTTTAGTCTGTTGTAGAGTGTTCGATCGAGTTGGTGTTGGCTATTGACAAATACAGGATTCACTAATTCAATTAAACTGTTAACTCGTGGCTTTTCAGTTTCAAAATCATGAAAAGGCGATGGAGTTCAAAAGCGAAGAAGCAGGTAGCACGATGGGTTGTAGTACCGCTTTTATTGACACTGCCGTTAACCCTGGTGGTGATTAACATTATTCCTTTGCTGCTCCATAAAACTTATCCATAGTTACCTATAGTGTTTACTTACCGCTTCAACCTAGCCTGTCGGCAGGTACTAGTCCACGGTCGTCAATTCGGATAGAGCCGATCCTACTCGTTACAAAATCGCTTGGGGCTATAGCTAGATTTATAGCAGCGTGCAAATCCCTATCTTCTACATGATGGCAAGTAGGACAAACAAAAGTCCTATCTTGCAGCTTTAGCCCCAAATGCTTTGTTCGACACTTTCTACATTGCTTACTACTGGGATACCATCGATCTATTATTTCCAGAAATCCACCATACCAAGCGCATTTATAACTTAATATTCGACGAAATTCAGAGAAGCCTAAATCGCTAATAGCATTCGAAAGCTTATGATTAGCTATCATCCCTTTGACATTTAGATCTTCTATTCTTAAAATATGGTATTTTTTAAGTAAATCTGTAGTAATTTTCTGGAGAAAATCATTTCTTTGGTTAGAGATTTTAGCGTGTTGTTTGGCTAATTTTTGATAGAACTTCTTGGCATTGTTTGACGTTTTAACGCCCAATTTTCTATTACCTAGTTGTTTGTTACGAGCCAGATTTTGTTGTTGCCCTAGCTTGGTTTTCGCTTGTTTATAGGGCTTGGGAGCTATTATTTTACTTCCATCACTCAAAGTGGCAAAACAAGAAACGCCTAAATCTAACCCAGTTTTCGTATAAACTTCATGTACGATAGGTGGTATCCTTTCAGCTTGTATACAAAAAGAAACATACCAACGCTCTGCTTTTTTACTAATAGTAAATGTTTGGGTTATATAACCAGATTTGAGTGGTTCAGCTAATTTAAAAACTCCCAGTGTAGGGATCTTTATTAAATTGCCTTCTGGAACAAGGATAAGCCCATTACTTGAATCAACAGTAAAAGATTGACCATCTTTTTTACTTTTGAAAACAGGCTTTTTCGCTATTCCTTCTTTCCACCGTTTCAATGCTTTTCCCAAATGGATAAAAGCATTTTGATAAACACGAGAAGAAAGTTCATTCATCCAACTGAATTCAGCTTTTTTCTTGGTATAGTTTGTCAAACATTTTTTAATAGTAAGCAAACGTTTACTATTCTTAGCAGGAACATCGAGCGAATCCCAAAACAAAGAAAGCCCATAGTTATATATAACCCGTGCAAACCCCGCATGTTTAGCCATTAAGGTTTTTTCTTTGTTATTAAGTTTTAGCTGAACTTTAACGGAGAACATACCTTGGTAAGGGTTGTTTGGGTAAGGCGCGGATAAACATGATGTTACATCATTATTGCATCGAAGCGCGCCGTCATAAGATCGGGTGGAAGGGCGCTAATCAAGTTGTCTATTTTGATGAACTTTGCCCCCATTTAGACAAGATTTTGTCTACTTATTCAAGCTCTTTTGCCAAGCGCCCTCGATCGACACAAAACGCAAAATATTCTTTTTAACAATAAAATAATATAAGCGAAAAGTTCTCGATAACATCCCACATAGGGCGAATGTAAAGAAAGTTTCCGTATATTATGACCTATTCTAAGTATGACTATATTGTTATTGGTGCTGGTTCTGCTGGAAGCATAGTAGCGTCAAAACTTGCTGCTTCCGATCGGGGCATGAGTATTCTCCTAATTGAGGCTGGAGGATACCCATTGTCAGATCGAATGTATTCACCAAGTGATTGGTTTGAAGTCTTGCAAAAATATCCAGAAATTGGATGGGAGGGGTATCAGTCATTACCACAACCAAATTTAAATAATCGCGTCCTTCGGCTACTGCAAGCGAAAGTTTTAGGTGGGTGTGCGCTGCATAATGCTACGGTTTATGTACGAGGTAGTCGCTCTGACTTTGATGAGTGGGGAAAGATAGCATCTGGCTGGTCATGGAATGATGTTTTCCCACACTTTGAGAATGTAGAGCAAACCATGAAAGTTTTGATGGGTGAAGCAGATGATTTCATCAACGACTTGTTCGCTGCGGCTTCTGACTACGGCTTGCCTGAAAACCTCAACTACAATACTAGCGAGAGTCAATATGGATACTCTCTATTTCAATTTAATAACATCAAGCGATCGTCCGAGCTTGTTCGAGAAACTACATTTGATGCTTATCTGTCAAATCTACCAAATAATTTAACCTTACTAACTCAGGCTCTTATAACCCGAATTTTATTCGATCGAAACGGCACAGCAATCGGTGTTGAATACATCAAAGATCGAGATAAACATTTTGCCTATGTGCAGAATGAAATTATTCTGAGTGCAGGTGCAATTTCAAGTCCAAAAATCCTGATGCTTTCGGGTATTGGTGACGAGAATCAATTGACACAACTTAACATCCCTATCGTTGCAAATATTCCAGAAGTAGGCAAGAACTTACATGACGATCTTTTTGTCAGTGCTGGATTCTCTATTCCCCAAACAAAAGAAGTACCAACTTATCTGTATAGTCTAGCTCCGGCTGTTATTTTTGGCTCTACACAAAATAATAGGGATGTTGTCGATATAGAATCTTCAGTGGGAGTAGGCACACTCAAAGGTTTCTTAGGGCCAAAACATTCTTTTTGGTTGTGGCCGAATGTTATGCACTTAAAAAGTAAGGGAACTGTTACTCTGCGATCGAACTACCCTGATGAGCCTCCTTTAATTGACCCAGGATATCTAACAGCATTAGGAGATCTCCAAAAGTGTAAAATGGCTCTTGAGTTAGGTATCGATATTGGCAATAGATTAGATCGATGGCGCGATCGGCAAATTGCGCCGCAACCAAACGAAGACTTGGAGAGCTACATTAGAGAAACAGCCGATACAACATATCACTTTTGCGGAACTTGCAGAATGGGGAATGATGAGAACTCTGTAGTAGATACAGAACTTAGAGTTCGTAATACGTCAGGATTGCGCGTAATTGATGCTTCTGTATTTCCGCTGCCAATAACTGCAAATACGGCAGCAGCAACCATGATGATTGCCGATCGAGGAGCT
>JBOFLQ010000028.1:0-1761 GCA_051657945.1 Xenococcaceae cyanobacterium | reverse complement strand
TTAGCGGCATACTTTTAACATTAAGTACGATCGCGCTAGCCTGGACAGCAATGATTTTAGGTTGGGAACAAAAAGGTTTTTGGCGTTTGCGAATCGAGTTACAAACGATCGAAGCTATTCCTTTAATTGGTAATAAATTGGCAGATATTATTACTGGTGGAGGCGGAATTGATTCAACTACTGTAATTCATCTTTATACAATTCATAGTTATCTTTTATCAGTATTTGCCATCTTACTTGCCTCTATTCATCTAGCTGGATTACTTTTGCAAGAATACGAACAAAAACAGCTTATTAAATTAGGTTTAGATAGTTTAGTTACGGATATTAAAAATACTGAAAAAACAGCTTTTGAGAAGCAGAGTTTGGCTAAACGTACTTAAAATCTAGAGTAGACTTAAAGTAAAAGCGATCGAAACAAAAAGCTGGATTTAAATCCAATACATCCCTCAATTACCTCTCCTCTCAATCTATCTGTTTTATCTTTTAAATTTAAAGCAGCTTACTATTGTTATTTAAAAAAAATATTGAATCATTTTTGTGAAAAATTTAATTTGATATATTGCTAAATTATTGTTATTTTGCTGCTGCTATTTATTCTTCTCGAAATTACCAATGAGTCAACTAAATCAAGCTACAATTTCATCTGATAAACCTTTGATTTTAGCAAATAAAATAATTGCTAACAAAGGAGCGATCGTAGGAATTACAATTGCCTCGAGCATCATTATTTTATGGGCAATTAGCTTATTTTTTGCTTTTTCGATCGATCTCGATCGCCTGCATCCAATACTTATCTTTTTTCTAGTTTTGTGGCAGACTTTTCTTTATACAGGATTATTTATAACCGCTCACGATGCCATTCACGGAGTAGTGTATCCGCCAAATATTAAAATCAATCATGCGATCGGTTCTATAGCAGTCACATTATATGCTTTTTTTTCTTATCGAGAATTTGTAACAAAACACTGGCTGCACCATCGTCATCCCGCCAGCGAACTCGATCCAGATTATCACGATGGCGATCGCGACGATCTTTTTCATTGGTACATTTACTTCATGAAAGGATATTGGCAATGGGATAGGCTTTACTTTTTATTATTTATGTATAGCTTGCTCATTTTGACGCTACATATTTCTTTAATTAATGCAGTCTTATTTTGGCTGATTCCTTCATTACTAAGTTCGTTACAGTTATTTTATTTTGGAACATTTTTAACTCATCGAGAACCGCAAGGAAGTTATACTAATCGCCATCACGCTAACAGTACTAACTTTCCAGTTTTTTGGTCATTTATAACTTGCTATCACTTTGGCTATCATTTAGAACATCACGAATATCCTTATCTTCCCTGGTGGAAATTACCAAAAGCTAGAAGTAGGGAATAAGTATATTGAGATAAATTTCTTAATTCGAAGAATACAAAAATACCTAGCGCTATGGTTAGAGTCTCGATCGCGAGGTTAAATTGTCAGCAAACTAGTGCAAATGTATTGTAGCGCTATAGTTGGAATTTCAAGTGCAAGTTAATTCAACCAAATAATTAATACAAAAATACCTAGCGCTATAGTTAGAGTTTCGATCGCGAAGTTAAATAGTTGGTAAACTAGTGCAAATGTATTGTAGCGCTATAGTTGGAATTTCAAGTGCAAGTTAATTCAACCAAATAATTAATACAAAAATACCTAGCGCTATAGTTAGAGTTTCGATCGCGAAGTTAAATTGTCAGCAAACCAGTGCAAATGTATTGTAGCGCTATA
>JBOFLQ010000027.1:0-66085 GCA_051657945.1 Xenococcaceae cyanobacterium | reverse complement strand
GGACTGCGACCGATAATTTTGGTAATAGTTCCCGAGTGCTTATGCTGTTTGAAGTCTTTTAAAAATTTACCTAGTTGCTGATTTTGCTGTTCTAGCTCAGTTACTTTCTGTTCTAATTCGAGAATTCGAGCATTGGTTAATTTTTCTTCAGGGGAAATTTTTTCTCTTGATTGAAAAGGACCGACTAGCAAAGCATACAGTTCCGAAATAGGCAAGGCTTGAGTTTGGTGGACAAACCAGCCCATACTAATAGCTAAAGTAGCTAAAGCTGTTTGTCCTCCATGCTTGTCCCACCAGCGACGTACATAAGACATAATTCCCCCCTAAGCCAAGCGAGTTCTTTCGCAGAATACGCGATCGAGTGCTTTGTCTTCTAAAGCGCGACCAGCACCCAAAACGACGCATCTTAACGGTTCGCTTGCTATGTGGGTAACAATTCCAGTTTCGTGACCGATGCGAGTGTCGATACCCCTAAGTAAAGCGCCTCCACCTGCGAGCATAATACCGCGATCGATTATATCGGCTGCTAGATCTGGTGGAGTATCTTCCAAAGTATCTTTAATCGCTTCAATAATTTCCGCCAGTGGTTTTTCCATGCTTTCTCTGATTTCTGCCCCTTTGATGGTGGCAACTCCAGGTAAACCAGAACGTAAATGCATTCCCCTGACTTCTACGATCGCTTCATCTAATTCTTTGACAGGGGCAGCAGAACCCATCTTAATTTTGAGCATTTCTGCGGTACTCTCGCCAATCATTAGTTCGTGCGTTCTTTTCATATACAAGACAATCGCGTCGGTGAGTTCGTCGCCAGCTACTCTTAAGGAATTACTGACTACTTTTCCGTGCGAACTGACTACTGCTACTTCGGTCGTTCCACCACCAATATCGACGATCATATTTCCAATTGGCTCGGATACGGGAAGTCCAGCCCCGATCGCGGCGGCGAGAGGTTCTTCGATTAGATCGACATCTCTAGCACCAGCTTGAGATGCGGCTTCTATCAACGCTCTGCGTTCGACTCCAGTAATGCCGCTGGGAACGCCAATTACCATGCGTGGGTGTACTAGAGGACTGCCTTCATATGCTCTGCGAATAAATTCCTTGAGCATAATTTCAGCGCTCTCAAAATCGGCGATAACTCCATCTCGCAGGGGGCGTAAGGCTTTGACGTTTTTTGGCGCTCGACCCAACATACTTTTAGCTGCCGTTCCTACCGCTCTCGGTTCGTTCGTGTCTCGATCGATCGCGACAACCGATGGTTCTTCCAGAACGATCCCTTTTCCACTAACATACACTAGGGTATTAGCAGTACCCAAATCAATACCAACATCTTTCGATAAATTCAAACGTCGAAAAAAGAACACTTTGTTCTAATGCCCCCAAATTTTAGCGTTGCTATGTGTGTTGCTATGTGTGAGGTCGAACTTCATGTTAAACTAAGTCACTCTGTCACCAGGGTGACTCGTCTTCAGAACTGTACATGAGACTTTCACCTCATACAGCTCCTCTCTTCTCAGGCTGTGTATCAGTACCGAGACTTCCGTCTCCCTTTGTTTTGGTATCATGGCAGTGATTATGGAGTAATTGAAGGTTATTGTATGTGTTATTACCCCCAAGAGATTTGGGTGTAATGTGGTCTGTTTCAATTAAATCATCAGTTTTGAAAGATAGCCCGCACCAGTTACATTTTCCATTTTGTCTTTTTAACAGTTTGGAAGTGGTCATTGAGAGTTCAGGATGTTCCTGTAGTCTCTTACCCCAGTAAAGTGTATCTCCATCGTAGGGTGATTTATCACCTTTGATTTTGACGTGACGTTTTATGGCTATGGAGGAGTGTTTTGGGAGATGTATTTTTGTATTTTCTCCAAAGACCCAATTGTCGTTTCCTACTCTTGTCCAGTATTTCTTGGATACCCAAGTTTTAGATTTGTTCGGGTGTCGTCTGTTACCCCACCTGGTGAGTCTCAGATACATTAGATGCGATAATTTTGAGAATGTTACTTTACTGACAACAGAGCTGTAGTAGTTGCACCATCCTCTGATTATTGGAGCTAGCTTACTGATTAACACTAATTGAGTAGAGGCGTTATAAGTTTTTATCGTTTCAGATAACTTATCGTAGTGTCTGAGGACACTTTCTTTACTCGGTTTGATTAGTGTTTTGAAACCTAGAAGTCCTCCGTGAGTGGTTTTTCCTGATTGATATTTGCCTACTTCGTACTGTCTGATGTTGAATCCGAGGAAGTTGAATCCTGGTTTTTTACCATCTAGTTCGTGCAGGGTATGTACCGTTTGGGTTTTCTCGTCTTTGAGTTCTAGGTCTAGTTGTGTTAGCCACTCTACTATTATCTGTTTACATTGTTGGAGTTTGTCGAGGTCTTCGTGCATAATAACGAAGTCGTCAGCGTATCTTATGAGGGATGCGCCTTTGACCTGCATTACTCTGCTTTCCATACCGTGTAGGGCGATGTTACTCAATAGAGGGGAGATAACTCCTCCTTGGGGTGTGCCTTGACGATTTTGTGTTCTCTCATGATTAACAAAGTAACAGATGTCCGATCTTAACCACGCTCTTATTTGTCTCCGTAGATTCGGGAAAGTGTTGAGTTTGGCTAGTAGGGTGTTGTGGTTGATTCGGTCGAAACACTTTGCAATATCCGCATCTAAAACGTATTTAGATTTGTATCTAATTTGATTGAAGATGGCGGCTATTGCGTCGTGAGCGCTACGTCCTGGGCGAAAACCGTACGAGTTGGGCTCGAATCTGGATTCCCATTCGGGTTCAAGAGCTGATTTGACTAATGCTTGAATAGCTCTATCACGCATTATAGGTATACCAAGAGGTCTCATTTCCGTCTTGTTTCCTGGTTTTGGAATCCAAACTCTACGAATAGGTTTGGACTTTGTACCGAGGGTTAGGTTTTTGGCGAGTTCCAGGCGTTGTTTGGGATTGAGAGATTTGATTCTGTCAACTCCAGCCGTCTTTTTACCTTGGTTGTCCTGTGTGACCTTTCTAACAGATAACAGCCGATTATAGTAGGACTTAATGAGGGTTTTTTGTAACTTTCTACCTTTCTCCACTTCACCGTTGCGATAGGCTTGATAGATTCTCTTTTGTAACTTGAATACTACCTTGTGAATTTTCTTCCAAGGGATTTGATTCCATTCCACAATATTCAGTTTTTCCGAATTTGTATTAGACATGTGTATTACTACTTAATCACTATCATCCTGAAAACAGTGAGGACGTGGGCGTATACCTTCTATTACAGGAGGTCGTTGGCTTTTTCCTCAATCCTTCGCCCCCAACAATCTACGAACATGTTCGTAGGGATTATATCTTGGATGAATACTTACTCTTTTTCGACCTAGAATAAGAATTATTGGGGGATTTCCTCGTTCCGAATACTCTGTTGTTTTGAACTTTTAGAATGTGTCAATTCACCGACTACGACTAGTGTTGGATATCTCCGTAGAAGGAAGATATCAATCATTTGTAGTTTTACCTTTTGGTGGTAGTCTAACAGTTCTGATTTGACTACTTTGAGTTTACGGTGACTCGTGACTTTTGTCTCTTTTGACTGTACATTTGTACTTTTTTTGTTCTCTTTTGGAGTTTTAGAGACGTTTACCTATCCACCGACCGCTTATTGGTGTTGATTATCTACAAATACATTAGATAACAATGTTTACACGATTTTGCCTTTTGGCTACAGCCTATCATTCTGAATTTGGCTGTTTGGACTTTACGATGGTTAGGGTACTTCAGGCGTTACGCCTTATTCATGAGTTCTTACTAGAGGATAACCAGTCCAGACTACCAGTTATTACCCCGTTTAATCCCGCTTTACGGATTGATGTCCAGTCGCTACCGTAGGAATTATGTTTTCACTTCCAACACCGGAAGGATAAGATTTGCAATACAGGAGTATCACGCACTTACACAGAGTATTCAGTTATCATGGTTCAGACATTCATAACTAATGATGTTATGAATATTGTCCCAAGCTAGTCCCACCAAGGCTTTGTGCCTTGTTTTGGACTAAACGAGTCGCACTTCTACTAACTCAATATAACAGTTATATACTCAATCTATATTTGATACACTAGACTGGCATCGCGTACACACGTACTATCTGGGAATTTTCTTATGAATCTTAACGTTGTTAATTTAGTTGGTCGCGCTGGTACAGATCCAGACACAAAACATTTTGATTCTGGAAAAATACTTTGTAAGTTAACTTTGGCAGTAAATCGTCTTAGCAAAAAAGATGACAAACCAGATTGGTTCAACCTGGAAATTTGGGATAAAACAGCAGAAGTAGCCACCAATTATGTTCGTAAAGGTAGTTTGATTGGTATTCAAGGTTCTCTAAAAATGGAAACCTGGACAGATCGCAACACTGGTACGAGTCGTTCTCGTCCGGTTATCAAAGTCGATCGCCTCGAACTCCTCGGTAGCAAAAAGGATACAGAGGCTAATGCTGGTGGCGGTTACGGAGACCAAGGCGAAATTTAAAAAGGAAACACCCAATCGGAAACTAATCTAATTTCGGTCAGGGATTTAAACCCCGACCGAAAGTGTAATTTGTTCAGTCCAAACTGAGTAATCCGATCGCCATTGCTTTAATCTTAAGCGGCATTGCTATTTTATCGTCCCTGCTCTAAGAGAGGCGCTTAGGCTAGAGGCACTTAGACTAGGGTTTGATGCTAGTCCCGAAGCATCGGATGAGGCTGAACCCAAGGGTTTAAGACGCAGTCGCCGCAGCTCTCGGAGGTTGCCTCCGAGAGAACGGCGACCCCCGTAAGAATGGCGGTCTGTCTTACTGTTCTTTTCAATCCCCCTGTAAGACCTTCCCTAGCCCCTAGTCCCTAATCCCTAGCCCCTTTGAATTTTAAAAAAAGTTCGATCGACAGCAGCAACGCCAGTTGATTAGAAAAAAATTGTAACTGCTCGGGTAAAAAAAAGTTAGCCTCCTTTGGCAAAAGTAACCATTACTAAAATAGAAAGCAGAAGTCCAGGGCTGAGTAAAAGTACCAAGGTGAACAATTCGTTGAGAGGCATAATTTTATTCTTGCGAACGATCGACTCTAACATTAGTTAGGGTAACGCTTTATTTGTCCACCTTGAGGATAAATAAATAATTTATTTGCGATCGCGCTATGGAATTACTGAAAATCCTCGCCGAGTAACTCTTGGTTGTGCCAACTCAACTTGGAATTTAAGACGATCGCGCTGTTTACCTTTTCTTACTTCTAAACTCCAACTTCCTGGGGAAAGCTGCCAAAATAAAGAACTAGATTTGTTAGTCGCTATTTTTCGATCGTTTAACCACCACTCAACAGATTCATTCGTTTCTTCGGTAACTTTAAATTCCAATTTTTGTTCTCCGCTATTGGGATAGAAAATAAATTTATCTCCATGATTGGGCGAAACAATTTTTAAGCTTCCAGCACGAGAAATTAGTTGGGGTTGTTTTGCCAACCAGCGATCGTATTGAGGTGGTAAATTAATCTTAGAGCGATCGACACCGACGGTTTCATAGACAGTATCGACACGATTTTCATATTCTGGCAAATCTTCTGGATAAAAATATTCTTGCACCACAGTAGGGCAAACACTCACAGGCTTCATCCCAGATAAGGCACAGACAGGACGTTTGACTAAATTGGGTTGAGGCAAAGGCTGGGGTTCGTGATGTTCGTGCAAATGTAACATAATTCTCGCCCATAAAGGTGCTGCCCCCATTACGCCCGATACTTTTCGCATCGGTTCGCCTTGAAAATTTCCCACCCAAGTCGCCACTGTATAATCGTGGCTAAAACCTACCGTCCAAGTATCGCGAAAATTAGACGACGTACCAGTTTTTACCGCCGTAGCAAAAGGTAAATTGAGAACCGAATCGACACCAAAAGATTTAGCACGAGCATAGCGATCGCTTAAAATATTGGTGACGATCGACCAGCTTTGTTTGTTTGCAGAGGGTTTATGTAGTGACGCGATAGATCGCGCCTGAGATCGCGTCACAATAGGAATACTATTTCCTTGTCTTGCCATCGTAACGTAGGCGCGGGCAAGTTCCCAAAGACTGACTTCGCCGCTACCAAGGGTTAATCCCAATCCGTAATACTCTGGCTGTTTATTTAAATGTTCGAATCCTAATTCCTGCAATCTGTTTAAAAAGTTAGCAACTCCAACTTTTTCGAGGATGCGAATGGCAGGGATATTTAAAGAATTGGCTAAGGCGAAGCGAATCAAAACAGGGCCTGAATATGTCTCATTGTAATCGGTGGGACTGTATAGTTTTCCCCCTGGAATCGCATAATGAGTGGGAACATCTGCCAAAATAGTATTAGGACGAATCAATCGTTTTTCTAAGGCTTGTTGGTAGAGAAAAGGTTTGAGAGTCGAACCTGGTTGGCGCAAAGCTTGTACCCCGTCGTTGCTTCCTAGACGATCGAAGAGGAAATAATCGGGAGAACCAACATAGGCGAGAACTTCTCCCGTCTGGTTGTCAATAATTAAAGCCGCAGCATGATGGACATTTTGAGGGGCGAGATTTTGTACGATTTGTTTGACTTGAGTTTCGACAAACTGTTGTAAAGATCGATCGATTGTCGTACGGATGCGATTGCTATGTTTTTCTGGCAATTGTTTCGCCAGCCAAAACAGAAAATGAGGCGCGGCGATAATGCCTTGTTGACGGGTTTGTAAAGTCGTTTTGGCAGCGATCGCCCGTTGCGCTTGCTGCTGGCTAATATAACCATCTTCAACCATGCGATCGAGGACATATTTTTGTCTGCGTTTGAGAAATTGCCAATATTGGTAAGGATTGAGATAGTTGGGATTATTGGGAATGGCAGCCAGAAGTGTCGCTCGATCGAGATTTAGTTCTGATGCTGAGGTGCCAAAATAAATGCGAGATGCTGCTTCTACTCCATAAATGTTACTTCCCATTGGCAAACGATTGATATATGCTTCGAGAATTTCCTCTCGATTCATGCCAGCACTCAATCGCCAAGATAGCCAAATTTCTGCGATCTTAGCGGAAAAGGTGCGGGGTGCTGGTTCTAACATTCTTGCCAATTGCATCGTAATTGTCGATGCACCACTGACAATGCGATGATGTTGGATGCTTTGCCACAGAGAACGAGCGATCGCAACTAAATCTAATGCTCCGTGCCGATCGAATCTCTTATCTTCAGCCGCAATAATAGCATGGAGAAAATGAGGGGAAATTTCTTTAAGGGGAATTACAGCAGTCTGTTCTTGATTTTGAGTTAAAAGCGTACCGAGGGGTAAACCATTGCGATCGCTAAATTCGATCGCTCGTTCGTCTTGTCGAATATCTTGGGCGCGAATAGGAACAAGATAGGGTGTCGAACGAATTATTAAGATTAAAAGCAACAAAAATAAGCCGATTTTACTCCAAAAATTCCATTTTCGAAGTATAATGCCCTGGTGCATGATTGGTATTTAGACGCGATCGAGAGCTATTTTATTTTAAAGAGAACAGCAGTACCGTCAACAGACCTTTTTCTTTAAAGTTTTCAATAAATTAGAAAAGGTGTCGTTCGTAATGTAAAAATTTCTAAAGCAATTACTTAAATCTCTGGCATTCGGGATCGGTTTTATGACCTTCTCTTCCCTATTTTCTACTTCTGCAAGAAGGCGATTAGATTAGATTAGGATATATGTAATATCTGCATTCAGAAAATAATTGTGAATTATAATTTTGTAAAGTTTTTTGATAACAATAACACCACCCTAAGAATTTTTCTCACTTTAGTATTAACTGCCTTTCTGCTCGGTTCAGTTGGCTTAGGATGGATTGTCAATGGATTTGCGATCTTTTTTGCCTTACTTTTATTGTTACCAACCCTTGCTTGGATTGGCATGAGTTGGTGGTTGCAAAGTAATTTAATACAAGATTCATGTCCCGTTTGCAGCTACGAAATTACTGGATTTAAGAAAGCAGAATTTAACTGTCCTAATTGTGGAGAACCTCTTAAGGCTGAATCAGGACATTTTCAACGTCTCACTCCTCCAGGTACTATTGACGTTCAAGCGGTAGAAGTTTCAGTTCAGCAATTAGAGGATTAAGAGAGAATAAACAATAGGGAATCATGTATCTTTATCGATTAGTAAGAGTTTAAAACGCTTTATATATGGACAAAAAATTGACTATAATTTAGCTAAATTATTTACAACAATTATGACTAATTTTATTACATTGCCTCTGCTGTTTTTAGGTACTGGAGAAATTTTATTTAACTTCAACGGCGAGAAGTCCCACGTCATAAAATAGTTTGGCGCTGCGGATGAATCGCCGACGGAATCTTTACTTATAATGTAATCTGTGCAATAATTTATGCTGGTCGTAAGGCAAAAGCCTGAATTGAACCTGCGTATTGGGGTTCGCCCAACCAGATTGACACGAACGTACTAGCAAGCTAGGTGAACAGTGCAAACTCTGGAAAACGTACTAAAATCAAGTAGGTCGAAAACGACACGTAGTACCCGTGGTCTACGGGGGAAAGAAATTGCCTGTCAAGTCAAGGCAAGCTTTTGGGAGGCAACCTCCCAAAAGTATTTGCTTGCCGTCGGGCTGTCGGGGAATAAGTCATGGGGCTGTTCTAGATAAGTGGCGTGGGGCAGGAAGCTCTCAATTGCGAGGTTGGGAAGCCCACTCTATACTGCGAAGCAGTTAGAGATGGGAGGAAGTCACTGTAGGTGAAATTGGGCATCACGCAGTCAGTCATCTTATTGAAATTCTTTAATAAATTTTTGTTAGAAACTACAATTTGCGATCGGGACGTATGTAAATACGTCTTTTTTAATATCTAAAATTAAGCAACTTGGCGATCGACCCCCTTGACGATCTATCGATTCATGAACTAAAACCTTGTTGGAAAGTTTTAAAAGTCAAACCGTCAGCCAGTTCTTTACAGGTCGAGCGGGCTTACAAAAGATTGATTAGAACTTGACATTACCAATATTTATTTTCATCCCTTGGCTACCTAGATAGTCTCGCGGGTTATTTTCGCTTGCGAGAAAAATCCAGATCGATTGTGCGGACAGGTGTTTTCTTTCTCCCACACTCAAGAAATAAAGACTAACCCTAACGACAAGGATAGTTCAAGCCACTATTTGTATTTTGATAGGCGTAATTCAGCAAGTATATGACCTCAATTAGTCGTTCGCTCAAAACTCTAGCACTGTTGTCTGCAACAACGATGTTGACCGTTTTTGGAAGTTGTAAAGAAGTCCCAGCATTAGAACCGATAAGTCTAAAAAAAGACTCAGTAGAAATTATTATTCCTCGATCGGGAGAAGAAAACGATCTTAAAACGACGCGCGATCGCGTTTGTCAAAATTTTCTCGCTTCGACGATTGATTCAGTTGTGACTTCTTCTGCCTATCGAAAAGGAAAATGGGGGATCTTAGTTCAATCGTTAAACGGGACTACTCTCTACAGTCGCAATCCCGATTCTTTTATGATTCCTGCTTCTAATCTCAAGCTGTTAACTACCGCCGCCGCCATACAAAAATACAATCCTTTATCGACTTCGATCCGTTCAAAATCACTAAGTGAATGGGTAGCAGTTACCAATAGTAGAAGCAATAATTTCTATGCCGATACATTATTGCGTCATATTGGCGGTGCGCGATCGGTTCAAAAAGCTTTAACAGAATTGGGTGTAGATCCTTTGAGTTACCATATGGCAGATGGTTCGGGATTATCTCGCAAAAATTTGGCTACTCCGAGATCTTTGGTTAAAGTTTTGCAAGCAATGAATTTTTCTCCCAAACATAATGCTTTTTTAAGTTCTTTACCAGTTGCAGGCGTTAGTGGTACTCTCAAACATCGTCTGCGCCAAAAGAATCTAGAAGGTTTTGTCAGAGCAAAAACAGGAACTTTAAAAGGTGTAAGATCTTTGTCTGGCTATATGCAGCATCCCGAATACGGAACTCTCGCCTTTAGCATTATCGTCAATAATTCTTATACATCTGGCGCAGCTTTAGTTAAGGCGATCGACGAAATTGTGATTCGTTTGTTCCAAAGTTCTCCAGACCATTGTTAATTAAAGTTTGAAAATCCAATTGTTTGAGTAATTCTAGAAAGGCAAAAACTGCGGGTATATGAAGAGTATCAGTTAATGTAGCAACGCCAATGACTCTGTCTAAAGAGATGGGAAGACTGTATACTTGAATTTCTTCGGGAATGGGTTCGGCTGCAAGACGAGCTAAAATGGCTGCACCCAATCCCTGTTTTACCATACTCACAATCGTTGAATCTTCTTGAATGTCGTAGGCGATCGGTAGAGATGGTGCTACAGTTTTTAAATGTTCGTGGAGTCTTCGACCGCAAGGTAATCCAGGCAACCAGACAATTGAATATGATGCTAAATCCTGCCAAGTAAGTTGTTGTTGCGGTAGTTTTGTGTTTGGTGGTAGTAGCGCTACATATTCATCGCGCATCAATTCAAAAGTTTCAAATTCTTCGCCGCTGGGTAAATAAGTAATGCCTATTTCGGCTTTGCCTTGACGCAAACAATGTTCGACATCGACGTAACTGGTTCGTTCGATCGGCGTGACAGTTACATCTGGAAATTTGTGATTAAATTTAAAAATTACTTTAGGTAGTATATGAGTGGCGACGCTACGAAAAGAGGCTATTCTAACTTGACCACCGTGTAATCCTCGCTGAGAATTTGCTTCTGTTTGCATCATTTCTAAATGCTTGAGAATTGTTCTAGCGTGGTAAAGGATTCGATCGCCAGCAGGAGTAAGTACAGCACCGTGACGACCTCTAGCAAACAAAGGTACTCCTAATTCTTCTTCTAAGGTGGCGATCGCGTGGCTAATAGCTGGTTGAGATAAGTTTAAATCTAAAGCTGCTTCGCTAAAATTTTTTCTCGCTGCAACTGCAACGAATGCTTGGATTTGCGAAAGTTTCATTTTTTTTCGCTCGATCTAATTGGGTTTATATCTACTCTTTAATATCTATAAATAGCATTTATAGATACTATGCAAGTTATTTGTTGATTGCTGAGTTAGATATCTGTTAGTTTGTTTTATAGTTTTAAACTCTAATTTTCAATTGTGAAAAATAACTATAAAAATGAAAAAAATATCGAAAAAATAGTCGAACTATCTTTCGAATCTTTGGTTAGGTTTTTATCGCAAATTTGTCGAAAAATATTTGATTTTTACGAGCGAGATAATCATCTCAAAATTTGGCAAAAAACTAATCGTTTTGGTGGTATTTATCGGCAAGTATACAACGATCGAACTGGTCAGAGAGACCCCGCCGTGAAACGACGGGGCTTCCTCTGACTTCGTCAATATAATTATTGTAATTCAGAAGCTGAAGTGCGCTTTTGGATCGAACAACAATTTTATCGATATTAAATAAAACATGAAAATTCGCGCTGCCATACTTGATGACGTACCGTTAATTTTTTCATTCATTCAAAAAAAATCTGAGTTCGATCGCAATATAGGTTCTTATTCTGGCACGCTTCAGGTTACTGAAGATAAAATACGTAAAACAATATTTGGAACAATACCTTTTTCTTACGTTTTATTTGCAGAAAATTTGACAGGCGCGATCGGTTTTGCTTTGTATGGATTCAGATATTCATCGTTTGTCGGTCAACCTAGTATATGGCTTGATGACTTGTACGTAGATGAAAATATGAGAAGTCAGGGAGTAGGAAGGGCTTTAATGAATTATTTAGAAAAAATTGCTAAAGATAATAATTGCAGTCATTTAGCTTGGAATGCCGATGCCCGAAATCCTCCCGCACTGAATTTTTATTATAAACTGGGTGCAAAAATTACAGAACAAAAAAGCGATCTCTGTTTTTTAACCTGGATACCACAAGCGATTGTCTGAAAAAGTTTTTACTTTTGCCAAACCTTATCCGCCGCCAATACAAGAGTAATACCAAGTTGCAGTCAGTTAATTGAAGAAAATCGCGCAGAGCGGTGCGACCCTGCGGAATTTGCAATCCGCAAAGGAACGCGCACCGAGCAGAGGAGGCACGGATGGCGAATTTACTTCGCCATACAAAGTGCCGTACGCAGAGGAGAGAAAAGAGGAGGTTATCTTTTGAGTGCAATTTAAGTTTGAGTTTTTTAAATTTAAAGTGTTGAAATAAAAAAAATGACAGAATTAACTCTAATAATCGGCAATAAAAATTATTCATCTTGGTCGCTTCGTCCTTGGATAGCGATGAAACAATTCGGACTGGATTTTGATGAAATTCGTATTTCTCTATATAATCTAGAAACCTCTACTCAAATTAAAAAATATTCTCCTGCGGGGAAAGTTCCCATTCTTATTCACAACAATGTTACTATTTGGGATTCGCTATCTATTCTTGAATATCTTGCTGAAGAATTTTCCGAATTGAATTGGTGGCCCAAAGATAAAATAGCAAGAGCGACAGCGCGATCGATTAGTGCAGAAATGCATTCTGGTTTTCTACCTCTGCGTCACAATATGCCGATGAATTGTCGCGCTAAGTTTCCAGGTATAGACATAAAACCAGAAGTTAAAAAAGATATCGATCGCATTACGAATATTTGGCAAGAATGCCGTGAAAAATATCGCAGTCAAGGCGATCTTTTGTTTGGAAAGTTTTCGATCGCCGATGCTATGTATGCGCCAGTAGTTCTCAGATTTGTTAGCTACGGAGTACCATTAAATTCAATTTGTCAGCAATATCTCGATTCAATTTTAGAATTACCCGCCCTACAAGAATGGATCGCCGCAGGAAAATCAGAGACAGAAACTATTCCAGAATTTGAATTTTAGGTACTCGATCGCGTTTAATTTTTTTGATTTAAAGTTGCTTCTGGCAAAATTAACATCGCATCGCCAAAAGAATAAAAGCGATATTTTTGCGCGATCGCTTCTGCATACAAATCTAACAAACGCTGACGACCGATTAAAGCACTAACTAACATTAATAAACTCGATCTCGGCAAGTGAAAATTAGTAATTAAACCATCAACTACTTTCCACTGATAACCAGGATAAATATAAAGATCGGTTTTATCCCGAAAAGCCGAAAGAAGCTGTTTTTCTGTTGCCAAACTTTCAAGCGATCGCGCCGCAGTCGTACCGACAGCGATAATTTTTCCGCCATTAGCTTTTGTCTGGGCAATTAATTCTGTTGTAGCTTGGGGAATTTCTACCCACTCTTGATGCATGATATGCTCGGTAATATTTTCTACCTCGACAGGGCGAAATGTCCCTATGCCTACGTGTAAAGTTACATAAGCAGAAGAAATTCCTTTTGCTTCTAGCTTTTGAAAAAGTTCTTCAGTAAAGTGTAATCCTGCTGTTGGTGCGGCGATCGACCCGGGGGGATCGGCGTAAACTGTTTGATATTGTGAAGAATGAGATTGGTTAGAAGTAATGTAAGGCGGCAAAGGTACTTCCCCCAACTTATCCAACAAATCCCAAAACGATTTTTCTTCTGAAAATTCAAATTGTAATAAACGCCCTCCAGTTTCTTCGTCGCGATCGATTACTTTTGCTTTTAACAAAGGTTCGCCTTCACCATCATTTCCTTCTATACCGTCGAACCAAATTTCTGTTCCCAGTTTAAAACGTTTGCCAGGTTTGACTAATGCCAGCCAGCAGTTTTGACTTTTTTCTTCTAAAAGTAAAACTTCGACAACCGCTCCTGTAGATTTATGTCCATAAAGTCTTGCTGGAATTACGCTAGAATTATTAAGAATTAATAAATCTCCCGCTGAAAGCAAATCGGGCAAATCGTGAAAAGTACAATGACGGTAAGTACTAAGTGAATTTACGAGCAAAAGGCGAGAACTATCTCTAGGTATTGCTGGAGTCTGCGCGATTAAATCTGAAGGGAGTTGATAATCGTAGCTCGATAACAATAAATCTTTGTTCATCAGCGTTTCGATCGAAAAATTTTCTGCATTTTAGTTTAATTATTCCCTATTCCCCACTTCGGGATCTAGCATAACCGATCGAGGTAATCAAAATACTTAAACAGTACCTAAGTAGTACTTAAGGGAAAATTGGGTAAAAACCCCCATCTTCATCTTCAAAAATCGGGTGCTTTTCCCCTAGCGATCTCAGTACATCAAGAGTCAGACTAAGAGTAAGAGTAAGAGGAAATTTTTCCAGCAGCTAGGAGACACAGAAACAACTGATGGACTACATCTATTTTCTAGCTAACGCTAGTTTAACTTTGCGGATTGTCGAATATCTCCGCGTTATGGATCGCTTGCCTATCTCTTCGATAACAGTGATTCATCAAATTGATGGTTGGATTGTCAAGGTCAAATTTAAGCAATCTCTTACCTGCACTCAACATGGTGATTTTCGTGCTTTCATGAGCGAGTTGGGTATTAGCTACGATCCAGAAACTCGTTTACAAATGGTATTTTGGAGTTTAGAAATAGGACAATCTTTGGTAGAGGTAATGCGACGCTATCAAGTAGCTATAGTTTCTCATGGCAGTCCAGATACTAAAGAAATTGAAGCTTTCCGCCAACAATTTACTAGAGGATTGGGCTATTGTCCAGAAACTTTAGCTTAAAAAATAGGGACTGGGAGCTAGGATGCTCGGGAACAGGTAATATTTTTTCTAACCTCTATCCCCTTTCTTCCAAGAGAAGTCAAAGAAAGCTAAAATCGATAGATCTGAGTGATGTTAGCTATGCTTAAAATTGTTAAAATTCTTTAAGAAAGCTAACGTTTTTCAAATTAATCGACTAGGGATTGACTGCAAGTGAGTGATACTAATTTAGATTTTTTGGCTGAGAGCGATCCAGCTATTGCTGAAATTATCGATCTCGAATTACAGCGTCAAAGAGACCATTTAGAACTAATTGCTAGTGAAAACTTTACCTCAGCAGCAGTTTTAGCCGCGCAAGGTTCGGTACTGACCAACAAATACGCCGAAGGCTTGCCAGGAAAACGTTACTATGGCGGTTGTGCTTTTATCGATCGCGCCGAACAATTGGCGATCGATCGCGTCAAAGAATTATTTGGTGCGGCTCATGCTAACGTTCAACCTCACTCGGGCGCACAAGCCAACTTTGCTGTCTTCCTGTCCCTACTCAGCCCAGGAGACACCATCATGGGGATGGATTTATCTCACGGCGGACACCTTACCCACGGTTCGCCAGTAAACGTATCTGGGAAATGGTTCAAAGTCGTTCAATACGGCGTTAACAAACAAACAGAAAGACTCGATTACGAGCAAATTCGAGAAATCGCCCTCACTGAACGTCCCAAAATTATTATCTGCGGTTACTCTGCTTACCCCCGCATTATTGAATTCGATAAATTTAGAGCGATCGCCGATGAAATCGGTGCTTATTTGATGGCAGATATCGCTCACATTGCTGGTTTGGTAGCAACGGGACATCATCCCAACCCCATTCCTTTCTGCGATGTCGTTACGACTACTACCCATAAAACCCTTAGAGGGCCAAGGGGTGGTTTAATTATGACTCGTGATGAAGAATTGGGCAAAAAATTTGACAAAGCCGTTTTCCCAGGCACTCAAGGCGGGCCTTTAGAACATGTTATCGCAGCAAAAGCAGTTGCGTTTGGCGAAGCCCTCAAACCTGAATTTAAAACCTATTCGGGACAAGTAATCGCTAACGCACAAGCATTGGCATCTGGTTTGGCAGCACGCGGGATTAAAATGGTTTCTAACGGTACGGACAATCACGTTATGCTCTTGGATCTGCGTTCGATCGGCATGACTGGAAAAACTGCTGACAAATTAGTTAGCGGAGTTAACATTACTGCTAACAAAAACACAGTTCCGTTCGATCCCGAATCTCCCTTCGTAACAAGTGGTTTGCGTCTCGGTTCGCCAGCAATGACCACCAGAGGGTTAGGAGAAGTCGAGTTTACCGAAATTGCCAACATTATTGCCGATCGCCTTTTCAATCCCGACGATGAAGCTGTTAAGAATGATTGCTTGGCAAGAGTAGGGCAATTATGCTCTAGTTTCCCTTTGTATCCGCATCTTAAAATTCCCGTAGCAGCGATCGCTTAAGCGAGAAAAATGGCAAACTAACAGTGTAGTTGCGAAATTTCGACTCAGATGTCTCAGATACCTGTTCAACTGTACCATCTGATTGCTTTTCTAATCTCGGTTACGGTGGTGCTATGGACTATACCAGACGTAAAAAAGATCGGTCTGAAATTGGGTATTGTCGATCGACCTAATGCCCGAAAAATTCATCAAGATCCTGTAGTCCGAGTTGGGGGAGTATCTATCTTTGCTGGTACGCTGACAGCACTGACAATTGTTTGGCTATTGGGGGGATTTTCGACGATCTCCCCAAATAAAGGATGGGAAATTGGAAGCGTTGCGATCGGTAGTATCGCCTTTTTTTGTATCGGTTTGGCTGACGATTTATTTAATCTTTCTCCTATCTCGCGACTGTTAATGCAATTAGCTGTCGCTACCGCTTGCTGGTGTATGGGAGTACGTATCGAATTTCTTTCAGTTCCTTTTAGCAATCTGATTCAGATTGAATGGCTGAGTTTGCCAGTAACCGTAATTTGGTTAGTAGGCATGGCAAATGCCATTAATTGGATCGATGGTGTGGACGGTTTAGCTGCCGGGGTTTCTGGTATTGCTGCCGTAGTTATGTTAATTGTTACTTTATTTATGAATCAACCAGCCGCTGCTTTAATTGCTGCTGCTTTAGCGGGAGGAGCATTAGGCTTTTTGCGTTACAATTTCAATCCAGCGCAGATTTTCATGGGCGATGGTGGCGCTTATTTTATGGGCTTTACCTTAGCTGGTGTTGGCGTAGTCGGTTTGGTCAAAGGCACTGCAATTACTGCTGTCTTGCTTCCCTATTTAATTTTAGCAGTCCCAATTATGGATATGTCGGCAGTAATTTTTTCTCGAATTAGTAAAGGAAAATCTCCTTTTGTTGCCGATAAAAGTCACCTGCATCATTGGCTGCTCAAAGCAGGAATTTCTCAAAGACTGACGGTTTTATTTATTTATGCTCTCACTCTTTGGGTAGGCAGTTTGGCGTTAGGATTTTCCAATATGCCTAGTGGTTGGGGTTATGCTCTCGGTGCGACTATGCTATTAGTTTACATTGGTTGGCAAGTGTGGCGCAGTAAGAAATCTTTTTAGTCAATAGGGAATAGAGAATAGCTAATTGTTGCGATCGAAAAAATTATGAGTGCAGAAATTATTTGTGTTGGAACTGAATTATTGTTGGGAGATATATTAAATACTAATTGTCATTATCTAGCGCAGCAATTAGCAAGTCTGGGTATTCCTCACTACTATCAAACCGTGGTGGGGGATAACCCCCAAAGACTCAAACAAGTTATTGAAATTGCCAGCGATCGCGCACGGATTTTAATTTTTACGGGTGGTTTGGGGCCAACTCCCGACGATTTGACTACCGAGACGATCGCTGAATTTTTTAACGCTTCCCTTGTCGAAAATTCAGAAATTATTGCCGATATTACCGATAAATTCGCTCAACGCGGTTACATCATGACCGCTAACAACCGCAAACAAGCTTTATTTCCAACAGGTGCAGATATTCTACCCAATCCGACGGGAACAGCACCAGGAATAGTCTGGCAACCCCGTCCTGGGTTACACATTTTGACTTTTCCTGGCGTTCCTTCAGAAATGAAACGGATGTGGCAAGAAACTGCCGTTCCCTATCTTAAAAGTCAGGGTTGGGGCAAGGAAATTATTTACAGTCGTATGATGCGTTTTCGGGGTGTAGGCGAGTCGGCATTGGCAGAAAAAGTCAACCATTTGTTCGATTTGACCAATCCTACCGTTGCTCCTTATGCATCTAAAGGCGAGACGAGATTGCGCGTTTCGGCTAAAGCTAGTTCCGAAGCAGAAGCGATCGCCGCGATCGAACCTGTCGCTAAAGAAATTCAAGAAATCGCTGGAGTAGATTATTTTGGTAGCGATAACGATACCCTTGCTTCGGTGGTGGGAAAATTATTGCAAACAAGAGGGGAAACTCTCAGTGTTGCTGAATCTTGTACTGGTGGCGGTTTGGGCGAAATGCTTACAACTGTTTCAGGCAGTTCTGAATATTTTTGGGGTGGCGTAATTTCCTATGATAATCGCGTCAAAATTAATATTTTAGCTGTAAATCCCGAAGATTTAGCTCAATTTGGCGCAGTCAGCCCCATCGTAGCCGAACAAATGGCATTGGGTGTGAAAAAAAGGCTGGGAACGAGTTGGGCGTTAAGTATTACTGGTATTGCTGGCCCTGGTGGCGGCACAGAAATTAAACCTGTGGGCTTAGTTTACATTGGGTTAGCCGATCCTGATGGCAAAGTGGAAAGTTTTGAATATCGTCTTGGAGTTTTGCGCGATCGAGAAACCATCCGTTATCTGAGTGCTTGTAATGCGCTCGATCGCCTCAGACGTAAATTATTGCTTTTCAAGTAACGAGCGCATCCAAAATAAAAACTCTTACTATAGCGTAAGAGTTTTTAAACGAAGTCATAACGACTCCAATATAGATGGTTAGCTTTGAGATTTCATCGCAGGTTTTCTCTCCTTGTTTAGTTATTACTGTGCGATCGATAAACTATTGGCTATCTAAGTGCTTGTAATGCCCTCGATCGCAAAGCAGGTAAATTATTGCTTTTCAAGTAACGAGCGCATCCAAAATAAAAACTCTTACTATAACGTAAGAGTTGTTAAGCGAAGTCATAACGACTCCAATATAGACGGTTCGCTTTGAAATTTTATCGCAGGTTTTTTCTGCTTGTTTAGTTATCACTGTGCGATCGATAAACTATTGGTTATTTAAATGCTTGTCATGCCTTCGATCGTCTCAGAAGAAAATTATTGCTTTTAAAATAGCGATTCCCTATGGGATAGCTTCGCTTCACGTATCCAAAATAAAAAACTCTTACGATAGCGTAAGCTTTTAAAGTGAAGTCATGACGACTCCAATATAGACGGTTAACTTTTAGATTTCATCGCAGGTTTTCTCTCCTTGTTTAGTTATTACTGTGCGATCGATAAACTATTGGTTATTTAAATGCTTGTAATGCCCTCGATCGCAAAGCAGGTAAATTATTGCTTTTCAAGTAACGAGCGCATCCAAAATAAAAACTCTTACTATAACGTAAGAGTTGTTAAGCAAACTCATAACGACTCCAATATAGACGCTTAGCTTTGAGATTCCATCGCAGGTTTTCTCTGCTTGTTTAGTTATCACTGTGCGATCGAAACACTATTCGTTATCTGAGTGCTTGTAATACCCTCGATCGCAAAGCACGTAAATTATTGCTTTTAAAATAGCGATTTGTATTCATATAAAAACTCTTACGATAGCGTAAGCTTTTAAAGTGAAGTCATAATGACTCCAATATAGACGGTTAAATTTTAGATTCCATCGCAGGTTTTGTTAACTTGTTTATTTATTACTGTGCGATCGAAACACTATTCGTTATCTGAGTGCTTGTAATGTCCTCGATCGCAAAGCACGTAAATTATTGCTTTTGAAGTAACGAGCGCATCCAAAATAAAAACTCTTACTATAGCGTAAGAGTTCTTAAGCAAACTCATAACGACTCCAATATAGACGCTTAGCTTTGAGATTTCATCGCAGGTTTTCTCTCCTTGTTTAGTTATTACTGTGCGCCTATCGAGACAATTTTAATTTTTGGAGAGTAACAGAAAAATTGACACACAAAAAGCAAACCTTCGACATATATAAAAGATAATCTACAAGATATCTAAACTAGATAGATATCGATATGAAAAATTTTACTCCCAATCAAAATATCGATCGAGATCCGCTACACGGTAAGTTGATACATTTACGCCGAGGTGTGGATTTGCAAGTTTGCTACCATTCGGGAACAAAACCAGCCTTGGTCTTTTTACACGGAGGACTGGGAAATCGCTTCAACTGGCGTTCTCAATACGAGTTTTTCTGGGTAAGAGGAAGAGAAGTTCTTGTTTATGATTTAGCTGGACACGGACAATCTACATCTTATTTTCGCTACTCGATCGGACGACACCAAAGAGATTTGACTAGATTGCTCGATCGCTTTGAAATCGAATCTCCAATTTTATGCTGTCACAGTTACGGCGTACCTATTGGTTTGGAATGGGCAAGAAGACATCAAACTAGTGGTTTAGTTTTAATTGCAGGGGGTACTCATGACCTCGCTCCTTGGTGGGAAATTCCTTTGATAAAATTTATGGCTTGGGGAGGTAGAAATCTCTATCGCGTCAAAACAGTTCAGAGACTTAGCGAACGTTTATCTAGCGATCTTCAGACAAATGTTTTAAAAGTTTTTTTTGCTGAAAATCCAACTCCAGTTAATTATGATGCTTACAAAGCCTTAGAAATCTTCTGGAAGTATGATTTTTTTAAAAATGGCAGCTCTACAATAAAATTAAATGTTCCAACTTTAGTAATAAGCGGCGGACGCGATCCCATGTTTACTAGAGAAATGGGAGATGCTTTAACTAAATGTTTTTTATTCGCTCAACACCTACACTTACCCCAAGCTGGTCATTTAGTCATTGCAGAATATCCAGACATAGTTAACGGCGCGATCGCAGATTTTATCGATACAGTTTGACTTCGATCGACTAGCTTCAAACCATTAAAACTTAAGAATCATATTTGTTACGTTTCTCACTAACTTTTGACTCCTAACTTCTACAATGACTCTTCGTTGGAAAATTCCTTTAATTACAGGTGCGACAATATTTTCTTTACTAGCCGGTGCGGGATACTGGTATGTATTTGTTGCTGGCGCACCTCAGTTCGATGCACCTGTTGTCAATACTAAAGCTACAGATTTAACTTTTAAAATCGAAAATTTTAATAGCAAGGCGATGGGTAGTGTGAGGCAATACGGTTTGATTTTGCCTCCAGATTACGACAAATATCGAGATCGCCGCTATCGAGTTATTTTTTTACTGCATGGGGGACATGACGATGAACGAGCTTGGTATGATAAGTATGCGATCGCTACCGTTCTTCATCAGTTATATAAAGATGGTAGATTACCACCTTCGATTATTATTACTCCCGATGGTAACGATAATCGCGGTTCTAGTCCTTTGTTCGATCCAGCTTACTTTGATGGCCCTAATGGTAATGTCGGAACTTTAATCGGCTCGGAATTAGTAGAAGTAGTCAAATCTCGTTATCGTGCTTTGAACGAGCCAGAATTTTGGGCAATGGGAGGTTTATCTTCTGGTGGTTGGGGCGCATTTAATATCGGTTTGCGTCATCTAGATCATTTTTCAGTCTTATTTAGCCATCTCGGTTATTTTACCGATGATAGTGGTGCTGCTAATAGTCCTCAAAGTTTTGTCACGCAACTACCAAAAGAGCAATTACAGCGCTTGAGAGCGTATATGGATGCAGGAGAAGCCGATCCAGATTTTCTAGCTTCGACGCAACAGTTTCATCAGACTTTAAATAAATTGGGCGTTAAAAACGTCTTTTATACCTTCAGGGGAGGACATGGCATATCGGGAGCAGATTACGGTTGGAATTACATTCACAAACATGCTTTTGACTCCCTTACTTTCGTAGGCGAACAATTTAAAAGTGCAAGGAGGTAAAAATCTTGCAGAGAAGACCTTTAAGACCACGTGTTAGTAAAGATGAATATAAATTACTGCTAAGACTTAGAGAGCGAAAACCCTCACAAAATCCACCTAGTGCAAAATCAACTTTGGGAGAAAGACTTTCCGATGCATTTGCCGCTACGATGGGTTCTTGGCGTTTTATTATTATTCAAAGCGTCTTTTTAGTGATTTGGGTCATTCTTAACGTAACAGCTTTTGTCAAACGCTGGGATCCATATCCTTTTATTTTACTGAACTTGATGCTTTCTTTTCAAGCTGCTTATGCTGCACCCATCATCATGATGAGTCAAAATCGACAAGCAGATCTCGATCGCGCCGATGCCAAACACGACCATGAAGTCAATCTCAAAGCAGAATTGGAAATCGAATTACTACACGACAAAATGAATTTGTTGCGTGAGCAAGAAATGATCGAATTAAAAAATTTACTCATCAAACAACAGCAACAGTTGGATGAATTAAAAATGTATTTTACTAACTCGATCGCGTCAAAAAACGGACATTCGCCATCATCTAGTTTAGTCAAAAAAGATTTCTCGATCGAAGAAAGTGAGTAATGAGTAATGAGTAATGAGTAAACAGCCACGTAGCAAAAGCGCAATGAACGATGAACAATGAACGCTCGACTCTAAAAACAAAAATTGGAATTTGGATAGCTACCTTTATGACGGCGCTTGTAGGAATTGTCAACCTACTATCAGCCGTCACTCCCAACCTGCGCGATCGAGTAGTTTTAATCGACGATATTTTTCCTTTTGAAAGTCATGATGTTCGCCACTACGGACATTTATTTGCTGCTTTAAGTGGATTTTTCTTGCTTACTTTGGCAGCGAATTTACTCAGACGCAAACGCATAGCTTGGTTATCAGTAGTTATTCTTTTAATTATTTCGATCGCGTCTCATTTAATTAAAGGACTCGATTATGAGGAAAGTTTGCTAGCTTTTTTTCTTTTGATTCAGCTAATTTTGATGCGAAATGTCTTTACCGCTCGTTCAGATTTACCTTCTGTTACGCAAGGCGTTCGCGTTTTTATCGGTGCGCTGCTATTTACACTCGCTTACGGTACTGCTGGGTTTTTCTTACTAGATCGTCACTATAACGTTAATTTCAATCTAACTGATGCGATCGGGCAAACTCTAGCAATGTTTTTTACTGAAGATAATGCTGGTTTACAACCGACTACGCGCTTCGGACAATTCTTTGCCAATTCTATTTATATTGTCGGTGCGGTAACGTTTTTGTATGCCTTGTTTATGCTGACTCGACCAGTATTATTACGAGGTGCGATCGCGACAAAAGGACAGCGATCGCGCGCTAAAGATATTGTCGAACAATATGGCAAGTCTTCTTTGGCAAGATTTACTCTTTTTGACGACAAAGTTTATTATTTCAGTCCTTCAGGGAAAAGCGTTATTGCCTATGTCGCCAAAGGTAGGGGTGCTGTAGCGTTGGGAGATCCGATCGGTGCAGAAGAAGATAGAAAAGAGGTACTAATTGGTTTTCAACAATTCTGTCAACGTAATGATTGGTATCCTGCTTTTTATCAAACTTTGCCTGATGACTTGGAATTATATAGATCTTTAGGTTTTAAGACACTCAAAATTGGTGAAGAAGCGATCGTCGATTTAAAAGCATTTACTACCCAAGGAAAAGCAGGAAAAAATCTGCGAACGGCAATGAATCGCTTTAAAAAATTGGGATATGAAGTTAAATTTTACCAACCTCCGATCGCCGATGAATTACTGGGCAAATTGAAAGTAGTCAGTGATGAATGGTTGAAAATGATGCAGGGTTCGGAAAAACACTTTTCGCTGGGATGGTTCGATGAAAACTATTTACGTCAGTGTGAAATTGCGGCAGTACAAACAAATAAAGAAGAAATAACTGCCTTTGCCAATGTCATTCCAGAGTATCAAATTAATGAAATTACTATTGATTTAATGCGAAAAAGAAAAGAAGTAGAAAATGGCACGATGGATTTTCTGTTTGTTTCGATGTTCCAGTATTTCAAAGAAAAAGGATACGACGGTTTTAATTTAGGTTTGTCGGCTCTTTCTGGTGTAGGCGAACACTCAGAATCTCCTCGTTTAGAAAAAGCACTACGTTATCTCTACCAACACTTAGAGCGGTTTTATAATTTTGAAGGTTTACAGTCTTATAAAGAAAAATTTTCGCCTCATTGGGAAGGACGTTATTTAATTTTTCCCAGTGTCGCAGCTTTACCAGATGTAGTAGTAGCGATCGTTAGAGCCGATTCAGGCGATCGCCTCCTAGATTATTTTAAACCAGGATCTTGAGAAGGCGATTTGGTGCAGGAGGCGATTTGGTGCAGAAGGCTAACAGCCGCTTCTTCTAGCTTTTCTTTGAGAGCAATAACTTAAATACTCCGTCCTTCTGCCCTCTGGAGGGGCTGGCATCGTTCGTTTCCTCCGATGTTTAAACGCCCCGTCCTTCTGCCCTCTGCCTTTAATAAACCATGAACAAAAACCTTATTCCCATTCTGATAAGCGTAATACTGTTTGGACTGTCTTTATGGGCGATCGCGCAGGAGTTACACAAGTATACACCTGGAGAAATATGGGCGAGTTTGTCGGCTATTCCTGCTAACTATCTACTTCTAGCTGTTGGACTTACTTGTTTGAACTATTTAGTCCTTACAGGGTACGATACTCTTGCCGTTCGCTACGTTCGTCATCCTATTGGCTATTTTAAAACGGCAACTGCTGCTGTTATTAATTATGGAATTAGTAACAGTGTTGGTTTGGCGCTTTTAAGTGGTAGTGCCATTCGCTATCGTTTATATTCGTCTTGGGGATTGTCGATCGCCAAAATCACTCAAATAATTGCTTTTGCTAATTTGAGTTTTTGGTTGGGACTTTTTGCCATGGGAGGTATTGTTTTTCTAGTTCGACCATTTCCCATTCCTGAAATTCTGCACTTACCCTTCACTTCTGTAGATTCTTTGGGAATTATTTTTCTGTGTGTAATTTTGGCATATCTGTCCGCTTCCGTTTTCAGCAGCAAAGCGATTAGAATCGGTGCATTCACTATTCCCCATCTTCCCTTCAGTTTGGCGATCGCGCAAATTACTGTCGCTTCTTTGGATTGGATGCTTGCTGCTGCGGTATTTTACGTTCTTTTACCAAGCGATCCATCTATTTCATGGTCGAGATTTTTTGGGGTTTACTTACTAGCACAAATTGCAGGAGTTGTTAGTAATGTACCAGGTGGTTTGGGTGTTTTTGAAACAGTAATGTTGCTGCTACTTTCGTCTTTTATTTCTTCTGCGAATATTTTGGGCGCACTTTTAGTCTATCGAGGCATCTATTATTTATTACCTTTAATAGCTGCGGCATTACTGTTGGGAACTTATGAATTACGTCGGGGTTTGGCGCGATCGAAAAATTAAACGCGATCGCATTCGATCTTAATTTTTTGTTCGATCGCAACTCGGCGATCGCGATCGACGGTTTCTCGCTCGGATTTTGATACGCCGATTCTGCTTCTAAAAAAGGGAGCAGGGGCTTTGTTACCGTTTGCCCCTAAAAAAAGTTAAAAGTATTGCTTGGCGAGGCAATACTGTTCTTAACACGAACGCACTTTCTACTCAGCACTCCCTACTTTTGTGTTTTCCACAACGCTGGGTTTTGTTTCGCCAGGTTTGAATTGTAAAACTTGACTTGGTAATTTTGGATTTTTTTCGCCTCCAACCGTACCTTTGGTAGTTACATACAAACTGCCATCGGATGCAAACAGAAGATCGTTAGGGCCATTTAAGCTTTCGGGAGAACCATTGCTGGTAGCAAACACGTCGATAAATTCTCCTGTCTTGCCATTAAAACGCAGTATGCGATCGCTCTTGAAACTGCTGACATAAAGATTGCCATCTGGGCCAAAAGTCAAGCCAGAAGGACGAACTAAGCCGCTACCAGATGCAAAAATTCCTTTGAATTCCCCATTTTTGCCATTGTAGCGAAGAACGGCAGAGTTTTCTGGGGTATCGCCACTACTGATGTAAAGATCGCCGTCTGGGCCAAAAATAAGGTTGTCTGGTTTGGCTAATTTTCCCGTTTCAGATGGAATAGAAATACCAAGGTAATTGTCTGATTTTTCATCAAAGATAACAACGTTATTGGGGTTGGTATTACCAATCAGTAATGTAGCACTGGCTTTCACTAAACCAAGACTAAGGACGGCAAAAATAGCGATCGACAGGGATCGTTTTAGGCGAGAAAAGTTATTTTGCATCAGGGATGAATATGTTTGCTAATAAATACAATTAGCAGTCCCTAGGTAAAAAAAAAGGGTAAGTTTGCAGTTCAAACCTAAAAAAAAGCTTAAATCGATCGGTCGATCGAGTTCGATCGCAACTTTTTGGTGACTGAATAAATATAATCAATATTTATGCGCTCAAAATTTTCAGCGTATAAATATTTTTTTTTAATATGTAAATAAATTTGGTAGGGACATGGCACTGTCATGTCCTTATTTTTTAAGATAAAAATTGTTCGACAATATTTATGCCCATCCAATTAAGATTGACATTAAATTGCTCTTCAATATGACAGCTAAATTCTAATTGAAGATAGTTGTCAGTATCTTTAGATTCAACTTCCAAACAAGCATTACCATTTCGATCTAATATTTTTACTTGTAATTTATCAGGTAAATAATTATTCTCACTGGGATAAATACGCAAAGTAAGATCGATATATTCTGTAGATGTTGTCTTAGTTTCTATCGATAAAATTACTGCTAACGAATTTTGTTCGTCTTCTAATTTAATTGTCTTGGCGCGCTCGATAATATTTTCTGTTCGTTCGCTCGTTTCTGAAGTACTTCTAAAATTGCTTTTATTTGCTAATAATAATTCTACGGGTTGCCATTGAGGCTCAAAAATACCCGCAAACCACTGACGCAAATTGACATAAACATTTTGCTGATGAATGCGATCGATTAAAGCATCTAAAGATTGTAAGCGATCGAGTGAAATTGATTCGATAAAATTGTCATTAGCGTAGTTTAAAGAAGTTGTCGCACCAGCATTAATAAATCCTAATAATTCCACTCGCTCTAAATTTTCATTAAATCGAACTGCAACATAACCAATGCGATCGCGACTAACTTCTGGAGGCAATAAACAAGCTATTTCTTCAGGTAAAACGGGACGACATTCTAATTTACCCAGATCGGGTAAAACCAAATCGGCAGTATCAAAAATATTTCGAAAATTAGGATTCCAACAATCACCGCGATCGAGCGCAGTTTTTACCGAAAGCATTTTTAAGTAAGTATCGACAGCACAAACAGCTAAGGTATTTAAATAAACTTGTTTACCTTTTTGTGGAGAAACTTGTTCGCCAGCAAATTGTTGAGCGTAACGACGAGCATTTCGATCGAGAAAAATAGTTATATGTTCATTGTTCATTGTTCATTGGTTGTTAGTTGTTAATTTATTACTTATTACTCATTACTTATTACTCATTACTCATTACTCATTACCCTATTCCCCATTCGACTTGCAATTTCTTGCAGCAGGGGAAGACATTTTTGTTTCCAATGGGAATAGAGAGTTTGATTGTTGAGATTATATTGGCGAGATAAATCCGATATTTTCTTGGGTGGATCGGACAATAATAATTGCATCGCTAAAAGTTGGCAGTGACATTCGGGGCATTTTCGTAAATGACAATTAGTTAGTATTTTTTGTGGATCTTGCTCGATGTATTGCCTAACTGCTTCACCTTGACGCTGCTGCTTGGTTGCTTGTATTTCGGCAATTTGACGATCGAGCAAACTGAGAGAAAATCTTGGATCGCTAAGATTTTCGATCGCCTCTAAATAACTATCATCCTCTGTCCGAATATTTATGAAATTAAATTTACTATCGGGAATATAAAGATCGCGAATGCGCCATTTGAGATAACCATTTATCCAAATAACAAAGTCGTTGGTAATTGAAGGGGAACGATTTTCAAAGCGATCGATATTTTTACAAACCCATTCCAAAGTTCGGTTATATGCTTCTGGATAGTCTTGATGGGAAGATTGATAAATACCTGGTAGTTGTCCAATTAAAATCAGCAATTGATTGAGTGCTTTCTGTTGTTGCGGAGTACCTAGATCGTACTGACGTATTTTGGTAATTAAGTCTTTTAATTTTTCATCCATCAAAGCAAAAAGCAAAAAGTTTAATCTCAATATTCTATATAAAGATCTCAGAAAACCTCCGCCGATTGTGTCTTTACTTTTGACTATTCCTTGCTGGCTGTTAACTTTTGAATGAGTGAATGAGTGACTTCTTCTCTACTCCCTATCCCCTACTCCCTTAATATGACAATTCAATTCTTCTGAAGCGTCAATTGCTGAAGAAAATTCAGGATTGATGTCAGTCGCTTTCTTATAGGAATCGCAAGCTTGAGAAACGCGTCCCCATCGTGCGAGAATAGTACCGCGATCGAACCAGACAGAAGCCTCTTGCGGTTCAATTTCTGCTGCTTTATTAAAGGCGATTAAAGATCGATCGCGACGATTTAAGGAATTTAGTACCATGCCTTTTGCTACCCAAGATTGATAATCGTTGGGATTAATGGCGATCGCTTTATCAAATGATTCGAGCGCATCTTGGTAACGACGATCGTTAGCCAGAGTCATACCGCGATCGCGCCAGGTATTAAAAGAATTCGGCACTAAAACCAGCGCTCGATCGAAAGCTTCTAAAGCTTTATCGGTTTTTGACAATGCTAAAAAAGCGTTACCTTTGCCTTGCCAAACAGCAGAAGCTAAGGGATCGATCGTCAAGGCTTTGTGATAGGATTTGATTGCTCTATCGTAAAGCCCCAAACGACTTAAAAGATTGCCTTGTTCGATCCAGCGATCGAGATCTTTGGGTTGCGTTTGTAAGTTACGATCGTAAATAGAGAGCGCTTCGTTGTAAACCTTAGTTCCTTCTGAAAGACGACCTAAATACTCAAGAGCTAGCCCCTTATCTTGCCAAAGTTGCGGTTGTTGCGGTTGAAGGGTTTGCACTTTATCAAAGGCAATTAAGGCTTCTCGATATCTTCTCAACTTAATTAAAGAAATTCCCAAATCGCTTAAAGCTTCAGCATTGGTTGGATCGATATTAATTACTTGTTGTTGAATCTCAAAAGCTTCTCGATCGTATCCCAATTTGGTTAAAGCTTTTCCTTTTTTATTTAAAACTTGGGAATTGTCAATTTGTTGTTCGATGACTCGATCGTAAGCAGCGATCGCGCCAGTAAATTCTTCTAGCTTAAACAAAGTATTTCCTTTATCTTGCCAAGCTTGCCAGTCTTTGGGATTTAATCTAATCGCTTCATCGTAGGCAGAAAGAGCTTCGCGAAAACGTCTCAATCGATCGAGACTATTTCCTCTTCCTCTCCACGCATTGGCGTTGTTGGGGTTGAAATCGATAACTGATTGAAATTTTTCTAGAGCTTGACGCGGTTGTTTTTCAACTAAAGTTTCACCTTGATATATATAATAAATAGGTCGTAAACTAGGCATAAAAAATTCGCGAACGAGCATCAAAAATAACGCTCCTGCTGCGATCGCGAAGCGTCTCCTTCGGAGAATCGCAGTTAATATTGAAATATTGTGTCGAGCGATCGAGTTAAATTGAAGAGTTTTTTGGCGAGCTATTTTTGTACCGACGTTAAGCCCTTCTTTAATTGTGTTTTTACTATTATTAGAAGAGTTCTCGATCGCCTTAAGATCTTCAAGTAATTTTCTCGCCTCGCGCTCGCGTTTTCCTAAATCTAAACTTACCATTCGATCGAGAATTTTCGTCAATTTGCGCTCGATTTTCCATTCAGGAAGCCATGTTATTTCTTCTGTTTGTGTTCTTTGTAATTGTTGGGGGTTTACACCCGTTAAAGCTTCAATTCCTATCAATCCCAAGGCATAAATGTCACTGCTAAAATTTGCACGACCAGCCATTTGTTCGGGAGGAATATAAGCTTTTGTTTCGGGAGAAATTGTTTGACCGAGGTTACCAATAACTTCTGCCACCATACCAAAATCAATTAAAACAACTTTGCCATCGCTGTCACGCACAATTAAATTTGATGGTCTAATATTTTGGTGAATTATTCCTTGTTTGTGAGCGCTATCTAAAGTTTCTAATACATCGCGCAATAAAAAAATTACTTTGGTATTGCTAAGACGGTTCTGTTGTTTTAGTTGTTGTTTTAAAGTTTTTCCTTGTATGTATTCTCGCACTATATATAATTTTTGGTTCTGCTCGAATCGATCTAATAATTTTGGTATGTGAATAGATCGATCGATTTTTTCAAAATTTTCTGATATTTTTGTTGCAGAAAATTCTGAATCTCCTAAAACTCTCGAACTGGACTTTAAAAGACTGATTTGCTCGATCGCACAGGGCGATCGCTCTTGCTGCCAAAAGTTATCTGCTAAATAGGTATGAATTCCCGATTTTTCACCTAGATAGCTTTTAATTTTGTAGCGTCCTATTAAAATTTGGTCGATTAATAATAAAGGTTGTAAATCTTGCAGAACTTCAATTACCGATTGATATCGTTCTGTAAGTTGGGGGTTAGTCATTTTTGTCAGAATAACTGCCAATTTTTCGCTAATTTGACAGTAATTTTGCCAATTGATTAATCGATTAGTTTGTTTGTCTTCTAATTCTGATGATGATTTACCTGTCAATGCATAAATAGCAACTCTTCCTAAAGCATAAATATCGCTAGCGAAAGTAGGTCGATTCTGTTGTTGTTCTGGAGAAAAATATTCTAAATTGTTGTTATTTTTTTTGCGATCGCGAAGCCTAAACAACGTGCAATCGCGTTGCTTATTTTCTATTTCTTGAAAAAAATCAAAATTTACTAAAAATATTTTACGATCGAGCTGTCTTTTAATTAAATTAAAACTATTTATATTACAATGAATAATGTGAGAATTATGAACAAAATCCAATATTTTTAAAACATCAATTAATAAAAAAATTAAGCGATTTTCTTCTAAATTTTGTAGCTCTATTTCCTGTTGAAGACTTAAACCGTCAATATATTCTAAAACTAAATAAAAAACTTTATCTTCTTCAAAATATTCAATTAATTTAGGAATTTGTTCGTGAGTTCCCAGTCTTTGAAAAACGATAATTTCTCGATTGAAATAATTTTTTAACCCTTGCCAATTTTCCTCATCTTGAGGCTGCCAATAAAAATGTTTAATAACGTAGCGAATTCGCTCTAAAGTTTTTAAGTCTTCGACTAAATAAGTTTTGCTATAATCACCCTGACCTAATTCAGTAATGATTTGGTAGCGTCCTCCCAAGATTTTGTTATTACTCGATTGGGTTATATCACTATTGTCGTTAATATCTCCGCGATCGGGTGAAGGGTATCCCAAATTCTCCATCTTTGCATCTTAGAACGGACTGCTCTTATTGTAGCGAAGGTCGCTCGACTATTTTTTTTTGTTTAAATCGATTCGAGTCTGGGCGTGTAAGACGAGCTAAAATAATTTAAATCGCTCGAATTTATGAAGATTGGATGAGGCGATCGAAAACTGAATTGACAACTACAATAATCGAGGCAGAATATTATAAAAACTGGTGTATTCAAAATTAAAGATAGGGAATTATGACGATCGGTTCGCTAACAGACCATGCTTGTCCCAACTGCAATCATAAAGGTTTATCTCTCTTTTATGAGGTAAAAAATGTTCCAGTTCACAGTTGTTTGATGCTTTCAACTAAAGAAGAAGCTTTAAATTTTCCTACTGGTGATATTGCTTTAGGTTACTGTAACAATTGTGGTTTTATTACCAACGTAGTCTTTGATTCAAAATGGTCGTCTTACGCTCCAAATTACGAAGATCAACAGAGTTTTTCGCCAACTTTTAATAAATTTGCTCTTAATTTAGCTAAGAATTTGATCGATAAATTCGATTTACATAACAAGGATCTCGTTGAAATCGGTTGTAGCAAAGGAGATTTTCTCCTGTTAATGTGCGAACTAGGAAACAACCGAGGAGTTGGTATCGATCCTAGCGTCGTACCAGGTAGAGTTGAAAGTGAGGCAGCAGATCGCGTTAAATTCATTCAAGAATATTATTCAGAAAAGCATGCCGAATTTGTTGGCGATTTTATTTGCTGTCGTCACACTTTAGAACATGTTGCCCCTACTTATGAGTTTATCAAAACCGTACGTAATTCCATTGGCGATCGCAACAGCGTTGGTATTTTCTTTGAAATTCCCGATACTATTCGTGTCTTAAAAGACATGGCTTTTGAAGATATTTATTACGAACACTGTTCTTACTTTACTCCTGGTTCGTTAGCACGCGTGTTTCGTTCCTGTGGATTTGAGGTAAAGGATATTTACCTAGAATATGGCGATCAGTATCTTTTAATCGACGCTATTCCTGTCAATACTCCTTCAGATAAAATTCATCCTCTAGAAGAAACGATCGAACAACTAACAGACAATGTTAAATACTTTGCTACCAACATCCAAAATAAATTAGATTATTGGAAGCAACATCTAGAAAAAATGCAAGCGCAAGGAAAAAAAGTTGTTGTTTGGGGTTCTGGTTCTAAATGCGTTGCTTTCTTAACTACCCTCAATACGATCGATAAAATTCAATACGTCGTCGATATTAATCCCCATCGTCACGGCAAATTTATTCCAGGCGTTGGTAAAGAAATTAAATCCCCAGAGTTTTTAAAAGAATACCAACCCGACCAAATTGTTGTCATGAACGCAGTATACTGCGACGAAATTAAAAAAATGCTCGACGAAATGGGAGTATCTGCTGAGGTAGTAGCTCTTTAGGAGAGAATAGGGAAGTTCGAAGTGCTTCCTTACGGAAGTGCTTCGCAATCGGAGTTAATTTCGAACTTCGAATGGGGAGTTTCGAACTTTTCTTTGCCCGTTGCCCGTTGCCCTATTGCCTATTCCCTAGTATAAACAATCGACTCTTTTTGACGATCGCTTAACTTTTCTTCGATTTGCCACCAACAATCGCTAGAAAAATGAAACTTTTCATAACGAAAAGCTAAAGGTTTTCTAGAAGTATAGGTAAAACTGAGCGAGTATCTGTCTTTAGATACAGGTGGTTTGGCGCGATGAAACACCCGACAGGTATCGGTAAAAATAGCAGTGCCAAAATCTCCCAAACAAGCTTGCCAATAATCTGCGGGTAAAGTCTCTGCCATAAGGCGATCGCTGACGAAACCAGAACTATATTTGAGCGCTTGCGTGCATAGAGAAGAGAGTGATAAAGGGATATACTCGTAAGGGCCGCCATCGATATCTACTTCATTTAAGTAAATAATAATTTTAACCATGCGGCGATCTTCAGGATCTATATGCCATTGCCTGACATCTGTCGCTCGTCCGTCTGCAAGTTCTCTGCGAATTCCTGCCCCATGATAGCGCACTGGCACGCCGAGATAATTTTCGATCGCATCTAAAAAATTTTCTTGCAATCCCCACAAAAATATTTCTGGGTAATTCATAATAGCAAAACTAGGCAAAGCTACCACGTTTTGTCCTTCTGTCGGTAAAGTTTTTAGTTCTTTTACTAGTTGCCGAACTGCTTTAATTAGCTTGAAATCATAGGGAGTATTCAAGTTTTGTAAGGAAGTAATAAATACTCCTGTATGGTTCAGACAATCAACTAATTCTAGTTCTGTTTTTGAAAGAGAAGGTAGATAGGGCTGGTAATATTTGAGAGCTTGTTGATAAGAATGAAGTGATAATAAGTCAAGCAAAGGTAGTTTTAATAATTCTCTCGTTACTTTACTAGGTAATCTGTTTAGCTGAAGCATAAGCATGCAAAATAAAGATTAATCGATGGGAAGTAACTAATTTTTGTGACTATAAACAAGAATAGTTTTTATGATTTAACTTGTAAATTACCACTTTAAAATTATTTATATTTACTCGAACAATTTCAAATTTAAAAAAGATTTTTACTATAGTTGTCAATGAGTAAAACTAACTATATTTACTCAATTATTTTGTTTTGATAAAGTTTGAAAATCTTTCGATAGTATCGAAATCTTTTTTATACCAACACCGCTCGGTTTATAAATACTAATAAATGACAAATGACAGCTAATAAAGATCGTCAAAAATTTACCAATAAATTTTTATAATTTGAGAGAGAACAGCGAAATAAGCAAGTAAATCTCTGCAAACAACTACAAATACAAGAGATAATAGAAAAAGATTAAAAAATGTAAAGCAAGTAGTTAAGTATGGACTGGCAGGAGATTTACGGAGGTTGGGTATTAATTCCCGATCGACAAGCGATCGGTATAGTTCACTTTTTAGGAGGCGCTTTTGTGGCGACTGCGCCTCAGTTAACATATCGTTGGTTGCTTGAAGAATTAGCAAAAGCGGGATATGTGACGATCGCGACTCCCTTTATCAATACTTTCGATCACGTCGCGATCGCTAGAGAAGTACTCAATCGTTTTGAGACAATTTTAGAACGCTTGCAAGACAACAACGCCCTGGGAAAGCGCTACTTGCCTATTTACGGCATGGGACATAGCATGGGATGCAAACTTCACTTATTGATTGGCGGTTTATTTGCTGTAGAACGTGCTGGTAACATTCTCATCTCTTTTAACAATTATCCCGTCAAACGTGCTATTCCTTTTATCGAGCAGTTAGAAATCGATACTGTATTCAACTTAGAATTTACGCCTTCTCCCACCGAAACCGATGAGATAATTGCCAGTAGTTATAAAGTACGTCGTAATTTGTTGATCGAATTTAACAACGACGATTTAGACCAAACGTTCGGTCTCGATCGCATTTTAAAAACTCGTTTTCCCAATATGATTGCTAGACTCGAACTTCCAGGCAATCATCTTACCCCCCTATCTCAAAACCTTAACTGGGAAACTGGTCAGGTTTTTACTCCGTTTGACGCGATCGGACAATGGTTCAAACAAGAATTTTCTCGCGATCTGCAACGTCTCAAGCAAGAAATTTTGCGTTGGTTGAACCCCGTTGGGATTAGGGGTTAGGAATTAGGGATTAGAGAGCAAAAATTTTGTATTATACATTACAGTATAATTTTATTGATAAACATTCCGAAAAGATCGAGATAAAACATTAAGCTAATAGTAGATTTTTTTCAATTAATCCAGTAAAACATTTCTGCAAATTACGAACCGATCCGTAATTTTCTCAATTATTTAGACCAAAACCGATGAACACAGCAGCGATCCTTAATATCGATAACGTTAGCAAATTTTTTTCAGCTCATTCTACTGCTGCCGTCAAAGAAGTCAGCTTGAGTTTGCAGGAGGGAGAATTATTAGGATTGCTAGGGCCATCTGGTTGCGGCAAAACAACGCTTTTGCGTATTATTGCTGGATTCGAGCAACCTTCAAGCGGTACAATTGAATTAGCAGGAAAAATAGTCAATTGTTCTAGTTGTTGGATTCCTCCCGAACAGCGCAATACGGGTATGGTATTTCAAGATTATGCCTTGTTTCCGCATTTGTCGATCGCAGAAAATATTGCCTTTGGTTTAAAAAAACAGTTAACTCGCGATCGCCTTCAAAAAAGAGTAGCTGAAGTACTAGAACTAGTAGCACTAAAGGGACTAGAAAAGCGCTATCCCCATCAACTTTCTGGCGGACAACAACAACGAGTCGCCCTCGCCCGCGCGATCGCCCCGCAACCCTCTTTAATTCTTTTAGACGAACCGTTAAGCAATTTAGACGTACAAGTACGTCAGCGCTTGCGCGAAGAAATTCGCAGTATTCTTAAAGCTGCTGGTACTACTGCTATTTTTGTCACGCACGATCGCGAAGAAGCCCTAGCCATCTCCGATAAAATTGGTGTAATGTGTCAGGGCAAATTAGAGCAAATTGGCACTCCAGAAGAAATTTATAGCAAACCAGCTTCGCGCTTTGTAGCAGAATTTGTCACTCAAGCTAATTTTGTAACCGCCCGAAGAAAGGGCAATTTTTGGCACACCGAAATAGCAGGATTAGAAATTGCCGTCCGTCCTACTCCAGATTATTTGGATAAGGGCGAGTTAATGCTACCGCAAGAAGATATCTCGATCGAACCAGACGAAAGATCGACCACAATCGTTAGAGATAGACAATTTCTTGGTAGAGAGTATCGCTATTGTTTGGAAACTGCTTCTGGAAAAAGACTACATGCTCGTACGGCAACTAATTCTAACGTTCGAGTTGGAGAAAGAGTAAAATTGTCAGTTGCCTTGTCTGCGCCTCAAATTTTTCCTGTCTAATGGTTTTCAACTGCGATATTTTCCAGATAAGCTTTTAAGACTTCAACACAATTGACGATCGCTTGAAGATGGGCAATTTCGTAACCGTGAGTATTTTCTGTAGGAAAACCCAAACAAGCCGCACGGGCGACATGCCCGAATTTCATCGCGATCGAAGCATCGCTACCAAAACCGCTAATCGCTGCGTATTGCAAAGAAATTTCTGCTGTCTGTGCGGCTAGATTTAATTCTCGATTCAAACCTTCATCGTAAATACCGTAAGCATCTTGAGATAACAAGACTGGGTTTTCTGCCACCGCGATCGGATATTCCGAGGAAAGAGGACATATTTCTAAAGCGATTAAAGCATCTAAGGTTTGGTTTTGAGTAAAGTATAGCGCGCCGATCGCCCCGACTTCTTCTTTTGCCGAAGCAACTAAATAAACATCGCAGACGGGTTGTTTCACCTGTTGAGCCAAAGTTAGCAAAATGGCAACAGAAGCTTTATTATCGAGAGTATAGCTGGCGATATAATCTTTTAATCGAATTGGCTGTTTGCGATGCTTGCCGACGACGACGCGACTGCCAGGGCGTACGCCAAGTGCTTCTAATTCTTTGAGATCGCACTTAGTTTCTACCCAAGCATTTTCCCAATGTAGCGGTGCATTTTCCTGTTGCGCCTTTTGTGGAGATTCGTGAGAAACATGACGCGAACCAAAGCTAAGAATACCGCTAATCGTTCCTCGATCGCCAAGAATATCGACAACTCCCTCGCCATAAATCCAAGGAAACGAACCACCCAACTTGCGAACTTGCAGACAGCCTCGATCGTCGATCGATTTGACGATCGCGCCGATCTCATCTTTATGCCCCGTAATGGCGATCGATGAAGACGAATTTACTCCAGCAATTTTAGCAATTACGTTTCCCGCCGGATCCTGCCAAGTTTCTACTCCCAGACTAGCAAAGCGAGCCAGTAATTCGCGATCGATTTCTTCTTCTACTCCAGAAGGAGAATGATGCATTACTAATTGAGCGATCGTGGTAAATAACTCATCTTTGTCTATCATGGCTGAGTTTGCGAGTCTAATTATATTTAAAATGAATTTTACAGGGAAACCATATAAGATCTGTTTGTGAATAGTTTTTGTGGGAGATTTGCATGATTCGCGTCCTCTTAGTAGACGACCAAAACGCCATTAGGCAGATGTTGCAGATCTCTTTACAGCCACAAACAGATTTGCAAATCGTTGGCAGTGCTATTGATGGACGTACAGCCTTATTAGAAGTAGAACAATTGCACCCCGATGTAGCAATCGTCGATATTGAGATGCCAGGTGTGGATGGTTTATCGGCGATCGCATCGATTTGCCAGCGTTATTCAAATACTAAAGTATTAGTTTTCAGCAGTTACGACGACGAACAATACATTCAAGATGCCCTCAAAGCAGGAGCGAAAGGCTATCTGCTCAAAAGCACTCCCGCCGAAGATATTGCTGATGCGATTCGCTCCGTTCACAAAGGTTACGTTCAACTCGGCCCTGGTTTGCTAGAAAAAATTACTTTTAATAGCGCTCGAGGAACGGTAATTCGAGAAGTAACCGAACTAGAAACAGCATCGCCGCCATCTGAGAAAACTATAGAAACATCTAAGAATGACTGGACGGATTCTACTAAAGAATTATTAGATACTTTACCGCAGGTATGGACGAGGGGAATACTTTATATAGTTTTAATCTTTACGGCGATCGTCTTACCTTGGTCGATGCTTTCTCAAGTCGATATTACGGGAATTGCTAGGGGAAGACTCGAACCAAAAGGCAAAACGATTAGATTGGATGCTCAAGTAAGCGGAACGGTTGCGGCGATCGGTGTGAGGGAAGGACAACAAGTTAAAGCAGGACAAAGTTTGATGGAGTTAAATTCGCAAATAGTCACTGCCGAATTACAACAAGCTCAAGCAAGACTGCAAGGTTTTAACAATCGTCTGACTAACTTACAAGTCGTGGAAAACCAGTTACGTATCAACATGCGAACGCAAAAATTGCAAAATCAAGCAGAAATTTCCGAGCAGACAGAATTAGTCAACCAAACTCAACAAAAAATTGAATCCGATCGCGCCACTATTGAATCGACAAAAAAACTTTTGTCAAAAGACTTAGAAACTGTCAATAAGTATCTTGAATTTAGCAAAAAAGGTGTTGTTTCTGGCGCTCAATTAGATGACGCGCAAAGACGTAGCATTGAGAACGAACAAAGATTTCAACAAGCTCGATCGCAATTGCAACAAAATCAAACCGAACTCAAAAGACAGCAACAAGCTTATCAAAAAATTATGCGTCAAGGAGAGCGAAACGCGATCGATGCTGACAGACAGTTTGAAGAATTGCAATCTCAAATCATCGATGTTAGGTCACAGATCGAGCAAACCAGCAAACAAATAAAATCTCTACAATATCAACAAAAACAGAATTTGATTCGCGTCCCCGTAGACGGTACGGTATTTCAATTGTCAGTTCGCCATCCAGGGGCAGTGGTACAACCAGGTCAAATGCTTGCTAACATAGCACCAAAAGGCGTTCCTCTCATACTTAGGGCGCAAATGTCTACCAAGGATAGCGGTTTTCTTCGCATTGGTATGCCCGTAAAAATTAAATTTGATGCCTATCCTTTTCAAGACTATGGTGTTGTTCCCGGTCGGCTTAATTGGATTTCTCCCGACTCTAACAGTGGGCGATTGGACTCCGTCCAGGCTTCGCGATCGGAATTAATCTCAAACAACGATCGACCGACCACAGCAAACCCTTCTAACGAAGCAGACGGGACTTTTGAACTAGAGATCGTTATCGATCGAAATTATATTAAAACTGCCGATCGCACCATCATTCTAGCCCCAGGTCAAACAGCAACCGCAGAGGTAATTATCCGACAGCGTCGAATTATTGATTTTGTGCTAGAACCCTTCAAAAAATTGCAAAAAAGCGGTTTACAAATGTAAAATCGACAGTTTTAGACTTTTATCTACATTTTACTATTGCTGAGTTCTTAAAAAAATTTACCTTACAGTAAAATTTAAATTACTTTTAGATAATTTGCCCATGTCAGAAACACTCGCTATCTCTAGCGAAAACATCATTCATCAAATTAAGCTGTCTTGTCAGATGCCCGCGATCGCAGAGAAAATTTTAACTCGTAAAGTTATTGAAAAAACAGCCCAAAAGCAGAAGATCGTTGTAGAAACAGAAGAATTACAGAACGCCGCTAACGAGTTTCGCGTCAAAAATAATTTACTTGGGTCGAAAGCTACAATGAGTTGGTTGCAAAAATATTCTCTATCAGTTGATGATTTTGAAGAAATGCTTTATTTCGAAATCCTCGCTGACAAGTTAGCCAAACATTTGTTTGCCGATCGCGTTGAATCGTATTTTTTTGAAAATCAAGTTAATTACATTAGAGCTAGTTTTTCTGAAATAGTTTTAGACAATCTCGATTTTGCCATGGAACTGTTTTATGCTCTAGAAGAAAAAGAAATTTCTTTTGCTGAAGTCGCTCGTCAGTACATCGAAGACGTTGAATTACGTCGTTGCGGCGGCTACCGAGGCTGGTTGAATCGCAACGAATTAAAACCAGAAATTGCGGCTGCTGTCTTTGCTGCTAATCCACCACAAGTAGTTAGACCAATTGTAGTTAATAAAAAAATTTATTTGATTCAAGTAGAAGAGATTGCTAAATTGCAACTCGACGATAAATTACGCACTCAAATTCGCGATAAATTATATACTGATTGGCTTCAACAAGAAATTAAACAAATAAAAGTAATTTAATTAGGGAATAGGGCAGAGGGCAATGGGCATTGGGAAATGGGCATTGGGCAATGGGCATCGCTGCACTGGGCAAAGTCAACACTTCGACAAGTGTAACAGTGAGCAGTCAAAAGTCAAAAGTAACTTACTACTTGCTACTTACTACTTGCTACCTGCTACTATCCCCTGCTCCCCTATTTGATTGGGACAAGGATTTCCTGTTTCGAAGTCGGTGATATTAGCTAAAGTAGTTTGGGCGATCGCCTCTAAGGCATTGCGCGTAAAAAATCCTTGATGTGCCGTAATTACGACATTTGGGAAAGATTGCAGCAATTGAAAAGTATCATCCTGAATTACTGTTGTTGAGAGATCGTCAAAAAATAGTTCGTCTTCTTGTTCGTATACGTCAATGCCCAAAGCGCCCAATCTACCAGATTTAATTGCGGCGATCGCGGCTTTGGTATCGATTAAACCTCCTCGACTCGTATTGATTAACATCGCGCCCATTTTTAAATGTTGTAGCGTTTGGCTATCGATGATATGTTGAGTTTCGGGCATGAGGGGACAGTGTAGTGAAATTACATCTGAATTGGCTAATAATTCTTCTAATTCGACGTATTTAACTCCTAATTGCAGACATTCGGGATTTTGATGAACGTCATAAGCAAGAAGATGACAACCAAATCCTTGCATAATTCGAGCAAAACAGCAGCCAATTTTACCAGTACCAATAATTCCTATTGTAGAACCATAAAGATCGAAACCTAACAATCCATCCAAAGAAAAATTGTCATCTCGCACGCGATTGTAAGCTCGATAAAGCTTGCGATCGAGCATGAGAATCAAAGCTACTGCATGTTCTGCTACAGCATGGGGAGAATAAGCAGGTACTCGAACCACTGTTAAATTTAATTCTGCTGCTTTCTTTAAATCTACATTATTAAATCCTGCCGATCGCAGCGCAATTAGTTTCGTGCCATTGTCGGCTAGTTTTTTTAATGTTTCAGCGTCGAGATGGTCATTAATAAAAGCGCACACGGCAGGAAATCCTGCCGCTAGTACTGCAGTATCTACAGTCAAACGCGGTTCTAAAAAAACTAATTCGTGACTGTAGCTTTGATTTGCTGCTGTCAAAAAGGAGCGATCGTAGACTTTAGAGCTAAAGATGGCGACACGCATAAGCAATTCAAATGTAAAAATGATTTATCTCGATTTATAGTTCCATTTAAAAATCTTAGTGTATAAAACTAATACAGATTTGAGAAAAGTAACTTCTCAAAAAAATTTATCTATCTGCGATTAGATAGATTTGCAGCAAAGATTAAATGATTACAATTTAAAACTATCTCGTTCGGTAGATCGTATATATTCTTGCCATCATTCAAAAGCGTTACCAAACAAAAGTATGATTTTCATACAATTAACAACGCAGTATTCAAAACCTTAGAAGGAGAAGTATTTGTGACTGAGATTGCTGCATCGAATCGAATTGCTTACGACATTGAAAATACCGTTCTCGATCGATACCAAGCTGGAGCAAAAGAACAACAACCGAGTTTATGCTGTCCGACTGAATACGAAGGTAATTATCTAGAAATTTTACCTGAAGAAATTATTGCGAAAGACTATGGTTGTGGCGATCCTACTCGTTATGTAAACCAGGGCGAAACTGTTGTCGATCTCGGTTCAGGTGTTGGCAAGAATTGTTATATTTTGGCACAGAAAGTAGGTGCTGGCGGCAAAATTATCGGCGTTGACTTTAACGATGAAATGCTAGCGTTAGCGCGAAAGTATCAGCAGGAAATTGCTTCTCAAATTGGCTATACTAATACACAATTTGTCAAGGGAAAAATTCAAGACTTAAAGCTGGATGCCCATAAAGCAGAAATTTGGTTAACAAATAATCCGATCGATTCACTCGATCGCCTGAGTGCATTTGAAAGTGAATGCGATCGTCTGCGTCGCGAACAACCGCTCATCGAAGATAATAGCGTCGATGTGGTTATTTCTAATTGTGTTCTCAATTTAGTTCGTCCTCAAGATAAACAACAATTATTCCAAGAAATTTATCGCGTCCTCAAACGAGGAGGTAGGGCGGTTATTTCTGATATTGTTTGCGACGAAGATCCTACTCCTACAATTATTAACGATCCCGATCTTTGGAGTGGTTGCATTGCTGGCGCTTTCCGTGAAGATATGTTTTTAAAGATGTTTGAGGAAGCAGGATTTTATGGCATTGAAATCCTCAAACGCGAAGAAAAACCTTGGCAGACGATCGACGGAATTGAATTTCGTTCTATGACTGTTCGTGCTTTTAAAGGAAAAGATGGTGCTTGCTGGGAACGAAAACAAGCAGTAATCTATAAAGGCCCGTGGAAACAAGTACAAGACGATGACGGACATATTATTTGTCGCGGTGAAAGAATGGCTGTTTGCGACAAAACATTTCAAATTTTAACCGCTCCCAAAAGTCCTTACGCCAAAGATATTATTCCCGTAGCGCCCTATAAAAATATTCCCCTAGAAGAAGCAACAGAATTTAGTTGCAAAAGTAAAGCGATCCGACACCCCAAAGAAACAAAAGGAATAGATTATCGCCTCACTGAAAATAACAATGAATCTGCATGTTGTAGCCCCGAATCGTGTTGTTAATTAATTCATAGTTCATTGTGTTTGCAGGATCGATCGCATCGATTTTTTTGAAATATTAGTTTTCGACGCGATCGCAAACACAAATCAATTTCATTTTGCTGGTGCTTAATCTATTAAATTTATCTGCGTTTATCTGTGGACTGTATTTATACCAATTAAAACGAAGACATAATAAATGCTAAAAACCTCAATTAATCCTCTAACTCCATTTACCAAAAAACTCGATACATCCTTAACCAAAAACAAAATTACCGTTCTTCAAATCAACTTAGGCAAACGTTGTAATCTAGCCTGTAGTCATTGCCATGTCGAAGCAAGTCCCAAACGAACAGAAGAATTATCAGAAGAAATTTGCCAACAATTAATTGAACTAATCCAACGTTTTCCTCAAATTAAAACTATCGATTTAACGGGTGGCGCACCAGAAATGAATTATGGTTTTAAACCACTTGTCGAAGCTGCTAAAGCTAACAAAAAAGAAGTAATTGTTCGTTCTAACCTAACCATTTTTTTTGAACCTAATTTCACCGATTTACCCGAATATTTTGCCAGTAAACAAATTAGAGTAGTTGCCTCTCTTCCCTGTTATTTGGAAACAAATGTCGATAAACAACGCGGCGCTGGAGTTTACAATAATTCGATCGAAGCTATTAAAAAACTAAACCAATTCGGTTATGGAAAAGATTCTAATTTGATTCTCGATTTAGTTTACAATCCTACTTTACCTAAGAACGGTAACTTTTCTCTTACGCCCGATCAAGAAAAATTAGAAAAAGACTATAAAACTTATTTAAAAGAACATTTTGATATTAAGTTCAACCATCTTTTTACCATAACTAATTTACCGATCGGACGTACCAAAGAATATCTAAAACGACATCAATTAAATGAATCTTATCTTAGATTTTTAGAAGATAATTTTAATACTTTAACTCTACCTCATTTGATGTGTCGTAACGAATTGTCGATCGACTATTTGGGGAATGTTTACGATTGTGATTTCAATCAAATGGAAAACGTACCTGCAACAACTTCTAATGGAGAAATATTGACAGTAGCTAAATTATTAGAATTAGAAAGTTTGGATGTAATCGAAGAAGTAAAAACAGCAAATTATTGTTACGGTTGTACTGCTGGAAGTGGTTCTAGCTGTGGTGGATCTTTAATTTAATATCTAAGAAAGGAAAATCACGTCCTCTTCTGCACAAAAGACAAATTCAAGACTCGTTTTCCAGCATTTCTTTGGCTTTTAATAATTCTTGTCGATGTTCTTCGCTTAAAGTTGGATACTGTAAATTCAAATCTTTTAACTTATTAACAATAATGTTAGAAACCACCAAACGAGCAAACCACTTTCGATCGGCTGGAATTACATGCCAAGGTGCATATTCGGTACTGGTATTGTTAAAAACATCTTCATAAGCTTTCATATAATCATCCCAAAAAGCTCTTTCTTTAACGTCATTAGCCGAAAATTTCCAGTTTTTTTCAGGTCGATCGATCCTCTCTAAAAATCTTCGTTTTTGTTCTTCTTTCGAGACATTCAAAAAGAATTTAAGAATGACAATTCCATTACTAACGAGATATTTTTCAAAATTATTAATTTGTTCGAAGCGATCGCGCCAAATATTTTTTTCGGTTGCTTGTGATGGTAATTGCTGTTTTTGTAAAATTTCTGGATGAACTCTAGCAACTAAAACTTCTTCGTAATACGATCGATTGAAAATGCCAATTCTACCTCTTTCTGGCAATGCTTTCGACGATCGCCACAAATAATCATGGTCTAATTCTTCGGTCGAAGGTGCTTTAAAACTAAATACCTGACATCCCTGCGGATTTATTCCCGACATGACGTGTTTGATAGTACTATCTTTACCCGCAGCATCCATCGCCTGAAAAATTATTAACAAAGCATAAGTATCTTGCGCGTAAAGAATACCTTGATACTTAACTAATCGTTCGATATCCTCTTTTAATTTAACTGCGGCATCTTCTTTATTAAGAAAACCATCCTTAAAAGCAGGATCGAAGTCTTTGTGCAGAGAAATTGTCGAACCGGGTTTAACAACAAAGCGATCGCGATCCATATTTTTTTATCCTTTCGATTGCGTAGCAATTGTCGGAGATCGAGATAACAACATCCTTAATTCTGAACGGTAACACAGTTGTCGGTCGATTAAATATCTATCGAAATGTTGAAAAAATATTTCGAGCTAATAATTAGTGACAATTACCTCAGATATTTGTCCTCTTTTATCACCATGTGAATTAATAGCTCTCTTCGCACTTACGAACGATACTTTAAAATTTTTGTATAGTTCTAAAACCAAAGGAGCAGAGGAATTAGATAACATAAATCTTACTCCCCTCTTATCTAGACGACAGCACAAATGATAAAGCGATAAATGCATATCTTCATTAAATCCCTGGAGACTATATCCAGTAAAATTCGCTGTTTTTGTCAAGGGAACATAGGGCGGATCGAAATAGCAAAAATCAGATGATGTTATCCTAGATTCAATAATCTGAAAATCTCCCACTGTTAACTCGACATTTTGCAGAGCTTTGCTACAAGCTATCAAATTTTTTTCATCTAAAATAGTTGGATTAGTATAGCGTCCGATCGGAGTGTTAAATTGACCTTTTGAATTGAGTCTATAGAGTCCGTTGAAACAAGTTTTGTTGAGATAAATAAAGCGACTTGCTTTTCTTACGTCGCTCCAATTCTTATACTCAAATGTGCGATCGACATCACGTAATTCATAATAATAATCTCGAGCGTAAATGTGGCATTTTAAATCGTCGATAAGCTCATCCAACTTGTCTCTAACAACGGTATAAGTGTTAATCAGTTCTTGATTGATGTCAATTAAGCAGGCGGCAAAATCTATAGCTTGCTTGGACTTATGAGTGGTATCCACTGCACAGCCGTTGCCACAGGCAACAGATTTTGCATTGCCAATCGCTTGGACAGCCGACTGTAAGGAAAAGAAAACAGCTCCACCTCCAAGAAAAGGTTCATAATATGTTTGATAGTCGCTAGGCATACGCTTTAAAATCTCTGGTAATAATTGCGACTTACCACCAACCCATTTCAAAAAAGGTTTAGCTAACATCAGTTAAATTATAATTTAATTATCGAAATTTTATTCAGCTTGTATTCGAGAATTGATTTGTTTAAAACTAATTATAATTAAAGGCAATAAAACTAACAAATAATAAAGAAAACGATAAAAAATAGTATGAAAATTATTGAGATGAATTAGAACTGGAAAGCGAGGAGCTAACGACCAAAACAAAGTAGTTTCTGGCATAAATTCGAGCATTTTTTTATTATTTAAATTGTCTACGTAAACAACCATTGAACGACCGTCATAAGTAGCGATCGCGTGGTGGAATTGAGTATCGTTAAAGAAATTAGAAACGATAAATTCGGGTCTAGTACCATTACTTCCCGTTTGAAAGGTTCGCAATCGAATACTTAGGTTATTTTGCCATTGTCCGATCGTTAAATTGCGATGATAGATATCTCTGGAAAGAGAAATGATTCGAGCTGGCCCATTTTGTTTTAGGTCATTAGTTGCGATAATAAAACTAATGGTAAATTGGGAGCTGTTTTTGATTTTTTCGTTTAAAACCGTAGCCGTTTCCGTATGCAACCAGTTTTCTGGATGTATGGCAACTCCTTGTGTTGGTTGTTCGGTGGCAATATTTTGATGCCAGGTTAAATCGGGAAGATTTTCCGTTCGATCTCGATAACTAACTTCTCCTTTTTCGAATTCATAAGCAGCGATAAGAGAAGGAGAAAGTGCATTGCAAGAATCTTTGAGAGTAAAAAGTTTGGCTACTTCCACTTCAGTTGCAGCGCGATCGCCGAAACATAATTGCTCGACTTTTCCCCGCCAAGGACGATCTCCAGTCAATTCATTTCCCACTACCACAGGAAAATTGACATCCCAGTCACTTAATTGCCACAGTACCGATTTACTCGGTAGTTTAACCGTTAAATAGATAATAAAACTTAAATAGGCGATCGCTAACAAAATCGATATTTTTCGCGATTGGGCGCTACCTGGGCTTCGCCATCGCCACAGCTTTTCTACTGATAAAACAGCAGTAACGATCTTAAGAAATTGAATACCGAAAAATTGAAAACATAAAAAACCAATTACTCCACCGATCGTATTTGTAGTTAAATCGACGTAGCTGGGATTTCGAGTTGGCAAAAAAATTTGCAAGAATTCTACAGAAAAAGTCAGTCCAAAACTAGCTACGGCAACCACTAACAAAGCTATTTTCTTTGTAAGCTTAAGTTGGCGAGTCAGACAACCTACCCCAAACCCAAAAGGCATAAACAAAAATACGTTAGCAATTATGTCATCGAGATCGTTTGGTCTTTCTACTCTCGACAACAGATAATTGTAACTAAACTCATCCATAACTTCTCTAAAGAAAAAGTCATAAGGAAAAAGCGTGAGCGTTAAAACAAAAATTATGCCGCCACAAACAAAAAAAAATGCCCATTGAGATAATAGCAGCAGAGAAGGATCTCCAGCATTAGGAGTTTTATTCATAATTTATCTGAATCGAGACTCTTTACCAATATATGTCGATTCAGATAAACAAGCCGTCTAGTTTTTGATTGCCACAACTCGAATGCGACGATAATCTGCTTTCCAGATACTATTTTCATACAGTTGTGGTTTTAAATATTTTTCTGTTGTAGCGATCGCTTCTTCTTGTTGTTCGACAGATAATTTAGATAAAACACCATTGGCAAACATTTCGAGCCAGTTACGCAAACCTGCTTCCCCACCTTCTAGAGAAATAGGTCGATCGAAAAGTGTGGCGTAAACAACTTCAAATCCAAATTGCTCTAACAAAAAAGTATACTCGCCAACGCTGGGAAAATACCAGGGATTAATATTATCTAAATTTGCATAACCCAATTCTTTCAAAGATAACTCAAGCGCTTGGACGATCGCCTTGACATTACCTTTACCGCCAAATTCCGCGACAAAACGTCCTCCAGGTTTGAGAGATTTGTAAACAGAGTCGATGACAGTTTCTGGCGGTTTAATCCAATGTAAAGTAGCGTTAGAAAATACAGCATCAAAAGCGCAATCGATCTGAAAATTTTTAGCATCAGCAACATCAAATTTCAGATGAGGATAGTTACTTTTAGCGCGATCGACCATTTCTTTAGATCGATCGATTCCCAAAACATCCGCACCAGCGATCGCAATTTGCTGTGTTAGTTGTCCAGTACCGCAACCAAGATCGAGAATATATTCACCTGGTTTGGGTGCAAGCAAATCTAACAACATTTCTCCAAATTGCCAAACGAATTTATGTTTGCCTTGATATAATTCGGCATTCCATTGCGTTTCCATTATTCAATTTTTTAAATTCTAAATTTGTTGCTCGATCGCAATTCTAAAATAAGCTATTATTTATGTCCAATATATTTATTTAGTTGTATTGATATTTTTAAAATATTATTTGGTTTATTTCTAAGTGAAACCCTACACAGATAATAGTTTTGTTAGGTTTGGTCATTGTTGCGCTCTTCGCGCCGCTCGAAGCGGTAGCGATCGCGATTTTCATCACAAGCAAGTCAAAGAAGGGGGTCAAGGGGGAAACTTCCCCTTACCAGCAACCACGTAAAAAGCATCATTAAAAAATGATGCTTTTGTATATACGTGGGGTGTGCTGACTTGGGATTAAAAAAGATATTTCTAAAGCTTAACAATTTATGGTCTGAATTGATACTTAAGCTTAGAAAAGCTTGCGAAGGTGAGACAGCTTACCTATTACAGTATTGTACGAAATTTTTGATATTCTCTTTCCTGTTTAAAACGCTTCTCCATAAATTTTTTTCTCCCCTCGTCAACACCAAGAGGTTCACGTTTTGTCTTTGGTTTTACACCCCCTACCACAGCATCTAATTCCTCATCAGTTAAGTGTCGATCGGTTAAGTGTTGATTTTTGTTGATTTCGTGTGACATGATTTTTTCCTTAATAAAAATATAACCGTGTTTAGCACCTAAATCGGTGGCTTCTTGACTATTGTTTTCTGAATTTAAGGCTTAAGCTAATTCAGATTGCAGTGAAGTATTTTCGTTAACGGAAATAATTAAACCGTTGCTACTTCATGATTTTTATCATAGAGATTCAACTTCAGATAAACACCTGACAAATGTCATGATTTCTACCTCAACGAAATAGATAAATTACCTATAACTTTGGTTGAGACTATAGCAAATTACAGAACTCAGTAGTTAGTGAGAATGCAGTGTAGATGCAGTCTGTAGGATAAAGAAAAGAAAAAGTAGTTGTATCTGACTTGTGAAAAATTGTTCTATTTAACCAAAAATGTTTGCAAAAAAATAAAAAATAAAAGCCCAGTTTCTCCGCTCCTTAGCAGTGACTACAAACTGGGTAAAAATTGTAACGCTGTATAACTGGTTTAATCGATGGGAATCAAACGGAATATTAGGGCTATATAATCAACCAGGTCAAGGCTGTAAACCAACTTTTAATTCTCAACAAAAAGACCAAATTAAAGCCTGGGACGTATTTATACAAGTATGGAGATTGCTAAACTGGTGTAATTGTATGTTTTTAAAAGTGAATGTAGCTATGTTTGAAATAATTTATAATCATAAATATTTGGCAGTCATGAAAAAATCGGCGCTAAACTCAGAGACTCGATCGGTTTTTAGCTAACGCCATCTAAATAATTTGAGAGAAAATGTATCCGCAGATAAATGCAGATATCTCGATCTATATTATCGATCGCCCCTTAAGATTTTTTTGTCTAGTCAAACAATTTAGGTAGGGGTAGGTTTACCGAAGTATATGGTATGTGAACGCGTCCTCAAAACGATCGGCTACGATCGCTTTTATGAAAAAAATTTGTTAATCTAATATATTGATTTCTATTAGAAATTGTTTATAAAGTAAAAATCATAATTTCTAATCATTAATATTTAGCAATCATAAAAAAATCGGCGCTAAACACAGAGAATTGATAAGTTTGTAATAGCACTAGCTAAAAAAAATGTTTGCAGATGTATGTATAAGACGGAGCGCCGATCCACATCGAAGGTAACCTCCGATGTGCGCTCTTCCCCTACTATAGCGTCCACAAAACAACCAAATAGGGCGATTTATGTTAGCGATCGCGTTAAATAAAGTCGATCGAATGTTTTGTCTAACCAATTAAAAATAATTAACCAATGACTTTCGATTTATTCAAGGAAATGGAGAAATGCAGGGGAGAAAATTACAACCTGCATCGCGAGTATTTAAATTCTCAACTAGTGCGCGTCCTCAAGACGATCGGCTACGATCGCTTTTATGAGAGAGGAGAAGGTGCATATTTAATCGATAAAGATGGCGATCGTTATTTAGATTTTTTGTCTGGTTTTGGCGTATTTGCTCTCGGACGCAGTCATCCTACCGTAAAAAAGGCACTAGCAGATGTCCTCGATGCCGATTTACCTTCTTTAGTGCAACTAGATTGTGCTTTACTACCAGGAATGTTAGCCGATGAATTGATAAAACGTTCTCCTAAATCGATCGAGCGTTGTTTTTTTGCTAATAGTGGTACCGAAGCGATCGAAGCTGCAATCAAGTTTGTACGCTGTGCGACTGGACGATCGCGACTTGTTTATTGTAAAGGTGCTTATCACGGTTTAAGTTATGGTTCTCTTTCTCTCAATGGTGGTGAAGAATTTCGACAAGGTTTTGAGCCATTTTTACCAGATTGCGATGTCGTTCCGTTTGGTGACATCGACGCTTTAGAAAAAGCACTCTCTCAAAAAGATGTAGCGGGTTTCTTTTTCGAACCAATTCAAGGAAAGAGCGTCACTTTACCATCTAATAATTATTTAAGCACAGCACAGCAATTATGTCGTCAATACGGAACTTTGCTTGTTGCCGACGAAGTGCAAACAGGTTTGGGACGAACTGGGAAGTTTTTCGCCTTCGAACATTGGGGTATCGAACCAGATTTAATCGCGATCGCTAAAGCGCTTTCTGGTGGTTACGTGCCAGTAGGCGCTGTTCTCTGTCGCGGCGATATATTCGCTAAAGTATTTCATCGTATGGATCGTGCCTTAGTTCACGGTTCTACTTTCGGAAAAAACCCGATGGCAATGGCGGCGGGATTGGCAACTCTCCACGTTTTAGATGAAAAAAATTTAGTAGAAAATTCGCGTCAAATGGGCGATCGCTTGATGAAAGCCTTGCAACCACTAACAGAAAAGTACGAATTATTTTATGAAGTGCGCGGTAAAGGATTGGCGATCGGTTTAGAATTTCGATCCCCGCGATCGCTAAATCTTAAAGTTGGTTGGACGATGCTAGAAACAGTCCAAAAAGGTTTATTCAGTCAATTAATTACCGTTCCTTTGTTTCAGCGCCATCATATTCTCACTCAAGTATCAGCAAACAACTCAAATATAATTAAACTCTTGCCACCGTTAATTATTGGTGAAGAAGAAGTCGATCTTTTTGTTAATGCTTTTGAAGATGTTTTAGCTGACTGTCATCGCTATCCAGGTACGATTTGGGATTTTGGTAGTACTTTAGTCAAACAAGCAATCAAAAAATAGCAATCGCGAGAGAGAACAACTATAGCGCGCTTATATTTTTGTACTCATTATCTGGATGAAAGTTGTTTGCTATAACATAGAAGACAAACAAGGTGCAATTTTGGACTTACAAAAAGCGGCACAACTTTTTCTCGATCGAGGCGATTCTGTTGAATATGAGAAAACGATCGATCTTTTAAAACAATTGCAACAGTAGTCTCGCACCTCAAATTTTTTTGACGAAAGAAAGATAAGAATAAATCTGCTCAAAGCCCACAAATTAGGAGGATCGCATCTCAACAAAACTTGTCTTACAAGTTTAAATCGGTTAAAAAATACTATAAATTAATTTAAGCAATGGCGATCGGTGAGAGAATCTGAAGTAATCGGTGTAGATTTGGGCGGAACGGCAATCAAGTTAGGAAGAGTTAGTTTGGATGGAACTTGTACGCAATTTTTGAGTGTAGATACGCCACAACCATCAACACCAGAAGCCGTAACAAATGCGATCGCCCGCGCGATCGAACAATTAAAGCAAAATAGTAATTGTCTGGCGATCGGTGTTGGTACTCCTGGCCCTGCTGATGCTAGTGGTAGAATTGCTAAAATCGCCATTAATTTAGATAATTGGCATGATGTTCCCCTTGCCGATTGGTTGGAGGAAAAAACTAACTTACCCGTCACTGTTGCCAACGATGCCAATTGTGCGGGGTTGGGAGAAGCTTGGATAGGTGCGGGCAAAAATTTTCGTCACGCCATTATGTTAACTCTCGGCACTGGAGTAGGCGGGGCGATTATTCTTAATGGTGAGTTGTTTGCAGGACATTATGGTGCTGCTGGAGAATTGGGACTGATTACTTTAAATCCTGATGGTTATCCTTGCAATAGTGGCAATCGCGGTTCTTTGGAACAGTATCTCTCGATCGGCGCTATTCGTCGCGCTACGGGCAAAGATCCAGAAGAATTAGGTCGTTTGGCAATAATGGGAGACGAACTAGCTTTAGAATTTTGGCAAAATTACGGCAAGCTTTTGGGTGCTGGATTGGCAAGTTTAATTTACGTACTTACTCCCGAAGTCGTTATTATTGGCGGTGGTGTTAGTGCTAGTAGCAAATTTTTTTTTCCAGCAACCATAGATGAAATCGAAGGTCGAGTCATGAAAACTTCTCGTCTCGATTTGCAGTTATTAACAGCTCAATTGGGTAATCAGGCGGGAATTGTTGGTGCAGCTAAATTGGCATGGCTCAAAGTTGATTAAACCAAACGAAACAATTCTCGCTACAATTATTTTACCAAAGGGGATCGTTGTTATTCGATCGGCTTTAGTAAAAAAGTCTAAACGCGGCTATGTTAATTATCAAAGTGTGTTAGCATGGTCTGAATATTTTTAATTTTCTTTACATTCAAGAACAAAACGGCTTGACAGCCATACTTTGCTTGTCATTAATTCAGACTTTTGTTTGAGTCTAGTTTTCTTCATTTATTTTTCCAAAACAGTCCACACCATTACCTGCTTCTAGATAGTGACTATTCAAACAGAATCGATCGCACAAAATACAGAGGCTTTATCCTCCGAGTCTCTAAATAACTATCTCAATCGTCAAACGATCGTTATTGTTGATTTTGGTTCTCAATATTCTGAATTAATTGCCCGTCGCATCCGTGAGACGCAAGTTTATTCAGAAGTGATTTCTTACCGTACCACCGCAGAACAATTAAAAACCCTCAATCCCAAAGGAATCATTCTTTCTGGAGGGCCTAATTCTGTTTATGATAAATATGCGCCCATCTGCGATCCCGAAATTTGGAACTTAGGCATTCCTATTTTGGGGGTATGCTATGGCATGCAACTCATGGTCAAACAGTTAGGGGGTACAGTCGAAAAAGCAAAAAGAGGAGAATATGGTAAAGCTTCTTTGACTATTGACGATCCTACCGATTTGTTGACCAACGTTGAAAACGAATCGACAATGTGGATGAGTCACGGCGATTCTTGTACGAACTTGCCAGAAGGTTTTACCGTTCTAGCGCATACAGACAATACTTCTTGTGCGGCGATCGCCCATCAAGAGAAAAAACTTTACGGGGTTCAGTTTCACCCAGAAGTAGTTCATTCGGTAGGCGGAATTGCCTTAATTCGCAACTTTGTCTATCATATCTGTGAGTGCGAACCAACTTGGACGACAGAAGCATTTGTCGAAGAATCTATTCGGGAAATTCGTGCCAAAGTAGGCGATAAAAGAGTGTTACTCGCCCTTTCTGGTGGTGTCGATTCTTCTACCTTAGCTTTTTTACTGCATCGTGCTATTGGCGACCAATTAACTTGCATGTTTATCGACCAAGGTTTCATGCGGAAAGGCGAACCAGAAAGATTGGTAGAAATATTTGACAAACAATTCAAAATTCCCGTTGAATACGTTAGCGCGCGCGAACGTTTTCTCGAACGAATGGAAGGAATAACCGATCCTGAAGAAAAACGCCGTCGCATCGGACACGAATTTATTCACGTTTTTGAAGAAGAATCGAATCGTCTTGGGCCATTCGACTATCTTGCCCAGGGAACATTATACCCCGATGTCATTGAATCTGCTGACAGCAACGTCGATCCACAAACAGGGGAAAGAGTCGCCGTCAAAATTAAAAGTCATCACAACGTTGGTGGATTACCCAAAAACTTACGGTTTAAATTGGTAGAACCTTTACGTAAACTGTTTAAAGATGAAGTACGTAATTTAGGTCGTGCGATCGGCTTACCAGAAGAAATTGTACGCCGTCATCCTTTTCCAGGTCCGGGTTTAGCAATTCGTATCATCGGTGAGGTTACTGCTGAAAGATTGAATATCCTCAGAGATGCCGATTTTGTCGTCCGCGATGAGATTAGCAAGCAGGGAATGTATCACGACTTTTGGCAAGCCTTCGCCGTATTGCTTCCAGTTCGTAGCGTTGGCGTGATGGGAGATAAACGCACTTATGCCCATCCTGTCGTCTTGCGTTTGATTAGTAGTGAAGATGGCATGACGGCTGACTGGTCGCGCGTTCCCTATGACTTATTAGAAACTATTTCCAATCGAATTGTCAACGAAGTCAAAGGAGTCAACCGCGTCGTTTACGATATCACTTCCAAGCCACCTGGAACGATCGAATGGGAGTAAAAAAAGTTCGAACTTCTTAATTAAATTGTAGGATGGGCTTTGCCCATCTTTTTTTGTATATTTATTTGTATATTTAATCGGGTTGCGATCGCCTCAAAAAATTTAATTTTTTAATTAAAAACTAACAACAAATAGGATGTTTGAGTCCATCAATGCGATCGATTAAACTAAGCCGATTTCACTAGCAGAACGTTTTAACATGGAATCTGTTCGATTTTTGGCTGCTTTTTCAGACTTTAGCAGCAACCAACGCGATTTCTCTTGAATTGATGCAAACTTCGGCGTTGTGTCAACTAATGATGAATTGTATTCGTTATTAATTCCGCGATCTTGATTTTGCATAATTTTCGCATCCAAATATATAAGTTGCGATCGAGAGGCGCGTTCCTTCAGGGTTTTTTCCTTACTTCCGTCTCTGTTAATTTTTTGAGAGATGAACGATTTATTTATCTATAAGCAATATAGCGATCGCTATACTATTTTTAAATCAGCCAAAAGATAGAAAATTAGATATCTTTTTATTATCGTAGGATGGGCTTTGCCCATCTTTATTTTTAATCGTCAACCTTATAAGTAGCATTAAAAATCACGTAAACAATTCAATTAGCGAAAATGATATCTAAATATCCATATACAATCGCCAGAATATTAATGTTTACAATAATTAGCTCAATCGTCCAAATTAAAATATTTATATACTCATAAGAGGAGTAAAGCCCAATAATTACTAATTTTAACGTCTAGGGCTTTGCCCATCTTTATTCGTCAATCCTCACAGCAAAGATAGAAACTTTTAAATTATTATTTTGACAAATACAACACCAATCAGCAGAATATAAACCCTGTTCGATCCATTTTTGTAAACTTGAATTAGACCAAAAATGAGGACAATTAACTAAATTATGTTTGACAGGATTGTAGTGAATATAGTTAAGATGTTCTAAAAAATCTTGTTCGTTTTTAATTGTGTGTTCCCAAAAACGCCTTTGCCAAACATCACTTTCTCTATGTTTGCGACGAGAATCAGAAATATTTTTAGGTAAATTATTTTGTCCGCGTAGCGATCGCGTAAATAAAATTTTTAACTTTCCGATTCTAGCTGAATAATTACTATCCCCTTCAGGTAATTGCCAAATAAAATGGAGATGGTCTGGTAAAACAACAGCAGCAACAAAATCAAAAGGCATTTCAGATTTAACTTGTTTGAGAGCTAAACGTAAAAGGGATATATTTTCTGGCTTTGCAAAAATAGGCTGACGCTCGTAAGTAACAAGCGTAAAAAAATAAATACCACCTGGACGATAAAAACGACGATATTCTGTCATAATTCAATTATTTTATTTCATATCGTCGATCGAGATGGGCAAAGCCCATCCTACAAAAAATTGTAGTAATAAAAAAGATGCATTAATGATGCATCTTAATAATTGTTTTCTAACAACAAGTTATTTTGTTTTTCTCGATCGACTATCTCGATCGGTAAGCTAGATACTCAACTAATTAACTACTTTTAGGATTGGCAATTGTAATATCAACCGCTCTTACTTGAGTACCCAAACTACTAAGCGGTGGTTGCATATTTTTTGAATTACCTACTACCAAAGTCACTATTTGTTCGGGTTTTAAATATTGTTGAGCTACCTTTTGTACGTCTTCGATCGTCACGGTTTTAACTTTATCTTGATACTGAAAAATAAAGTCTTTGGGATAGCCATAATACTCGTAACGCATCAACCGCGAAATGGTTTGATTGGTGTCTTGAAAATTAAAAACAAACGAATTGAGAATCGAATCTTTTGCTCTGGCTAATTCATCAGGCTCGATCGGATTTTCGCGAATTTTTTCTATTTCTGCCAACAATCCTTGAACTAGAGGTACGGTAGAATTAGAAGCAGTTTGTCCGCCAGCAGTAAAAGTTCCTGGATAATCATAACGAGGACTCCAGTAAGCATAAACGGAATAAGCTAAACCTTGGCGCGATCGCAACTCGTTAAACAATCTGCCGCTAAATCCGTTGAGTACTTCGTTTAAAACCTCTAAAGCGGGATAGTCGGGATCTTTGAGTTGACCGCCAATATGTCCCAATAAAACGCTACTTTGAGTCAATTGAGGTTGATTTACCATAAAAACGCCGCCCAAATCTTTTTGAGAGGCTGAAGGAATGGTAATTTTTAGTTTTGGCGCATTTACTTGCCAATCGCCAAAAACTTTATCGATCGCCGCCTTCATTTTTTTCGCATCGAAGTCGCCGACAATGCCTAAAATCATATTGTCGGGACGGAAATATTTTTGATAGAAAGCGATCGCATCAGAGCGAGAGATACTTTCAATAGTTTGATATTCAGTAGTGCGCCCATAGGGACTATCACCACCATAAATCAACTTGTTAAATTCTCTGCCCGCTATGTCACTGGGATCGTCATTGCGACGGGCAATATTATTTTTCTCCTGGCGTTTAGCTAACTCTAGCTTGTCGGCAGCAAAAGCAGGATAGCGCAATACTTCGGCAAATAAATTAAATACCGTATCCAAATCTTCGCTGAGAGTATCAAAGCTAGCGCCTCCAGCACTAGTATCAATACTTGTCTCAACACTTGCCGCTTTTTGTTCTAACATGGCGTTTAGTTCGTCAGCGGTATGTTTTGACGTTCCACCAATCCGAATCGTTCTGCCTGTTATTTGCGCCAAACCTACTTTTTCTGAAGACTCTAAGCGATCGCCAGTACGAACGATCGCACTTCCTCTAATTAGAGGCAGACGACGATCCTCAGCTAGATATATTACCATCCCATTTTTTAGTTCATAGCGCTCATATTTAGGGATTTGTACTTCTGCTAGGGGAGGAAACTTAAGTTCGTCGTAGTGTTTGGCGGTAACAGCTAGCGCGGGTTGGCGCAAAACAAATACTGCTAGAATTGCGACTAGCAATAATCCCAGCCAGCTTAAGCCTTTAAAATTCTTCGTAATGCTCATATATGTTTCGTAGTTACGATGCAGAATTAATTAAGCGTCCGATCGTGCGATTGGTAGGAATAAAAGTAGCCTTTGCCACTTTTTGCACATCAGCAGGGGTAACGGCAGCGATCGCGTCTAACTCTTTAAAAACATTACGCCAACTGCCAGTTTTTGCCTCATATTCCGCAAGGATATTAGCCATCCCCATATTCGAATCGAGATTGCGAATTACCTGGGCTTTTAATTGGGTTTTAACTCGATCTAATTCTGCCTCAGAGACTGGTTCGGTTTTTAGGCGTTGCAGTTCGATATTAATTGCTTGAGCGACATCATCCAAACTGCGATCGCGTGCGACTAAAGCATAAACAGCCATTAAATTCGGGAATTTATCACCAGGAAAACCAGCAAATCCCTCCGCCGACAAAGCTACCTGTTTCTGCTCTACTAAAGATCTGTACAAACGAGAAGTCCTTCCGTAGCTTAATAGGGCAGAAATTACTTCGTAAGCGGGATAATCGGGATGTTTCAATGCGGGGATGTGATACCCTTCTATATAGACGGGTTGGGCGGGATATTCGATCGCCACTTCTTTGGTTTTAGTTTGTGCTGGTTCGATAGCAGTTACTTTCGGCGGTTTCGCTCCAGTTTGAAAACGACCAAAATAACCGATCGCGAGTTGTTTGACCTGTTGTGGATTGACATCGCCGACGATCGCCATCGTTAAATTACTAGGGGTGTAATAAGTCTGGAAAAACTTCTGGATATCTTTCCTTTCTATATTGCGGATATCCGCTTCCGAGCCAATTACGGGATATTTGTAAGGATGTACTTCAAAAGCAGTTCCTAAAAACGTTTCGATTAATTTACCAAGAGGTGAATTATCAGTACGCATCCTTCTTTCTTCAATGATGACCTCTCTTTCCTTATAAAATTCACGGAAAACAGGCTCTAAAAATCTTTCCGATTCAAGAGACATCCACAATTCGAGCTTATTGGCAGGAAAACTATAAAAATAGTTAGTGTAGTCGTTGGAAGTCGATGCATTCAAACCAACGCCTCCAGCCGTCTCGACAATACGACCAAATTCGTTTTGTTTGGCGTATTTTTTGGCTTCGAGATCGACTTTGCTAAACTCGGCTTGCAATTGGGCTAACTTAGTTTTGTCTCCTGACTTTTCTGCTGCTTTGAGTTCGTCGAAAATGCGATCGCTCAGCTCTAATAGCTCTTTTTCCTTTTGATAATCGATCGTACCGATTTTTTTCGTTCCTTTAAAGGCTAAATGCTCCAAATAATGAGCCGCCCCAGTTTTGCCTAAGACTTCATTGGCACCGCCAACATCGGCGTAGGTGACAAAAGATACCGTAGGCGCTTTGTGATTTTCTAAAACAATAAATTTCATCCCATTGTCGAGACGAAACTCAGTAATGTCCTTAATTACTTTTTGCAGGTATGGTTGAATCGACTGATTTTTTGTTTTCGATTCTACATCTGCTAGCGCCGCCATTGGCAGCAAATTCCAGTAAATTAGTAGTGAGCTGAGGAAAAAAGTTGCAAATTTTTGCCAGTGCAATTTTTTCAAAATTTTCAACATAGATTTTAATTGCTTAAATTGGCAGCCAAAATGATCGCGCATACTAAACTAGCAAACTCGGCAAACTTAACAATTCTTTAATTAAGTATTCACGCTTTGTTACTATCATCAATTGTGCCTAAATTCTTAGGAATGAAGATCGACTTGTTTAAATTAACCGATCTGCTAAAGAATATCTTTTGGTTTTAGAGCGCTTGCCCTCTATATACTGAATAAAATTAGCTTTCAAACGCAATCGCTCGACCGTCAAACATAGCTTAAATTAGAGATTATGCAAAGTTTTCGTCAAAAACTCCGAGGAGAAACATCAGGTGTATCTACCACTGAAGAGGATACGCGATCGCGCATTCTCAAATCTGCACTGCGTTTGTTTGCTCGGCAAGGCTATGAAGGCACAACCACTAAAGATTTAGCAGGTGCGGCTAACCTTTCTGAAGGAACGTTATTTAGATACTTTGCTAATAAAAAAGCCATTTTGGTGGAAGTAGCTACCGCCGGTTGGGTAGATATTCTCACCGATTTGCTGACAGAATTGAGTGAAATGGCAAGCTACAAAGCCATATCCCAAGTAATGCGCCGCCGCATGCTCAAAATGCATGAAAATAACGATTTGTTGCGAGTTTGTTTTATTGAGGCGCAATGCCATCCCGAATTAAACGAACGAATTCAATCGGAAGTAATTGTCAAGATGACAGACGTAGCCGAAGCTTTCTTTCAAACAGCAATGGATCGCGGTATTTATCGCCCCATGAACCCTAAAATCGTCGCTCGAGTATTTTTAGGTATGTTCGCGATCGCGGGCTTTTCCAAACACACGATTATCGATCCTCAAGCCTCTCCCGCCGCTCTTCAGGAAATGGCAGAAGGATTATCCGATATATTTCTCAATGGGGTATTAGCCAAATAAAAAGTGTTTGGGAATGAAAATGCTGAGCATGGAATAAGTCATGAGTAATTATACATTCAGCAGAAAAAAAACAAGCAGTCGCAATCTTTGGTACGAAAGATTTATGGCTGTGTTTTTGGTGCTAAATTTAATTTTGGTTATCTTCGATCTCAGCTATATTTCCAAACGCAGCTTTTACTTTTTTTATGTGCGCTACCAAGAGCGTCCTATTTTGACTGAATTATACGATCCAATCAAAGGAATCGAAGCAAATCGACAAACCCAAAACTATTTACAAATAGCCGATCGAACCATAAAACAATTAGAGACGACAAATGGACAAGCTCTCGGCAAAGAAGAAATCGAGCGATCGCTAGAACAATTGGGCGAACTGAGCGTTAATTTAATTAATACCAATCCCTTCGCTACTGCCAATTTATCGGGCTATCTCGAAAAAATAAAAAACCGAATGCGCGATCGCGTGCGAAAAGATACAGCTAAACAATCTTTTCAAACTTTTTGGAGCAAATCTTATTTAGAAACTCGCAATCTTCAAGCAGAAATAGAGTTTTATCGTCAAGAAATTAGACCTTTAATTGCAGTTAATTATTTTCGTCGCATCGGTGAAACTGGTACTTTAGTCGATCGCTTTTGGCAAATCGACATTTGGTTTAATCTTCTGTTTGGCTTAGAATTTATCATTCGTACCTTAATAATTTCCCGTCGTTACCGAATTAAATGGTTTGATGCCATGCTCTGGCGTTGGTACGACATTTTCTTAATAATTCCTTTTTGGCGAAGTTTACGGACAATCACCGTCATACTACGCTTAAACCAAGCTCGCTTAATCGATCTCTACGAAATCAAAAAACAAACTAGCAAAGGTTTCGTCAACGCGATCGCCGACGAATTAACCGAAGTCGTAGTCGTCCACGTTATCGATCGCGCTCAAGAATCAATTCGTCGCGGAGAGGTTAGCGATTTTATCAATCAAAATGCTCTTAAACCCTACGTAGACCTCAACAATACTAACGAAACAGCCGAAATAGCCAAATTAATTTCTAGAGCCTTTGTACGCCAAATTTTGCCGCAAATTCGCCCAGAAGTTGAAACGCTGCTACAATACAGCATTCAAAAAGCTCTCAAAGGGACTCCTGGCTATCAAGGAATTCAACTTTTACCAGGATTGGGTAACTTACAAGCCAACCTCACCGAACAAATCGTCAAAAGAATTTATCAATCGTTATCTGAATTTCTCGAATCGGCACTAGAAGACGATCCAATTTTCGAGAAACATTTAGAAAATTTAATCGAAACATTTAACAAATCGATCGCCTCCGAATTTCAAAATCGCCAAAGCCTCGCCAAAATTGAATCTCTTTTAGTCGAACTCCTGCAAGAAATTAAAATTAATTACGTCGAACCAATTTCAGAAAAAGAGTTTACCACAGTCTCGAAAGAAACTAGAATCGTGCCTATAAAAGGGAATAGGGAATAGGCAACAGGGAATAGGGAATAAGTAGCAAAATATTACTTTTGACTTCACTCGTTGCCCGTTGCCCGTTGCCCGTTCCCCGTTCCCCAATGAACTATGAACCATAAAAGCTGAAAGCTGACTATTTGTTGTAATATGAAAAAAGAGGAAAACTAGCTTTTGAGCTATAATTTCCTTCCGCCTACCAAAATTGGTTAAGTAGTTTGGAAGTGGGGAACACCCGCTTTTTTTTGTTGCTTAACTTCGGCGGTGATATTTCTGTGTTATCAAATATCTTCGCAGTCAGAATATATATTGGTAAATCTAAGCTAGCATGACTCATCCTCTCGTTCCACAAGTTATCGAGCTGGCAACGCCTATCGCTCAAGAATTGAATTTGGAAGTTGTTGATGTGGTTTTTCAAACCAACAAACGACCACCCATATTGCGCGTAGACGTTCGCAATCAAATTGACGATACGAGCTTAACCGACTGCGAACAGATGAGTCGCGCTTTAGAAGCCGTCTTAGATGTAACTGATGTCATTCCTGGTTCTTACGTACTAGAAATTTCTAGTCCAGGGATTTCGAGGAGCTTGAATACAGACCGTGAGTTCGTTGCCTTTAAAGGTTTTGCCACACTCGTCACCACCTATGTTCCCTTTGACGGACAAAAAGAATGGCGGGGAAACTTACAGGGAAGAGACGATTTAGCTATTTACCTCAATCAAAAAGGAAGAGCGATCGCCATACCTCGCGAATTAGTTGCCAGAGTGCAATTAGACGATCGCGGTTAAATTCCACTCGAAAAATTTAAACAGATAAATTTAATTCATTATCGATTAGCTCAAGGAGTTATTTAAATGCCACTTGTCAAGTTGCCCGGTCTGAAAAACATGATCGAGCAGATCGGTCAAAGGCACAACTTACCGCAAAACGCCGTTCAAGATGCACTCAAAGAAGCTTTACTAAAAGGATACGAGCGCTATCGTCGCGCTCAGAGTCTCGATCGCTTTCAGTTTGCTGAAGAATATTTTGACGATTTTAACGTTCAGCTCGATGTTGAAGAAGAAGGTTTTCTAATTCTGACCACAAAAACCATCGTCGATGAAGTTACTAACTCCGACCATCAAATTGCCCGTGATGATGTTGTAGAACAATTGGGCGAGGCAGAAACGCAGATAGGAGACTCGGTTTTAGTCGATGTTACCCCCGAACAAAAAGAATTCGGACGTATGGCAGCGATTCAAACCAAACAAGTGCTTCTGCAAAAATTGCGCGACCAACAGCGCAAGCTGATTCAAGAAGAATTTCAAGAACTCGAAAATCAAGTACTTCAAGCCAGAGTTCTTCGTTTCGAGCGTCAATCGGTAATTATGGCGGTCAGCAGCGGAATAGGACAACCAGAAGTAGAAGCAGAACTTCCCAAACGAGAACAACTGCCCAGCGATACCTACCGTTCTAATACGACCTTTAAAATTTTGCTCAAAAAAGTCAGGGAAGGCCCGCATCGCGGTCCCCAATTAATTGTCTCCAGAGCATCGGCGGGGTTAGTTGTCGAATTATTTGCCAATGAAGTACCCGAAATCGAAGAGGAAATCGTTCGCATTGTTGCCGTCGCCAGAGAAGCGAACCCACCTTCGCGTCAAGTTGGTTCCCGTACCAAAATCGCTGTAGATACGCTAGAGCGAGATGTAGACCCCGTTGGCGCTTGCATCGGCGCTAGAGGTTCTCGCATTCAAGCTGTAGTTAACGAACTGCGCGGCGAGAAAATTGACGTAATTCGCTGGTCACCCGATCCTGCCACCTACATCGCCAATTCTCTCAGTCCCGCGCGCGTCGATAAAGTCGTCCTCATTAATACTGAAGAGAGACAATCGTTAGTGTTAGTGGCAGAAGATCAGCTCAGCTTGGCGATCGGCAAAGAAGGGCAAAACGTTCGTCTTGCCGCTCGTTTGACTGGTTGGAAAATAGATATTAAAGATTTAGCCAAATACGATGGCGATCTCGAGTCAATGGAAAATAAATTGAATTACTCGACATCAGAATCGGCAACAGAAGAAGATTGGTCATCTGCCTCCGCCGATGACACAGAAGAATAAGCCAGCTCTCTAAAAAACCTTACTTGAGAAATTGTTGTCAAATCTGCTCGTTCCTGTAAAAGCCCTCTTGGATGAAACCTAACCAACGAAGATGTTTGAGCTGCCGACAAGTTGCCGATCGCACCTTTTTTTTGCGAGTGGTTAGAATTTATCCGTCTGGGGAAATACAATTAGATGGGGGTATGGGTCGTTCTGCTTACATTTGTCCGACAGCTAGTTGTTTACAAAAAGCTTGTCAAAAAAACCGATTGGGGCGGGCGCTCAAAGCAACTGTTTCTCAAGAAATTTATCAAAATTTGCAACGACGCGCCACTACTTTTTCTCAACCAAAGTAATAGGCGATCGCCAAATTAAACTGTTAAGTTTGTGCGATCGCCCGCAATTTGCTAGACTCTTTGGCTTGTTCATCGCTAGCATAGTAATGAATTTTTTGACTAAATTAATTGATTGTCCAAAACAGCACTAGTAATTATCCAAACTAAAAAAACCAAGATAATGATTCAAGGCAAGTCGTCCGTCTTCCATGTGTCCTTGCGTCTTTGAGAGATTAAATCAAACTTTCGGTATTTTTTCCTAAAATAGTATAAGGAGGTATTGTTTTCTTAAATTAAATTATTTATATCAACTCTTATTGTGACGAGTAGTCTCACAGTTATAAAGCTTTTAGTAAGTTGAAGAAAAGATCGATTATTATGCCAAGGCATTGTCATGAAATAACTACAATTTTTACAAATTAAAGGACGTAGTGGATGAACAACGGCAAGGTAAGGATTTACGAATTGTCAAAAGAATTAAATTTGGATAATAAAGATATCTTGGATATTTGCGAACAACTCGATATTGCAGTTAAAACTCATAGTAGTACAATAACAGAAACGCAAGCCGAGCAAATTCGGTCTGCGGCCGAAAAATATACCCCAACTCATACACCTAAGCATAACCATAATGCATTAGTAGAAGAAGACTCCAAATCTTCACCCCCCAGACCGGATCGCCCAGTGCCAGAAAAACGAAAGCAACAAATACTAGCAATTCAACACAAGACTCTCGGTGCCAATTCGGTTGGCAAACAACCAGAAAAAACAACGAGTCCTACATTGGCAGAACCTCCGCAGATGCCAGAAAATCCGCAGCATAATCTAGCGCCAAAACCATCGATTAGCAATTCTGCCTCTAGAGTCAATATTGAAGAAAGAGATGGGGACGAATTAATCGAAGTAACCTCTTCGCCAAAGCCAGAACCTCAACAACAACTTTCCCAACCAAACTCTCAACCTATTACAGCAGAAGAAAAAGTAGTGACTCCAAGCAAAATTTCTACCCCGAAACTAGTTTCTCCTCCATCTAGACCAAAAGCAAATTCTAGTGCTAACAAGGAACGAGTCGAGCGCGAGCGCCCGCAGACAGCTCCTCCTGTCAGAGCTTTCAAAGCTCCAGAAATCAGTAATAATATAGCAGCGCCACAGCCAAGAACACTCGTACAAAGAAGAGAAGAGCCAAGAGAAAAGCCGACAATAGAGGCGATCGCTAAAAAAGAATCCAGAGAAGTTAAAGAATTACCCAAATTACAACGACCTAAACCACCAAGAGCAGAACGAGAGATTAAGCCGACCACAGATACTGTCGATCTTTCTGAAACAGAACTTGACGAGGGCGAAGATTTTGAAGAATCAAACCTCGACCAAGATGCACTCAAGCTCGAAAAACCTAAATTAAGACGACCCGAACCTCCCAAAAAAGGCGGCGGCAAAGAAAAGATTTGGGAAGATGAGGAAGAAGAAAATTCCGATAAAGCTAAAGCTAAAGCTGGCGGCAAAACAAAACGTCGCAAACCTGTGGTTGTCGAGGACGACGATCTTGAAGACCTAGGATTAGCAGTAACATCGGCGACAGTTAGTTTATCGACCGCTCGCCCGCCCAAACCAGAATCCTTTAAAGCACCAGTTACTGCGGCTACTGCCACTAAAGCTAAAAAACCACCAACTCCAAAATCAGAAGGTGGTGCGACGCGTTCTAAAAATGAGCGAAAAGAACGCCAACAAATTGTTACAGGGCCGCCCGAATCGATTGTTTTATCCGAAAGCTTGACTTTAAGAGAACTAGCAGAATTACTTAACACTCCAGAAACAGATATTATCAAACAGTTGTTCTTTAAAGGAATTGCCGTTAATATCACTCAAACTCTCGAACTCGATACGGCTCGCATGATTGCCGAAGAGCTAGGAGTAAAAGTAGAAACACCAGAAACTACATCTGCTGCCACCAAACAGGGCGAAATGCTTGACGTAGCCGATCTAGAAAATCTGCATCGCCGTCCGCCTGTTGTCACGATTATGGGTCACGTAGACCACGGTAAAACTACTCTTCTCGACTCGATCAGAAAAACGAAAGTGGCACAAGGAGAAGCAGGTGGTATTACCCAGCACATCGGGGCTTATCACGTCGATATCGAACACGACGGCAAGCAACAACAAATCGTCTTTCTCGATACACCAGGTCACGAAGCATTTACTGCCATGCGGGCAAGGGGTGCGAGAGTAACCGATATTGCGATCTTAGTAGTTGCTGCCGACGATGGCGTACAACCCCAAACCAAAGAGGCGATATCTCACGCCAAAGCGGCTGGTGTACCGATTGTTGTCGCCATTAACAAAGTTGACAAACCAGATTCCAACCCAGACAAAATCAAACAAGAATTAACCGAACAAGGATTGCTTGCTGAAGAATGGGGCGGCGATACAATTATGGTTCCCGTCAGCGCCCTCAAAGGCGAAAATCTCGACGGTCTTTTAGAAATGCTCTTGTTGGTAGCCGAGTTAGAAGATCTTTCTGCTAACCCCGATCGCGCCGCCAAAGGAACGGTTATTGAAGCTCACCTCGATCGCGCCCGTGGGCCAGTTGCTACCTTGTTAGTTCAAAACGGAACTCTCAAAGTAGGTGATAATCTAGATGCTGGTTCGGTATT
>JBOFLQ010000026.1:0-4991 GCA_051657945.1 Xenococcaceae cyanobacterium | reverse complement strand
AAAAAAGGCTTCGATCGACAGTCAAATATATAGTTTAAACTGAAACAGGTTATGGGAGAAGCAAAACGTAGAAAAAAGTTAGATCCCAATTGGGGTCAACCTAATTTTGACGATTTACTACTTAATGGCAAATCACTTGGTATACCAAAACTAAAAGAATTGGCAGATCGTTATGTTCCAAAAGAAATTATAGAATGTGCGGTAGAATTTTCTTATTCGACAGATAGTTACTCAATTCCTACTGAACTACTTAATAGATTTAGTCACCGTAACAGACCAATAATCGAGCTGTATTGGAATGAAATCACAGAAGATTGGCTTAGCGAATTTATTAATGAACTAGAAGATAGATTAAATGCCGATCGCGAACAATTAAAAAATGCTTTAGGCAATATTGAAAAGGGAATTGCTTTAAAAGTTTTAGAGTTAACATATTTGGCTTTCGATGAAGAGGAATGAGAGTTTGAGTGTCGGTTTTTATCGACTAAAACATTTTTCAATATAGAGAAAATGTCATTGTTGGTCAGAAATTCTTTTTGAAAAAGAAATTGATTTGACAATGTATGACGCGAGCGAACGGTTTCTCTCACAAATGATAATTATTCCTATTTGTGAGACAGTACTTCATTTAAATCCTTGTCTGGCAAGAAAATTCTTTTTGAAAAAGAAATCGATTTGACAATGTATGACGCAATCGAACGGCTTCTCTCGCAAATGATAATAATTCCTATTTGCGAGACAGTACTTCATTTAGATTTTTGTATGACTTAAAATTTTCTGAGAAAAAGAAATCGATTTGACAATGTATGACGCGAGCGAACGGTTTCTCTCACAAATGACAATTATTTCTATTTGTGAGACAGTACTTCATTCAGATTTTTGTATGACTTAAAATTTTCTGAGAACAAGGAATTGATTCGACAATGTATGACGCAATCGAACGGCTTCTCTCGCAAATGATAATAATTCCTATTTGCGAGACAGTACCTCATTTAATTCTTTGACAAGATGACAACCTTGCCAAAACTTAGTTAAAAACATACTAAAAATCATCTTTTTCGAGAAAAGTTTAATCGGCGGATAGTGACTTCTTAATCTGTTAATGAAATTCTTGTAATTATGCTAGCTAGATAGGTAAACGTAGAAAACAATCAACGCCGTCCATTTTTTAGGCTGAAAAATAACGATCGATAATCTTTTTGTCGATCGTTTAGGGATTTTTACCTACTCAAACTAAGCAAAACATAGCAATTTTAAAGCTTAACTTTTCACAAAAAAGTAACAATACATATGGCAACCGTCAAGAAAACTACTTTAGAAGGATTTGCCTCTTTACCAGCAGATACTTTTGCAGCAGGGCAAAATTCTGGGGGTAATGACGGTACGGGCAAACCCATTTCTAGTAACGGAAGGACTGGCCCTTTTAATGGGCAACCAGTACAGGGTTTTAGCGGCGTACAATTTGCCCCTAGCGGCGACGGATCTTTATGGGTACTTTCCGATAATGGTTTTGGTAGCAAAGAAAATAGTAGCGATTTTCTGTTGCGAATATATGAAGTCGATCCGAGTTTTAAAGGTGCAGAAAAAGGCGACGGAAACGTTGGCGTTAAAGGTTTTATTCAACTATCCGATCCGAATAATTTAGTTCCCTTCGATATCGTTAACGAAAAAACCTCAGACAGATTGCTAACTGGTTCGGATTTCGATGTCGAATCTTTTGTTTTAGACCAAAATGGCGATATTTGGATTGGGGATGAATTTGGCCCTTACTTATTACACTTCGATTCGTCAGGCAAACTTTTAGAAGCGCCGATCGATACTTTAAATATTCCCAAACTAAATACCTTAAACGGACAGACACCATTAGTTTTAGGACATCGAGGCGCGAGTGGAGATTTACCAGAACATACTCTGGCGGCATACAAACTCGCGATCGAACAGGGCGCAGATTTTATCGAACCAGATTTAGTAAGTACCAAAGATGGCGTATTAATTGCCCGTCACGAACCAAATTTAATCGATACTACCGATGTTTCCTCTCGTCTTGAATTTGCCGATCGCAAGACGACTAAAAATGTAGATGGCGAAGCAGTAGAAGGTTTTTTTGCCGAAGATTTTACCCTAGCAGAAATTAAAACCTTACGCGCCGTACAACCTCGTAGTTTCCGCGACCAATCTTTTAACGGTCAATATGAAATTCCTACTTTTGCTGAAGTTATCGATTTAGTCAAACAAGTCGAAACAGAAACGGGTAAAAAAATTGGTATTTATCCCGAAACTAAACATCCCACTTACTTTGATGAAAAAGGACTGTCTCTCGAAGAACCCCTAATTAAAACTTTAGTCGAAAAAGGATTTACCGATCCAAGTCGCATCTTTATTCAATCCTTCGAGATTCAAAACTTAATCGAATTAAAAACCAAACTACTACCCGAAGCAGGAATAAAAGATATTCCTTTGGTTCAGTTATTTGGAGATTTAAAAACCAAAGCTGGAGATCCCTTTACCCAACCATACGATCTCGTCAAAAATTTTAGCGACCCTAGTTTCGATCGAGCAAAAGCTAGGGTAATCTACGGCGATTTAGTAGATGCGATCGATTTAAGTGCTAAAACTGGTTATGGCGAAATAGCTAATGAAAAAGGTCTCAAATTTATCAGTTCTTACGCCGCAGGAATTGGCCCTTGGAAAGAAAGTATTACCCTCCGCAAAACTTTAGAAAATAAAGTAGATGGTAACGGCGATGGCGTAGCGGAAATTGGCACACAACTTACAGGCGAAATCTTCCCTCTAATTAAACTCGCCCACGCCGCAGGTTTACAAGTCCATCCCTATACATTCCGCAACGAAGAAAGATTTCTCACCCTCAATCCCGACGGTACACCCCAAACCCCCGAACAAGAAATCGAACAATTCATTCAACTGGGTGCAGACGCTTACTTTACCGACTTTCCCCGCACGGGAGATAAAGTCAGGGATGCAGTAGTCGCCCCTTTCGTACGATCGCCCCAAAACCCAGACTTAAGTAAAGATGAACTCGCCAATCTCGGACGTTCTCTAGGTTTTGAAGGTATGGCATTTAGCCCCGATCGCACCAAGCTATATCCATTACTCGAAGGTGCAGTGGTTGGCGATCCTGACAACGCCCGCCGTCTCTATGAATATGATGTAACTGGGGGCAAATATACTCGTCTGGTTGGTTATTATAAAACCGAAAATAACAATAACGCGATCGGCGATATCACACCGATTAACGATCGCGAATTTCTAGTTATCGAACGAGATAACAAACAAGGAAACGAGGCGCAATTCAAAAAAATCTACAAAATCGATATTTCCAAAATCGGTGACGACAATTTTGCCTCCAAAGAATTAGTCATCGATCTACTAAACATCCAAGATTCAAGCGACCTCAACTCAGACGGAAACACAAACTTTAAATTTCCCTTCCAGACGATCGAAGATGTATTGGTAATCGATAAAGATACCATTCTCGTTGCCAACGATAACAACTATCCCTTCTCAAAAGGAAGAGAAGCAGATATCGACAACAACGAATTCATTCTCGTCAAATTAGATCGTTCCCTCAACCTCGATTCGCGTTTGGGTAGCAATATTGCATCTACCCCCGCCGATGTCAGTCAGATTTTTGGCAGTACGGGAGACGATCGATTAGACGTTGGTACAAATCAATTTTTGTTTGGAAACAAAGGTAACGATACGATCGATGCTGCTACTGGAGGCGGAGGCAATCGAATCTTTGGAGGCGGAGGAGATGACACCTTTTTTTTGGGAAAGAATGACATACTCGTCGGCGGCGATGGCAAAGATCGTTTCTTTGTTGGTAAAAGCGGTGGTAATAACATTACTGGCGGTGCAGATAGCGACCAATTTTGGATTGCCAACAAAAACCTGCCCGAATCAGCCAATATCATTACCGATTTTAACCAAAGTGTTGATGTGATTGGCATCGACGGTTTGGGCATCAGTTTCAACGACCTAAAAATATCTCAAAACGGAAACGATGCGGTTATAGCCATAGGCGATCGAGATGTTGCCATTATCTCTAGTATCCAAGCCACGAATTTGAGTGCAGAAAACTTTGTATTTATCTAGCAATCACTATCCAACACAAATAAATCTATCCGCGTTTATCTGCGTTTATCTGTGGACTTTTCTTAAAAATCCAATAGCCATAGGTAATAGGTAATAGGTAATAGGGCAGGCACAAAGCACTGCCCCTACTAAATTAATATTATGGAAAATCAAAACATTCGCTTCGCCACCTTCAACGCCTCCTTAAATCGTGACGCTGAAGGAAAATTAATCGAAGATCTTTCCACCCCAAACAACAAACAAGCACAGACGATCGCCGAAATTATTCAAAGAAACAATCCCGATGTCGTTTTAATTAACGAATTCGACTACGATGCCCAAGGAAAAGCCGCCGAATTATTTCGTCAAAATTATTTAGAAGTCAACCAAAACGGAGTTGTCGCCGAAAAATATCCCTATGTTTATTTAGCCCCTTCAAATACAGGCATTCCTAGCGGTTTTGACTTCGATAATAATGGTAGAGTTGAAGGCGGTAACGATGCCTATGGATTTGGTACATTTCCAGGTCAATTTGGAATGGTATTGTATTCCAAATATCCGATCGCCACAGACCAAATTAGAACCTTTCAAAACTTTCTCTGGAAAGATATGCCAGGTGCGCTACTTCCAGACGATGCTAACACCCCCACACCCAATGATTGGTACTCGCCAGAAGAATTAGAAATTTTTCGTCTCTCTTCCAAAAATCACTGGGATATTCCCATAAATATCGACGGCGAAATCGTCCATGTTTTAGCCAGCCATCCCACACCACCAGTTTTCGATGGCGCAGAAGATCGCAATGGCAAACGCAACCACGATGAAATTCGTCTCTTTGCCGACTACATTACTCCAGGAAAAAATAGTTACATTTACGACGATAAGGGCAACTTTGG
>JBOFLQ010000025.1:0-9243 GCA_051657945.1 Xenococcaceae cyanobacterium | reverse complement strand
TCTTCGCTAGGTCTGCCACCAGTAACAAGACAACGATAATTAACCCCCATTTTTTTTGCTTTGGCGGCGGCTGGTGCGAGAATGGGGTTATTGTCCATTTCCGTTTTTGAAAGAGGCAGCAAATCTTTTTTTAAATCTGGATTGACACGAGTTAAAAACAATTCGGCTTCTTTGTAGCCTTGTAGTAAGTATAAAGCTAAATCTAGTGCATATTGAGAGGCGCTAGATTTATCCATTGCCACCATGATACGTTTAATTTTTTTGACATAAACGTCATCTTTTACTAACAACATGGGACGGTTGGCTAGTTGAAAGACATATTGACTGACAGAATTGCTTAAAATTGCTTCTAGACGACCGAGTCCACGCGAACCCATTACAATTAAATCGGCATCGATTTCGTCTGCTATCTTCAAAACCGTATCTTTTGGTTCGCCCTGACGAACGATCTCTTCTACTTGATGCGGCTTTAAGCCCAAATCTTCAACTACTTGTGCGACTAGTTTTTTGCCTTCTTCAAGCTTTTCAGTCTCTTCTTCTTTGGTAACTTGTTGTGAAGCGATATTGGCAATAAAAATTTTCGCGCTGGCGATCGCGGGTAAATCCAGCAAATTTTTCAACATTTCTTGAGAATTACGCGGGCCAGAATCTGCATATAAAATTTTCTTAAGCATAATTTTAGGCTAAATTATGATGGGTTAAAACGTTATCAAATTTAGAATACTGCTAAATATAAGGGTTTAAGCTTGCGAGTATATAAGTTTTAATTTAACAAACCGATCGAATCCTTTTCCTAAAACTGTCAATTCTCCTATCTCCAACAGTTTCTGGGTAGAATTGCCTATGATAATAATAGTAATAAAACTTAAATAATATTCATGACTGTTTCTTTAACTGGGGTAAAACAGCTAAAAAACTCCCTAAAAGAAAAAATATTTTTTGGTAATGAACCGACTCCTGAATTAATCGCAATTCTGACAGTCTATTTCGTCCAGGGAATTTTGGGCTTAGCACGCTTGGCGGTTAGTTTTTTTCTCAAAGACGACCTCAGCCTTAGTCCTGCGAAAGTTGCTGCTTTGATGGGAATTGCTTCTTTGCCTTGGGTAATCAAACCAGTATTCGGTTTTATTTCCGATGGATTACCCATCTTTGGCTATCGCAGAAGACCGTATTTAATCTTGTCAGGATTGCTGGGAACTTTATCCTGGCTGGCTTTGGCGACTGTGGTTGACAATGTAACAACAGCCACAATAGCAATTTTATTAACATCGCTTTCTGTGGCAGTAAGCGATGTCATTGTCGATTCTCTAATCGTTGAAAGAGCGAGAAAAGAATCACTTGGGCGATCGGGTTCTCTACAATCTTTAAGTTGGGGTTGTGCTGCCTTGGGCGGCTTAATCACTGCTTATTTAAGTGGTTGGTTGTTAGAGCATTTGAGTAGACAATCTGTGTTTGCTATTACTGCTAGCTTTCCGCCGATCGTTTCGGCAGTTGCTTGGTTAATCGCTGAAGAAAAAATCGACGAAAACTCAAATAGCGCCGTTGACGATAATTCAGAATTTAACCTAACCCATCAACTTCAACAACTTTGGCAAGCAGTCAGTCAAAAAGCGCTTTGGTTGCCTGCGTTATTTTTGTTTATCTGGCAAGCTACCCCGTCAGCAGAATCAACCTTTTTCTTCTTTGCTACCAACGAATTAGGATTTCAACCAGAATTTTTAGGCAAAGTTCGCCTTGTCACCAGTCTTGCTTCGTTGATAGGAATTTGGATCTTCCAGAGGTTTCTTAAAACAATTCCTTTTCGCGTTATTTTGGGGTGGAGTACAGTGATTTCCGCAGTGTTGGGCATGACAACTTTACTTTTGGTTACTCATGCCAACCGCGCGATCGGAATTGACGATCGCTGGTTTAGTTTGGGAGACAGTCTCGTTTTAACTGTAATGGGACAAATTACTTGGATGCCAGTCCTAATTTTATCTGCCCGTCTTTGTCCAGAAGGAATTGAAGCTACTTTATTTGCCTTATTAATGTCGGTGTGGAATCTTTCGGGGTTGTTATCGCAAGAATTTGGCGCTTTGCTAACTTCCTGGTTGGGAGTTACAGAAACTAATTTTGACAAATTCTGGATATTGATTGTCATCACCAATCTTTCTACGCTGATTCCTTTACCATTTTTGGGCTGGTTGCCCGCCACCGATCCCAAAGAAGCGATCGCACCAAGAAAAGATTCTAATTCGTTTCCTCCAGCAGAAGCATTTGGGCATCATCCCTCTGGTATGGGTGCAGAACAACAGTTAATGCCAGATTTAGTACCAGGGTTCGCGATCGATACCTATAGAAAGTTAGAGGGCAGAGGGCAGAAGGATGAGGGATAAAGGATAGGGAGTAGGGAGTAGAGAGTAGCGAGTAGCAAGTAGCGAGTAGCAAGTAGCACGGCGCAATGCAATTCGGAGGTTTCCTCCGAATCCGCGCCTCAAGTGTGCCGCGTTTTGACTTTTATTTGCCCGTTGCCCGTTGCCCGTTGCCCGTTGCCCTCTGCCCGATGAACCATAATCATTACTACGTTAATTTTGATTAGCAAAGCAAGATAATGCAGAATTTAGTGACAACCGAAACAAGTTTTCAGCCGTACAATCGTGAAGAATGGAAACAAGGGTATCAATCCCAGCCCAACGAATATGATTATTGGATCGATGAAATTGAAGGAGAGATTCCCAAAGATTTACATGGTACTCTATTTCGTAACGGCCCTGGTTTGTTAGAGGTGGGCGGCGTGCCAGTCCGACACCCTTTTGACGGCGATGGTGCGATTTCAGCATTTTCTTTTAAAGATGGTCGCGCTCATTATCGCAATCGTTTTGTAAGAACCGAAGGATATGTAAAAGAGAAAGAAGCAGGAAATTTTGTTTATCGCGGCGTATTCGGGACTCAAAAACCCGGTGGTTGGCTAAATAATGCTTTCGATTTTCGTTTCAAAAATATTGCCAACACCAATGTCATTTACTGGGGAGACAAATTGTTAGCTTTGTGGGAAGCTGCCGAACCCCATAGTTTGAAGCCTGAAAATTTAGAAACGATCGGGCTAGAATATTTAGATGGCGTTTTAGAACCTGGCGATGCTTTTGCCGCCCATCCCTGGATCGATCCGAGTTGCGAATTAGATGATGGCGCGCCCTGTTTGGTTACATTTGGCATCAAAACGGGTTTTTCCAGCAATATTACTATTTACGAATTCAATCCCGCAGGAAAATTACTGCGCCGTCATTCTCACGTCATTCCTGGTTTTGCTTTTATTCACGATTTTGCCATTACGCCTAATTACTGCATCTTTTTTCAAAATCCCGTTGGTTTTAATCCCCTGCCCTTTTTACTGGGTTTTCAAGGCGCGGGTGAATGCGTTGAATTTCAACCAGGCAAAAAGACGCGCATTGTTTTAATTCCTCGCAAACCACCTTTCGATCGCAATAGTATCAAAATTTTTGAAACTCGCTCGGGTTTTATTTTTCATCATGCCAATGCTTTTGAAAGTGGAGATAAAGTATGTGTCGATTCGGTAACTTATCAAAATCTACCTAAAATCGAAGCCAATATTAGTTTTAAAGATGTTGATTTCGATGTTTTAGCACCAGGACAGTTGTGGCGTTTTAGTGTGGATCTGCCCACAGGAAGCGTAGATAGTAAGTTAATCGAAAGTCGCTGTTGCGAATTTCCTTACGTTCATCCCAACAAAGCAGGACGAGAACATCGTTATATTTTCCTGGGTGCTGCTCACAATCCTACTGGTAATGCACCTTTACAAGCAATTCTTAAGTTGGATGTAGAAACAGGCGATCGCTCCTTACATTCTTTCGCACCCAAGGGTTACGTTAGCGAACCGATTTTCGTACCCAAACCCAATGCTACGAGTGAAGATGAAGGTTGGGTGTTAACTTTAGTTTACGATGCGAATCACCATCGTTCCGATTTAGTAATTCTAGACGGACAAAACTTACAAGGTGACGCGATCGCTACTTTGCATCTCAAACATCATGTTCCTTACGGTTTGCACGGCAATTGGACGAGTGAGTGTTTTTTATAAGGAGTAGGGGATAGGGAACAGGGGATAGGGAACAGGGAATAGGGAACAGGGAATAGGGAACAGGGAACAGGGAATAGGGAACAGGGAATAGCTATTTACTTTTGAATTTTGTAGGGACGTTCCATGGAACGTCCCTAGCCCCTAGCCCCTAATCACGCTTCCCCTAACCCCTAGCCCCTAACCCCTAGCCCCTACTCTCACATTGGATCTTCCAAAGCTTCTGTCAACTCGTCCATAATTCCTTCGATCGCCACCTCAATACGTCTCCAATCGGGAATAAAGGGTGCGCCAAAAGAATACTCTTGAAAATCTTCCAAGGCATTATCGAGAGCATTAGCAAAAGATTCAACCGCAGTTAATTCTCTATGCAAGTCGTATGCGTTTAAATCGTGCATCTCTGCAAATGCTTCATAAACTACTACCGCGCTGCGAGCATGAGTAAGATAAGTTAATTTAAGAGTGCGGAAAAACTCTTGAGAGAGAACAACTCCCTGAGAAGCCAATTGAGCGAAAAAAGTGCGAGCGATATCGGCAACCATTTTTTGCAAACCTGGTTGAACATCCGAACCAAGTTGCTGATGTTTGTGATCGTAGCGATCGGTTAATTCTACCTGACAAATACGAGGAACACGAACCAAACGATAAATCTCTGATAAAATTCCTACTTCTATCCCCCAATCAGAAGGAAATTGCATTTCGCGAGCGATGCTAGTAAACATAGCAAACTCGCCAGCGAGAGGATAGCGAAAATCTGCCATATAATCGAGAAAGTCGAGATTGCCCAAAATTTCGCGCATCGATCGCACCAAGGGGAAATAAAATAAACGAACGACACGACCGAACAAGCGATCGTCATAACGAGCGTAAAAACCTTTAGCAAACTGATAGCGTTGCTGCACGACTGTATAAAGCAGACGCACCATAAAAGCGCGATCGTATGTCAAAATATCGGCATCGTGGAATGCAAGAACTGATACTTCTTTTTTAGCTAAGATGTATCCTAATGCAGTCCATACGGCTCGACCTTTACCGCGAGGACCGATCGGTAACAATTCATCGATTTTTTGAATTACCTGTTGCACTTGTGGATTGTCATTCCACAGCAAACATCCTTTTTCTTTTAAAGGCGCAACAATTTCTTTTGCATTATGAAAATCTTCTAAATTTGCCCGATCTAAACTGATGTAAACTTGCTTGATAAAGTTCATTTGCGATAGCTCTTTGATGATATTTGCCATCGCCGCACTAGATAAATCACTGTAAAGAGCCGGTATCACTACACCGATCGGAATTTGCTCGGATGCTTCCAAAAGTCGAGCTTCCATGCTTGCCAGCGCTTTTTTATGCAAAAGCGTAAAAGTTGGAACGTAATTAATATGAAAATCGGGCATGGCGCTAGAGATACTGTTTTACTTATATATCAGTTTTATACAAATTTAGAGTAGCGTTCGTTATCTAAATTACTCAACCGCTTAAAAACCAGTAGAGACGCGACCGATCGCGTCTCTACCATGACTGTTTAATTTAATTGCTTTGATGTTTAACCACCAATAAAAATTCCTAAAGTTTCTCCCGATTCAATTTGAAAATTGCCTACGGGTAAATTGCTGAGAATATCTTCTGGAGATACATTAGCCGCGTCAGAACTTCCCAAACTTGGCGTTTTGACGCTAGCAATTAACTCTTTTGTTCCGCTATTGGTGAGCAAAAGATTAAATCCAGTATCTTTACGAACTGTGGTGTAGGTTTCGTTAGTTCCCAGTTGAATTAGATCGCCGCTACCAAAGTCATTAATTTTAGTAAAATCATTGTTACCATCAGCTTTGTAGTAAGCACCATTCGTATCGCCGAGAATAAATCTGTCTGCACCAACGCCACCAGTTAGAGTATCGCTTTCGTATGCACCTTTAGATTCAGCACTAGTCCCAACTAAAGTATCGTCGCCATCTTTGCCATTTATTTTGTCATTGCCAGTATTACCTGTAAGCGAATTATTATCGCTATTTCCAGTAATCGTATCCGATCCGATCGAACCAATGACGTTACTAAAATTTTTGAAAGTCGATACGATCGGAGTTTCTTCCATTCCCTGGGAAAAGTCGCTAACTCGTTCTTTTTGAAGATCGATATCGAACGCGCCTAAAGTACTTGGTGTGTTGAAAGAAAATCGATCGCCAGGGATAGATTCGTCGATGGTATTAATTTGTTCTTCTGGTGCAATAAAAACTTCAACGCTTCTTGCATCGGTTTCTCCGACTGAAGAATTAATCAGCGCGCCAACTCTGGGAATAGTATTTAAAAATGATACTTTGTAAAGCTCGGTAGCGATGTTTGCTGTAACTGGCACTCCCAAATCTTCAAGATTTAAAGTGTCATTACTTCGATCGAAAGATGGATCGGCAATTAAATCTTTGCCAGCACTAGCAATGATAGTATCGTCTCCACCAAGACCTGCGATCGAATCGTCTTCCTCAGTTCCTTTAATAATATCTGGATTGGCTGTGCCTAGAATAGTCATATTTTTTAATTTAGAGTTGTAAATTAACGAATAAGAAGTCAGAAAGGAAGGCTCATCAATTAAGCACCGACAAAAATACCGCCTAAAGTTTCACCAGAATTAATTTGGAAATTACCCTCTGGTATGGCAATTAAAACATCGCCCGCGCTAGCAATACCAAAAGACTGATTATTACTTCCACTGCCGACACTTTGCACGTTGGCAATTAATTCATAAGCGCCGCCAGTTGTTACAAATAAGTCGAATCCAGAATCATTGCGGACGACACTGTAAGTATCTCCCGTACCTAACTGAATTAAATCGCCAGCACCAAAGTCAGTAATTGAGACAAAATCGTTATTACCATTGGTTTTATAGTAAGCACCAACCGCATCGCCGAGAATAAATCTGTCTGCGCCACCGCCACCAGTCAAAGTATCTTTTTCACCCGCGCCTTTAAGTTCTGCGTTAGTACCTAATAAAGTATCGTCGCCGTCCTTACCCTCAAGCTTGTCATATCCGTTTGCACCCGTCAGAGAGTTGTTAGCACTATTGCCAGTAATAGTATCGCTACGACGACCACCAATAGCATTAACAAAGTTTTGAATATTTGTCGAGCTACCAAAACGAGTGTTAATATCGGAAACTCGACCTTGTTCGAGATTAATTATTGATGTTCCTACTTTTGATTGGTCGATCGTATTAATTTGGTCGATCGGGGCAATAACTGTTTCTATGGCTGCGCTATTAATTCGACCTAAAGACGAGTCTATTATTCCTCGACTTGTGGCGACATAAGGAGGAGGCGTTACTGAAGTACCAAACGTTCCCGTAATAGATACTCCCAAGTTTTGCAAATCTAGAGTATCGTTTCCTACACCACCATCGATCGCGTCGTTGCCAGCACTACTGACAATGGTGTCATCTCCTCCTTTAGCAATAATTTTGTCGTTCTCGTTCGTTCCTTGAAGATAGTCGGGATTTTCTGTGCCTTTAATTTTCATGTCTGGATCTTTAGTATTAGCAATGTCTTGTAAAAGTTTGTGATGTTTGATTTAGCAGCAAATATTTAGATTCAGACTATTTTATGCGCCGATAAAAATACCGCCTATATTTTCGCCAGAAGAAATCGCAAAATTTCCTTCGGGTATGCTACTCAAGGTATCTCCAAAACTAGCAATACCCATAGTGCTAGCATTCTGCACGCTGGCAATTAAATCATTTGCGCCGCCAGTTGTGACAAACAAATCAAATCCAGAATCATTGCGGACGACACTATATGTATCTTTCTTGCCTAACTGAATTAGATCGCCACTACCAAAATCAGTAATAGTCGCAAAGTCACTATTACCATTGGTTTTGTAGTAAGCACCCTTGCGATCGCCCAGTATAAAGCGATCGCTTCCACCACCGCCAGTTAAGGTATCTAATTCTGCAAGATAAGTTGGGTTCGATCCTGCCAATCCCGAACCTCTTTCTTTAAAATCAGTACCTAATAAAGTGTCATCACCATCTTTACCATCAAGGTTGTCATTACGACTACTGCCAGTCAAGGAATTATTTTTATAGTTACCAATCAGCGTGTCATTTAAACCAGTACCGATCGCATTGTCAAAATTTTGAAAATTTGTCGTTCGTTCAAATCGGTAGCTTCCTCTGGAATATCCTGCTTCTAGATCGATAACTACTCCTCCTATTCTCGATGCGTCAATGGTGTTAACTTGGTCATTTGGTGCAATTACAGTTTCGACATCGATAGCATTAATTTTACCGAGAGAAGATTTAAGTTCTGCTCGATTAAATGTCTTGCTCGGCATAGGAGAGTTAGGATTATCGTAAACATATTTAGAGCCAAAGGTTGCTGTTACCGATACTCCCAAGTTTTGCAAATCTAGAGTATCGTTTCCCGCACCACCATCGATCGCATCACCACCACCACTACCGACAATTGTATCGTCTCCTCCTAAAGCAAAAATTTTGTCGTTGTCTGAAGTACCTTGAAGATAGTCTGGATTTTCTGTGCCTTTAATTTTCATATCTTTACCTTTGTAATATTTTGTCTTGTTTACTTGTGTTGTGTTACGAAACTACATACCAACAAAAACATGACCTAAAGTGTCTTTGGTATTACCCATATAAAACTCGCTGCCTTCAGGGTAAGTAACATCATTAAAAATGTCCGAACTGGAGGTGAAAACTTTGGCGACAAGTTGCTCGGCACTTCCAGTAGTCAACATTAAATCAAAACCGATCGCATTGTTTTGAGGCGTGATGTTTAGTCTTTCCTGCACTTCGTAACTGGGATCGTTGCGTACTAGTTTATAAGTGTCTCCTCCTCTTCCGAGTTGAATGAGATCGCCTCTATTAAAGTCGGTAATTATGGCAAAGTCATCAAAATTAAAAATTTCGCCCGCTTCAAAGTGATGAGAGCCATTTTTATAGTAAGAGCCGTTTTTATCGCCAAGAACAAATTTATCTTCGCCAGCACCTCCAGTGAGAATATCTCGTTCGTCCGCACCTCTGCCATCTTTATCACTACCCGATAAAGTATCGTTGCCATCTTTGCCATCGATGCGATCGCCAACTTTACCGCCAACTAAAAGGTTATTGGCGCTATTACCAGTGATATAGTCACCATAGGGAGAACCGATCGCGTTAGTAAAATTCT
>JBOFLQ010000024.1:0-25421 GCA_051657945.1 Xenococcaceae cyanobacterium | reverse complement strand
TATTTTTAATAATTTCTCATTTATTAAAAATAATTTTCGGAAAATGGACGGAAGTTACTTGTTTAATTTTACTTTTCGCCATCTCGATTAACTTTCTCTTACCGATCGCCCCAAAAATTAACTATCTAGAATACGAATCAGCCGCCCGTCAAAGTTTACAAATACGTTCTTTGTTTCCTAGAAAAGGCTGGATAATTGTCGCACCGATCGAACAATTATCACAAAATTATGGTTTCGGTTGGTATGAAGACTTAGCTGAATTTACCAAAAAATACGCAAGCGAAGTAAGTAAAACTAATTTTCAATTTCCTTATTCCGCTCCCGATCTGTTTGTCTTTATCGAAAAACGTCCTTTTGTTTCTTTTCCCGACCTAAAATCCCTACCCTATTCCCTTTTAGTCGATTCTACTTTCAACAATTATCGTTCATCTTACGGACGTGCCAGCCTTCAATTTGAAGCCTTAAAACTATGTGAAGATTATCTTCGATTGCGTAGCACTCCCGGCGGTAGATCGCGCAATCGAAAAAATAATTCTATTTATTATGAGGATAATAATTTAAGAATTTATCATTTTCAAATAAACACTTAAATTAAGAACTAATAGTCACTCTCAAAGTTAAACCTGTCATTCGCCAAGTTTCAAAGCATTGTTGAAATAATACTTCGCTAGCGGCAGTTAAATCGCCATCGTCACTAACAATTCCACCTTCGATTAACTTTCCGCCGTAAGTTTGTAGATTTAATCGCATTTTGTCATTATCCTCTTTATGCAAGATGAGTTTTCCTCTCGCTAAAACTTGTCCCGCACGACTAACAATTGCACATTCCATCACTAAATCTCTTTACTCATTGACTTTGGATATTGGATATTTATCTCGTTTGACAAGTTAACTCGTGTCAGCACATCTTATTTTAGACAGTAAACTATATACATTAATAGTTTTAGTTAGTATTTTTGCTCGCTTAAAAATAATGTTCATACAAATAGTACATCACTGTTAACTATTTCAGATAAAAGAATAGTACCGCAAGAAAAAAGTTGATATTTAGGTGCAATCTCCATCTAATCGATCGAGTATAAATTTATGAATGAAGAGATATCTCATAGCGAAATTATCGAGCTTACTTTAAAACAAGAATCGCTAATTCTTTTCGATCGGGACAAATGGCAAAAAATTGCTTATTCTACCGAATCAATCGATCGAACTAAAGTTGCAGATACGATCGAAAATGCTTATAAATTTATAGGCAAACCAATCCCAAAAATTATTTTTTGTCACAGTCCTGGCGATGCTTTAAAAAGGTTGGGAACATTACCAATAAAAGGAGACATTGTTGAAGAAGTTGAGGAGCAATTTGAGACAGTTATTTTTAAAGAATTAGAAGAAAAATTAATCGATTCTCAAAAGTATTTATATTTTTGCCAATAAAATATGAGATGCAGCAGCAGTTTAAACAGATAAGGGATTAAATCAAAGAGTAAATGAAACAACTCTAAAAACCAGTCTCGGCAAAATGGAAACTTTTACTTTTGACGGACATGAAGACAATCTACAGCAAGCTCTTGATATACACGCTACAGGGGGCAAAGTATTGTGTCCGAAGTGTGGAGCAGAATTAATTATCGTATCAAACAGAGCAGAAGCAAAAAAAACTGGGATTAGTCCTGGTATCGTATGTTCAGCTAACAAAAAACATATGGAACGAGCTTTTATTTTGAAAGAAGATTTTTTAGCTTTCGATCGATTGTGTAAAGAAATGGAAGAAAAGCGCAAGCTTAAAGACAATCTATAAATGATTTATTTATAGCTGAGTATGGTTACGATGAGTTCGGTCAACAGAAATTTAGGTTAAAAAAGCAATTTTATTTAATTTTTGTTTTTCTGCTTTGGAATACTCTTACGATTCTGAAAAATGGATTATTTATCGTTCTATAATTGAGAATTGCGGGTGAATACTTCCCCTGAATAAATATTGCTTAGTTGCCAGTCGTCCTTGCCAAATAAGTTTTGACGATCGAGGAATACTTCACGATTGAAGACAAATAACATTCGATCGTGAAGGAAGACTTCAAACTAAAACAACACCAGCAGTACAATTTCCTGATGGTTACTGTTTTTATTTTTATCAAAATATACCAATACCTAAAAAATATGGTAGAAAAGACCCCAAAACATGGCCTCGATCTTTTCTTTTGAAAAAACAAATAATCTTGTAGCGATCGTTTGTTCAATTCTTTGGATGGTGTTGAAATTGTTTCAAATAGTACTAAAAATGCTTTAGCGATCGAAATTAATGTTATTTCGATCGCACATATAAACTATTTAACTTACTAAAGCAAAACTTTGGTGACCAGTTCGTATATTAGCTTTGCTATATAATTAACAATATTTAGAAATTAAAATCAGCTTGATTTTGAACGTTGTCTTGGTCGGTGTTTTGAATTAAATCGTTACCAATACCGCTCGCAGCACCAGAATTTAGCGCGCCTTGAGAGTTAATTTGGGTTTGAGCGCCAGCATCTTTAAGATATCCGTCTACGTCAACTTGATTTTGATGGTTGTCTTGGTCGGTGTTTTGAATGACCATGTTACCAACACCTGAAGCTACTCCAGAGTTACCAGCTTTTTGAGAACTTACTTGAGCCTCATTGGCGAATGCAGCAACGGGAGAAAAAACTAAAGCAGCAGTAGCAATTAAACCGAAATATTTTTTAACCATTATTTTAGACCTCTTTGTAAGTTAATTGTTTTGTTTGCTTACATTGTCTAGATACGTGGAAAAATTTTTTTTATGCAGGTGGGTTATTAAAATTTTTATAAAAGAGTCCACAGATTAACGCAGATAAACACAGATAAAATTAAATTGACGATCGCAATTTATCGATAAATATGAAATTAACAACAAGATTTAGATAGCATCGCCAAATTTCGATAGATTTTTGATATATTTTTTTCAGTAATTTCTCTAATATTTAAAAAATTTTTAACACAGGGGAAAAAGACAATGAAATCTATTTTCGTAAGTTTGCTATCCGTTCTCTTATTTTTGGGGTATTCCCCGATCGCCAAAGCAGAAACTCAGCAACAAATAAAGCCGTTTAATTTGATTTTTTTAGCTCGTCAAGGCTATTTTCAAAAGCATAACATTCCTAGCAATGGTGCTTTTAAAGCCGCTGTAAAAGAAGGTCGAGTTAAGGCTGAAGATTTAGTTAAAGCTGCGATCGCAGAAAATAGATTACCATCTCAAGCAAGTGACGATCGCAGCTACTTAAATAGGCTTAGATTAATGCTAGATAGTCAACTGAGAAGATCTTAATTTAACCGCCAACGACAGCATAATTAACGAGATCGTCTAGTTTTTGTCGGAGATTTTCCAAACCCAAACGTTGACTCGCAGAAATAAATACCGCTAAAGGATATTCTTCTCTAGCTTGCGTTAATGCCTCGTTATCGGCTCGATCGATCTTGTTAAATGCTACTAGAATTGGCCCTGGTGTGACTGGCATAGTCGATAATATTTGCATTACTGATTGAATGTGACTATGCCATGCAGGATGGGATAAATCTACTACGTGCAGTAGCGCATCTGCTTCGGTTACTTCTTCCAAAGTAGCGCGAAATGCGTCTACTAGAGGCGGCGGTAATTCTTGGATAAAACCAACCGTATCGGTTAACAAAATCGTTCTAGCGTCACCTCCGTCAGCATTGGGAATTGCTAGGCGGCGCGTAGTCGGATCGAGGGTGGCAAATAATTGGTCGGCGGTGTAAACTTCAGCATTGGTTAATGCATTAATTAAAGTAGATTTACCCGCATTGGTATAACCGACGATCGCCACTGTTGGCACTTCTTTTTGCTGTCGTTGTTGGCGCAAGCGCGATCGATGTGCTTGCAATTGGTTGACATCTTGTTGTAATTTAGAAATGCGTCTTTGAATAGCACGACGTTCTGTTTCTAGTTTAGTTTCACCAGGCCCTCTCGTACCAATACCACCACCGAGTCGAGACATGGTTTGACCTCTACCCGTCAGACGTGGCATCATGTATTCTAGTTGGGCTAGTTCTACTTGCAATTTTCCAGCGCGGGATTGAGCGCGTTGAGCAAAAATATCTAGAATAACTTCAGTTCGATCGACAACGCGAATGCCAATTTGCATTTCTAGATTGCGTACTTGTGCGGGAGATAAATCGCGATCGAAGACGATTAAATTCGCACCCAAGCTTTGTGCTTTGAGGGCAATTTCTTGAACTTTACCAGCACCCACTACAGTTTGTGGATGGGGACGTGCGTGTTTTTGAGAAATGGTATGAATGACTTGTCCGCCCGCAGTATCGACCAAGCGAGCAATTTCTGCCAAACCGTCTTCAAATTCTAGTTTAGTCATTCGATCGGTCATTAAACCGACGATCGTGACGCGATCGCGATCGGTATCTACCTGTTGCGCGACATATTCTCTTGCAAATTCTGCTTCGAGTCCTTCAACTAGTTCGTAGAAATCTTGTTTGGAAACAGCATCGAGACTCATTGCTGGCGATACCGTCCAGTAAGGTAAATCTTCAAGATCGACATCTTCTGGATGTGGCAAAAGATGGGCGAGATATGCTTCTTTGACATATCCCGTCGCACCGCCTCCCCGTCTTTCCATCCCCACACCTGTTAGAGAAAGTACTACTAAAGCGTCTAATCTTTGAATTACCATTGCTGTCAAACTGGATTCTTTAGGCGCTTCGGCGATCGAGTTAGTCGCAATACAGCGAATACCGCAAAGTCTTTCCGCACCATAACGAGGCAATTCTAAGGGAGGAATTTGGGTTTGACGAGGTGTACCAACTCCCACTCTGATAACTTGTCCGCGACGATTAAAGTAAGCGCAAACTGGTTTATCTATTTCTGTGCTAATGGCTGCCAATCTCTGCGCGAATTCAGGCGTAGTCAGACAATCTCCTGGCAGGTGTTGGTGGTACAGCTTTTGTAGCTGTTTGATTTGACTTGATTTTAGACCTTTGAGGTCACCATGAATTGTATCGATACTATCCCCCATTATTACTCTTCAATTTTTATTTTGACACAATCACCTAGGTAGAGCGATCGCTTAATTTGTAATTTGTAATCGATTACAAGTATTTGATCTAGCTACAATTATACTACAAAAAACTACTTTTGACTTTTGCAACTGTACGCGTAGGCGAAGCCGTGCCGTTAGGCTCAGATCGCGTCTCTACCTTGACTTTTGACTTATTACTTTTTCCCTGGTAACCCCCATAAATTAGGTTCAAATTCGGTTAAAGAATTGAGAATTTGATGGGCGTTTTCAAATAAATCGCGATCGAAACTGGCATCGGGAACAACGATTACAGACATATTTGCTGCTAATGCTGCATTCATACCCGCGATCGAATCTTCAAATACCAAACATTGTTCTGGATTTGCACCCAAACGTTTTGCTGTGAGTAAAAAAATATCTGGTGATGGTTTACCCCTACTGATTTCGGGATCGTCTCCAACGACAATACATTTGAATAACTCTAGCCATTGCTGACGATGAGTCATTTTTAGTTGAAAATGACGACGAGACGAACTTGTTGCGATCGCTTGGGGAATTCCAAGTTTGTAAAAGTGTTGGGTAAGAAAAATTGCACCAGGTAATGGGTTTGCATTTGGATATAACTGATAAATAATTTCGCTTCTAGCTATGATATATTCTTCGGGAGTGAGAGGAAGTTGTAGATAATCGACAATAATTTGTGCCGATTCTAAAGTAGTTCTTCCTGCAATTTTCATCTTGAGAAGTTTGTCAAAAGTGCGATCGTAGCGTTGTGCAATTTGACTATTTACTCGTTCGTGAATAGATTCAGTATCGAGTAGTAAACCATCCACGTCGTAAATAAGATGAGTTATTTGTTTAAACATAATTTTTAACTACCGATCGCTTGCCTTCTCTAGAATAACTAAAGTTAAGAATGAGCATAATCTAAAACTCTCTGCCATCCCCATACTTTAGCCACTTTAAGAGACATTTGTTTACCCGATGTAAAGACAATATATTCTTCACCGCCATCGCGATCGCTAACGTCAGCAACCAAACTATTTCTTAAATCTTGTCCCCAAATTTTAGCAGCTTCTTCCCACCATATTTGACCGTTACTTTTAAACTTTGGATGGTTTAAATAGTCATCTTGCCAGGTAAAAGGTTGCCAATTATCTCGAATAGCTTTAATCAAAAAAGCATTGGGATATTGAAATTTTTCTTCAATTTGCTGTTTCCAAATCCAATAAGAAATTGTTGCTTGAAAGGCAGATTCTAAGCCACAATCGCAATCACTAATTGCTTCTTGAAGCTCTTCTCTAGTAAAGTCAATGCCGATAGCAGTTAATGCTGGTTTATAGTTTCTAATTATTTCTTGGGTTATTTCATCTAATTCATTAAACATTTTTGCTTGTCAAATTAAATTATTTAATTAAGACATCAAAATTAAAAAATATGATATTTTCATTTTTAGCAATAAACAATAAATAATGAACCATAAACAGTTTAAGTTCTTCTTTGCAAAATTTCTTTGATTCTCGGTCGAGCAGCTTCCAATTGTTCTGGTGTTGGTGTTGTCTGTTGCCAGCTTTCTCTTTTTTGTAATTCTTCACACCAGAATTTTACTTTAGGATATGGTTCTAGAGAAATATTTAATAGAGAAAAAGAAGATACTGTAATTCCAGCAACTATATCCGCTAAGCTAAATTGTTTGTCAACAAAGAAAAGAGCATTTTCTGAAAAATTATGTTCAAAAAAATCTAAAACCTTAGCTATTTGTTTTTGTGCTTGTTCTAACTGGTTGGAATCGACTTGTAATCCCATTACCTGACGCATAAAAGGCAATGTAGAAGATTGTAATTCATTTACAGTCACTAGTTCGATCGTCCTTACTTTCGCGATTGCTTTAGCATCAGTTGGCATTAAAGCAGGAATTGAATATTTTGCTTCTAAATAATCTAAAATTGCCAAAGATTCTATAACTGTAAAATCTTCGTCGATTAAGACGGGAATTTGATTGAATAGATTTAGTTTGCTAAATGCTGATTCAAATTGGTCACCATCTAGTTTCATTAAAATTAATTCAAATTCAATTTCTTTCTCTAACAAAGCTATTAAAACTCTGCGTGCATTTCCAGATAAAGGATGTCCGTAAACTTTTAACATTATTTTTCATCCTCTCTCTAAAGCTATTTTTTTATTCTATAAATTTTTACTGGAAGTCCCAAAAAAATAAAATCTCGTTCGTATGTCATTCCAACTTTTTCAGCAACGCGAATCGATCGCTTATTTTCTGGTTGAATAATTGAAATAAGTTCGCTAAATCCTAACTTTTCAAAACCATAATCTCTTACCGCAGTGGCTGCTTCTGTTGCTAAACCCTTTCCCCAAAAAGACGGTGTAAGTCGATAACCAATTTCAATTTCTTCACGTTCTTCGATCGCCTGTGTAATCAAACCACAGTAACCAATCAAAGTTTGTGTTGCTTTATCGATCGCCGCATACAGACTATAACCGGTAGTTTGTTGTGCTTGAATAAAATTTTGAATAAATTTCTGCGTTTCTTCCCTGCTTCTGACTCCTTTAGCAGAAAAATGCATTACTTCGCGATCGGCAAAAATAGATGCTAAAGCATCGAGATCTTCGAGGATAAAAGTTCTGAGGTTTAACCGAGGTGTTTCGAGAATAAATTGCATCAAAACTAATTTAAACCCCTTAAATCTGTAACCTTCTTATATTATTATTCTCGATCTAACTACAACGTTAAATTGTAGTTACCAAAACTATCGGGAGTAATATTGTAGATTTCGACTAGTTTATGCCAACCTTTATCGCCACTGTAACCATCGGGATCGACATATACCATTGTGTCTCCCATTGAAGTTTCTACTAATTTTAAATAATTATATTGGTGGCTGTAAACTTCTTTTCCATCTACAATAGATTGCTCCATATTATACATCTTCGATCCATTTAGAACGGATTGCTCGATATTATCACGGTCAATCTCAGTCAAATAGTAGTCATCTAAACCATGCATAAGTTCTGTAAGGATAAGACGATCTTCATATTTATTGAAGTCAGTAATAATATTGGCAGAAGCTTCTAATTTTTTGAAGACAAACTTATCGTATCCTTTGCCGCCTGTAAGAGTATCTCTTCCCGCACCATCAACGATAATATCGTGATTCTTCCCAGCATCGATCGCGTCATTTCCTGGCAATCCTCGGATAAAATCTTTGCCCCAACTACCAAAAATCTCATCGTCACCAGTAGTACCGAGAATAATCTCATCAACTAGATCGATCCGTTGATGGATAACATTATTTTTTTGATTGGGTTCGTTGATTAGATCGTCGCTATCGGCTTTAAGGACAAAATATATATCCGAGTAGATATTTAAATCTTTGTATTTGTCAGTGTCAGGAATTAACCATTTTCCACTAGTACTAAGACTTGTCGATCGATCTAATTTATCTTCATTGGTTATCGTCCCAAGATTGTATTTGTCTCGATCGTTGCTAGGAAAATAGGAGGTAAGGTAGGCGCTATAGTTTAAATTGTCTCGTTCGATAGGAACTAATTCTTTGTTAACAAGCGTCCAGTTAACTTTAGCAATATCTCCTAATTTTACTACTTCAGGAAGTTCTAAGTATTTGAGTGTTAAATCTGGTTTAGTAATGTTGACAGAGATGGGAACAACAGCAGTATTATTATCCTCATTTGTTTCTACTTGCCGATCGTCCCAACCAAAATTGGTTTGAATGATTAAATAGCCATTTTTTTGTACTCGACCATCTTTGTCAATCTCTGCTTGAAGATTTTTTGCCGCTTTTGGTGGAATGGAGATCGAGAGATTTTTCGTGTAATTTTCTGAAGCTGGGACTATTTTTTCGTAATATTCGTAAGATAATACATAGTCTCCATTGTCAGGAATTGTATCCCTAGAAAAAACTAATTTATCTAACCAAAAATTGGCATTGCTATTTTCTTGGCTTCTATTGCTTACCGTCCAAGAAACTTCTATCGGTTTATTTATATTAGTAACATTTGGGGCATCAAGGCGATCGACGACTAAATCTACTTTTGGTTTTTCTATGTCGATGGGTACAGAAATATAATTATTTTGGTCTTTTGCTTCAGCGATTTTATTTTCATAGTCAGTTTCAACAATTAAATAACAATCGCCATCGGCATCAACAGGATTTCGAGATGGGTAATTTGTGATTGTCCCTGGAATAGTAAACGATTGAGTAACTGTATAACTATCAGAGTCAGTTAAAGTTTGCGGTTTGGGCGATTGTTCCAAACGATAATCATCCACTCCATCTAAGACACCGTCGTAAGAAAGATAAACTTCGTCTAACCAAGAACTATATTTAGGTAGATCTTTTTTTCCTTGCTCGATAACAGTCCAAGATACATCGATCGCATTTCCCATCGTGGCTTTTTCTGGGGCTGTTACTTGACTCATTACCAAATCGATCTCAGGTGTTTCCAGATCGAGATCGATTGCAACTACATTATTGTCTGGGTTTGGATCGTCTAATAAACCTGGATTTGTCTTGGTTTGGAAGAGTAAATACCAGTTTTTGTTGTGGTCGATGTCGGTATAGTAGTTTTGTATCTGCATTTCACCATACGAAGTCCAAAAACCAGGCGGAATAGTAACTCGATCGCTTAATTGAGTACTTTGCGAAGGTTTTAAAGGTCGATCGAATGCTTTAGTTGTTAAAAGATAGTCACTATATTCGTCGATAACTTTATCGCTTGATAGATAAACAGAACTATCCCAATTTTTAAGAGTTTTTTCTTCACCTTGATTGATAATTGTTCGATCGATAGTAAATGGTTCGTGAAATTTGACTACATTAGGTGCATTGATATTACTAAAAGTTAAATCGATATTGCTTGGTTTTAAATTTAAAGGAAAGATCGAGAGATTATTCTTTTCATTTGTTTCTCCTAAATCTTGATAACTATCAGTCTCAAAAATTAAATAGTAATTTTTTTTTGGATCTCTATATTCATCGACAAAACCCGTGTAATATCTTGGGGCGATCCAGGCTGTTTGTTCGAACGTATAACTTTCAGAACTCCCTACATTTTTTTTATATTGATTATGAGCTATAGAACGATCGGAGGCATCTAGTTTTTTATCTAACGAAAGATAGACTCTGTCATACCAAGATCTAGAAGATTTAGCAACAAGAATTTCATCTTTTCCCTGATTAGTTACCGTCCATGAAATTGGTATAATTTCATCAAGTTTAGCTATTTGAGGAAAAGTAACATTACTAACTACTAAATCGACATCTGAGTTTGGTTTGGCTGAAGACATATAAAACCAAAATAGTATTTTTTTCTAGCCAATTGTGTTCGATTTTTTGTCAGTTAGTAGCTAATATTTAGCACTCGTCATTAAACTACTCGATCGGTTAATAATTCATAATTTATTGTGAATAAATTGACAGAGTTTTTCTGTATTTTCCCTCGAACTATAAAACCAAACTATCACTGAAACCATAACTAACAAAATTTCCTGGAGAAACGTTTTCGAGCGCGTTAACTTTATGCTTACCGACATCACCATTAATATTATCGGAAATAAATAATGAACAATGAACTATTGTACTTTAGTTAAAGGAGCGAGATCGCTAACTATTAAAGCTGGTAAATTGTAGACGATCGCGATATTGCCAATCAAACAAATGGCAATTAATACTTTGGCAAAAATATGAGTTGGTAAGTTGATTTTTATCTGACTTGTTAGTGTTTGTAGAAAGAAAGGTGTCATTACCAAAAATATCGATAACTGAAATAAATATTTGAATCCTTTTACTTGGAGGGGATAAAAATTTGACCAAGGACTACCAACCGAATAATTAATCGACCAGGTAAAGATAAACAAGACAATTATTCCAGCAGTAAAAAAATCTGGTTTTTTGAGAAAATCTGTTAACAATTTTCCCAAACTCAAACACAAAAAAGGATAAATAACGACGTTGTACCAAGCATAATAATGACTTTGCGCCCCTGAAAGTAACAACAGAAATAAGTAAACTAAAAGAGGCAGATAAATGATTTGTCCTTGTAGTTTATTGGTATATTTTCTAGCAATTTGAATAATACTCAACCAGCCCAAAATCAACCAAGGATCGAAGAAAGGCATATCTGGCTGAAAGACAATATTTTTAAACATTAAAATACTATCAAAACGCTTGGAATGAGCTTTTAAAACTGTGAAAAATAATTTTGAATCATAAAAACAACCATAGATAAAATAAAGAGAAAACATCATCAATCCAATCGCAAAAGCTAAAATACTTTCTTTCCAGCGTTGACGATAAGCTAATAGCAAACTCAACGATACAACTAAAAAAATACCAGTAACTTTAGCTAATGGTGCTAATCCTGCTGTCAATATTGCTATATATAAATAAAGCGATTTAGAAGTGCGATCGTATTCTAAAAAAGCTACTAAAGTAATTAAAGTAAGAAATAAAAGAAAATTTTCACTGACTGCCAATCTCGATAAAAAAACCAAACTGGGATTGGTTGCAAAAATTAGTGAAGAAACGATCGCTACAGGAGTATTAAATAATTTTTTTGCCAAAATATAAAACAAGGCGATCGAACAAATTCCAAACATTAAAGCAGGAATTCGAACGATGGAAATATCGCAATCTGTAAAAGTTTTTGCACCACCTAATAAAGCTGCACCACCAACAATTAAACCGTACAAAGGTGGATGATCGAACCAAGGACTTACTAAAGATAAATTCTTTTTTCCTAAAAAATAAATAGGTTCTAAAGAAGCTGGATCGTAAGCTGCTAGATAAGACCAAGATTTGGGAACGCCATTTTGTAGCAAACTCATGCCACTCCAAGCAAAGGCATATTCATCAAATGTAAAAGTCTTGCCAGGAACTAAATCGTAGCTATAAATTCTAGTTATTGCACCCAAACAAGTAATAATTAAGCATAAAACCAAATCTTTAGACTTCATGTTAGGCGTTTATTTTTTCGAGTCAGGTTTATTCCTGCCCGATTTTAGCCTTTAAATCCTGAAGTTGTTGTTGTTCTTCGGTTAACTTTTCGCGGTCTTGTTTGAGAGTTTGTTCTAATTCTTGTAATTGTTCTCGATGCGTTTCAACTTCTAGCGATCGCCGACTCAATTCTAAACCTTGAGAAACGATTTCCTGTCTCCACTGTTCTATTTTTTCTCGTTCTTCTTCAACTAATTGAGAACCCGATCGCGTTTTGGCAACGAGTTGTTGCAACAAATTTAGAATCCAATCTTTTGCTTCTTTAATGCTAACAATTTCGCGCTTCTCAGCAAATTCTACTAACACTAAAATACCTTCATTAAAGATTTTCTCCCCTGTTAAGGGAAGAATTTCTAAACTATTCAATTCCCAACTAGATTCGGATGTTTGATGGGCAAGCAAATGCAATTCCGTATCGCCTGAAGTTGTGTTCTTTTTAACTTGCGCTAGGTGTAACATAGCTGGCTCATTGGTCATCAATTAACTAATATGCCTTAATTTTCATCAACAAAACAAGAAGGTGACCAAAAATAATTTTATCGTCCCTGCGGGACAAGGGGCTAGGGGCTAGAGACTAGGGGAGGCGCGGATGACGAGGTTTCCTCGTCATAGTGAGCGCCGTGTTAGGGAGAGGGGGAGACAGGGGGACGAGATTCTTAGGAAACCTTAGAATAACCGCCTTGCAAAAATGGCGAGTTGTCTGTGCGTAAAGCAAGGATGAATGAGGTTACATCATTAATGCTTTCCTTACGTGGGGTTCAATTCCTATTTAATACCGAACCCTAGCCTAAGCGCCCCTAATCCCTAGCCCCTATCAATCTAAACCTTGCAAGCGATCGCGAATGATTTCGGCTTGTTTTGTCGCTTCTGCAAGTGCATCTTTTACTTTTTGAACCACTTCAGCAGCAGCATTGTTTACAAATTTAGAATTGTCAAGACGATCGGTCAAAGATGCTACTTCTGCTTCTACTTTAGCTAAATTTTTCTGCAATTTCCCACGCAGTGCCGCTACATCGACAATTCCTTGTAGGGGAATTAAAACTTGAACGGTGGCAAAAATACCGGCGATCGAACCTTTAGCATCTTCGGCAGCTTGTGTAATGGTTAATTGTTCTACTTTAGCGATGTCTTGAATATAAGTTTTACTCGCTTCAAGAATCTGTCTTTCGGTTTCGCTATCGGTTTGCAATGTTACTGGTATTTTTGCCCCAGGTTTGATGTCTGCTTCGGCGCGAAGGTTACGAATGGTGCGAATTACCCCGAAACTAAGTTCGAATTGTTGTTCTAAATTTGGATCGATCGCTTCTTCGTTTACTTCTGGATACGGTTGTAATGCCAAAAATTCATTCTCTTTTTGCGTCAATGTATGCCAAATTTCTTCGGTGATGTGAGGCATAAAAGGATGCAGCAGTTTGAGAATGCCTTCGAGAACGAATGCTAGAGTTTGTTGGGCTGCTGCTTTCGATTCTTCTCCAGCATTTCCCCACAATCTAGTTTTAACAAGTTCGATATACCAGTCGCAGAAATCGCCCCAGATAAATTCATATAATCCTTTAGCTGCTTCTCCCAAACCGTAAGTAGTTAAATAATTTCTAGTTTGTTTTACCGTTTGGTTGAAACGAGAAAGAATCCATTTATCGGATAATTCTTGTGTGGATGTTTCATCAAATTTCCCTACCAATTGTTCGGGTGTTTTGCCATCCAAATTCATCATGACAAATCTGGCGGCATTCCAAAGCTTGTTAGCAAAGTTGCGCGATGCTTCGATCGATTCGGACATTGGTGCCGAATTTGGATTATTTTGCAGAGTTTCTATTTGTTTCTGGATCGTTTCTAGTAACTTTGGCGCTGCTTCTTCTAATTTATCTGGCGCTTTCAATGCTTTTGCTAACTTCTGCAAAATTTCGGAAACAGGTTTCGATTTGTTTTGCAAAGCTTTTAGCTGATTCTCTAAAACTTGCCGCAAAGATTGTAATTCGATCGCCAACTGGTCAGAATTTTGCAAAGCATCCAGTAATTCTAATTCGGCTAATTTGAGTGCGTAAATCTCACGGTTTAGCTGTAAGCTGATATCTTGTCCAGCACCAGCTACTTCTCTAATTAAGGTATAGCGCAGCGCATCAGTACCATATTTATCGATTAATACTAAAGGATCGATACCATTATTTGCCGACTTAGACATTTTTTTGCCATTTTCATCCCGAACTAAACCGTGAATGTAAACATCTTTGAAAGGCATTTCACCTGTAAAATGTTTTGCCATCATCGTCATTCTTGCTACCCAGAAAAAGATGATATCAAAACCAGTAACCAGAGTAGTATTCGGATAATATGTTTTTAAATCTGTGGTTTCTTGAGGCCATCCCATCGTTGAAAAAGGCCATAAACCAGAAGAAAACCAAGTATCGAGAACATCTGGATCTTGTTCTAATTTAATATTATCGCCGTATTTAGCTTTCGCTTGCGCGATCGCTTCCTCCTCGTTATGAGCAACCATAAAAGGAGTATTATCGGTAATCTCTCCATTTGTCTCGCTGACAACGTACCAGGCGGGAATTTGATGTCCCCACCATAATTGTCTGGAGATACACCAATCCTTTAATTTAACCAACCAATCTCGATATACTTTCGTCCAGCGATCGGGAACGAAACGAGGTGAATTTTCATCATCGAGACAAGTTAAAGCATTTTTCGACAACGATTCTATTCTGACAAACCATTGCGTAGAAAGAAGTGGTTCGACAGGGACTTTACCGCGATCGCTATAGGGAACGGTATGTTTATAATTTTCTATCTTAACTAAAACGCCCTCTGTTTCCAGACGCGCAACAATATTTTTACGCGCGACAAAACGATCCTGACCGATAAATTCACCAGCATTTTCGTTGAGAGTACCGTCCTTATTCATAATATTAATAAACGGCAGTTGATGACGCTGTCCCATCTCAAAATCATTAGGATCGTGGGCAGGAGTTACCTTAACACAACCAGTCCCAAATTCGCGATCGACAAATTCGTCAGCAATAATCGGAATTTCGCGTCCAATTATAGGTAACTTAACCATCTTGCCAATTAAATTTTTATAGCGATCGTCCTTCGGATTGACTGCAACTGCCGTATCTCCCAACATCGTTTCGGGGCGTGTGGTAGCCACTTCAACATAACCACTACCATCGCCCAGAAGATAGCGCAAGTGCCAGAGATTGCCATCTACTTCCTTGCTTTCTACTTCCAAATCGGAAACGGCTGACTGAGAAGCAGGACACCAATTAACCAAATAATTGCCGCGATAGATTAAACCTTCATTGTAGAGTCTGACAAAAGCTTCCCTGACTGCATGGGATAAGCCTTCATCCATAGTAAATCTTTCCCGCGACCAATCCACCGATACGCCCAATTTTCTTAACTGATTGACGATCGTACCGCCCGATTCTGCCTTCCATTTCCAAGCACGTTCTAAATACTTATCTCTTCCTAATTCAAAACGGTTTTTACCTTCCGCTTTGAGTTGATTATCTAAAATAGTGCTGACAGCGATACTAGCATGATCCACACCAGGCAACCATAAAGTATTGCGTCCGATCGCGCGGTGATATCGTACCAGCGTATCGATTAGAGAACTTTCAAAAGCATGTCCCATATGCAAGCTACCCGTAACGTTAGGCGGGGGGATAACAATGCAATAAGGTTCGCCTGAATGGTTGGGATCGGCTTTAAAAACTTGCTGTTGTTCCCAAGCATGTTGCCACTTAGATTCGGTGGTTTTGGGTTCGTATTGGCTGGGTAGTGTTGGTGTAGTTGCAGTCATGATGTAAGTATCGATACGCAGCAAATGTTTTTATAGTTGCAGCAATCTTCTATTTTATAAGCGATCGCCTTAGTTCTAAATCTTTTTTAAGTATAAGAATTTTATTTTTTATTTCGCGCAGAGGCGCAGAGATCGCAGAGATAAGATCGTAAGATATTGGAATTGGAAAGGTAAGAGATTGTAATTAATCAACTCGCAATTTGCCATGATTTCATCCACGCCGACAAAACTTACTTTAGATGAGTTTTTAAAACTTCCAGAAACTAAACCCGCCAGCGAATACCTTGGAGAACAAATTTATCAAAAACCCATGCCTCAAGGAGAACATAGTACATTACAATCTCGTTTATCGGCTGCTATTAATCAAGTTGCGATCGAACCTAAGTTAGCCCATGCTTTTACTGAGTTACGCTGTACTTTTGGCGGTAGTTCGATCGTCCCAGATATTACAGTTTTTGAATGGGAAAGAATTCCTCTTCGCCCGAACGGTAGAATTGCTAACAAGTTTGAAATTGCTCCAGATTGGACGATTGAAATTCTCTCTCCCGACCAATCGGCAAACAGAGTTATTCGTAAGATAACTTTTTGCCTCAATCATGGAACAAAATTGGGTTGGTTAATCGATCCTGAAGATGAATCAGTAAGTATATTTAGGCGCGATCGCACTCCAGAAGTAAAAGCCGACACAGATTTACTTCCTGCGATCGAAATTTTACAAGATTGGCAAATATCGACAGCAGATTTGTTTGCTTGGTTGAATTTTAGTTGAAATATTTATTTTCTTTGACCGAAATTGGGCTTCAGCCCGCGCAGAGCGTCACAGCGCGATTCGCGAACTGAAATCGTTAAGAAAAAACAAATTCGGAAATTTCTCTCCTTTGATAGATAAAAAAGTTATTTATCGCAACATAAATTGTTACTATTTCGATAAGGATAGATTTATCTTTGACGGAAAAACAGCACTCAGCAACCGCGACTTTAAAAGACGCAATTCAAATGGATCGCAATAAGCTTTAAAAGATTCAAACTGCGACTTAATTTTTGATTTGGTTTCATTGAGAACCTGCGGTAGCAGTTCGACAAAATTATTTTTCGCTCAAACCGTTAGAATCCCTCCCATAGCTGTCTGCATCAGCCATTGAAGAGGAAGAGGGGATAGGAATAGCAGCGATCGCTAATTATTTGGTTTCTGAAAGCTTTAGCTCCACCACATATAATCTGGAGAAATTACTCTATGTCTGGTGAAAAAAAATTAGAAGCTAAAACTGTGGAAACATATTTAACCAAAGAAAGTGCTTTAGATGGTTTTAAGCAAGGAATAGTACTTCAAGACGGGCGAGGATATGTTCTAGCAGTCGATCCAACCGCAGCAGAGATATTAGGATTGACTGCCGAACAATTAATTGGCACAAGCTCGATCGATCCATCTTGGCAAACCATTCATGAAGATGGCTCACCTTTTGAAGGCGAAACTCACCCTGCTATGGTTGCTCTCTCTACTGGTAAACCATGTATCGATGTAATCATGGGTTTTTATCGTCCCTCTGGTGAGTTGGTATGGCTAAAACTCGATTCTCAGCCTTTGTTTCGCGCTTCTGAGGAAGCACCCTATGCGGTAATAACGACGATCGCAGAAATAACTGCCCATCTCAACGAGCAAAATCGCTTGCCAACCTTGGCATCCTCTGCACCAGACAAGTCATTACCAACAGAGCAAGCAACAAATTTACGGCTGTTCGTCCAATCTGCGCCTGTCTGTCTGGCAATGTTCGATCGCAATATGCATTACATTGCTCTAAGTCAAAAGTGGGTAGATATTTACCAACTTGATTCAGTTGAAGCAAGTGTCGGGCGATCGCACTACGAAATTTTTACCCAAATTCCCGATCGCTGGCGGCAAGCTCATCAGCAAGGTTTGGCAGGTGAAATTGTTAAATGTGAGAAAGATATTTTTACACTGGCAGATGGCTCGCTTCAATGGCTGCGCTGGGAAATTAATCCCTGGTACACCGATCGCGGCGAAGTTGGCGGAATTGTGATTTTTGTCGAAGATATTGGCGATCGCTTGCAGATTGAAGAGACGGTTCGACAACAACTTGCAGAAATGGAGTCCATCTATACTAATGCTCCCATTGGGTTGTGTTTCGTCGATACCAATTTTAGATTCGTTCGCATCAACGAACAGTTGGCACAGATTAATGGTTTGCCCGTGTCCGCACATATTGGGCGCACTCTGCGAGACGTTCTTCCAGAAATGGCAGAGCAATTAGAGCCACTTTATCAACAAGTAATTGAGTCGGGAAAACCGATTATCGATTTGGAAGTGCGGGGAACTAATCGCGCCCAGCCAGGTAGAGAACGCGATTGGCTAGTGAGCTATTACCCACAGAAAGACAGTGACGATCTCGTCGTGGGGGTTAATGTAATGGTGCAAGAAATTACCGAACGCAAACGAGCCGAGATATCTTTGCGTTCTGCCAATCAGCGCATCATTACCATTTGGGAAAGTATGACCGATGCCTATGTAACCCTCGATCGCGAATGGCGAATTGCTTACGCAAATCCGGCGGCAGAAAAAGTAATTTCCCAATTGACCAACCTCGAACCCAAATCGTTTCTAGGCAGATCCCATTGGGAGCTTTTTCCCTTCTCAATCGGTCGAGAAATCGATCGCGAATATCGACGGGCGGTGTCAGAGCAAGTTGCGGTACATCTCGAAATTATGTACGAGCCAACAGATAATTGGTTTGAAATTCATGCTTATCCTTCTGCGGAAGGGTTAGGCATTTATTTTCGAGATATTAGCGATCGCAAGCAAGCTGAAGTAGCCCTGCGCGAAAGCGAACGTAAGTATCGCACGGTGTTCGAGACGATTGATGAAGGCTTCTGTGTCTGCGAAATGTTATTTGATGATAGCGGCAAACCGATCGATTACCGTTTCCTCGAAGTCAATCCAGCATTTGAAAAGATGACGGGATTAGAGCAGGCGACGGGCAAAACGGCACGAGAACTCATCCCGAATCTGGAAACCTCTTGGTTCGATCTTTACGGTAGAGTAGCTTTGACGGGCGAACCAATTCGGTTTGAGAATCGATCGATCGCGATGAACAGGTGGTTTGATGTCAACGCCTTCCGCGTTGGTGAGCCGCAAAGTCATAAGTTTGGCGTTCTTTTCACCAATATTACCGATCGCAAAAGCGCAGAAATAAAACTCCGTGCCAGCGAAGAACGCTTGAGTTTGGCAATTGAAGCTTCGGGAATGGCTACCTGGGATATAGATCTCAAAACTGACAAGGCGATTTGGTCGGAGCGATATTTTAGCATTCTGGGGTACGAATTTTGTCTCGGTGGGGAAACAACATTCAATATGTGGAAAAACCGCCTGCATCCCGAAGATCTACCCAGAGTAATGCAGATAATGGAACGTGCCAAACAGGAGCGATCGCTTTATAACCCAGAGTATCGCATTATTCGCGCCGATAATGGCGAGATTGTTTGGCTAAGATCGTTCGGGCGATTTTTCTACGACGAAGTTGGTGAAGCCGTCCGTTTTAGTGGTATTGTTTTCAACAACACCGATCGCAAGCGTTTTGAAACAGAACGCGAACAGTTGTTAAAACGCGAACAAGCAGCACGAGAAGAAGCCGAACGAGCCAATCGCGTCAAAGACGAATTCCTAGCAATTCTTTCTCACGAATTGCGTTCTCCCCTCAATCCTATCTTAGGTTGGACGCAACTACTCAAAACTTATAAGTCAGATCCAAAACGATTAGACCAAGGTTTAGACACGATCGATCGCAATGCTAAATTATTGCTCGAATTAATTGACGATTTGTTAGATGTTGCCAAAGTTTTACGCGGAAAAATAGCGCTCAATCTCGCTCCTGTTAATTTGGTGAGGGCGATCGAAGGAGCGTTAGAAACCGTCAGCGCCGCAGCGAGTGCTAAATCGATCGCGATCGAAACCGATTTAAATTCCATCGGACAAGTAAATGGTGATTTGGCTCGCTTGCAACAAGTTTTTTGGAATTTACTTTCTAATGCTGTTAAATTTACCAACAATGGTGGCAAAATAGAAGTCAAACTCTTACGGGTTGGAGATGCAGCGCAAATTACCGTTAACGATAATGGTAAAGGAATTGCCCCCGAATTTCTTCCCCATGTGTTTGAATATTTTCGTCAAGCCGATAGTTCGATTACTCGCAAGCATGGCGGATTGGGTTTGGGTTTGGCACTCGTGCGCCACTTGGTTGAATTGCATGGCGGTGTTGTATCTGTTACTAGTCCTGGTTTGGGTGGTGGCGCAACGTTTATCGTCAATTTGCCATTATTAAAAACTAAGTCGGATAGTGACTACAGCGATGGCTCGAACCTGGAGTTGTCCAAAAGCCAACCAGATTTAACGGGCGTGCGGATTCTGGTTGTGGATGACGACCCCGATAATCTTGAATTTCTGACTATGGCGTTACAGTGTTACCAAGCTTCTGTAGTAGCAGTCACATCTGGATACGAAGCACTGGCAATTTTTGAAGAGTTTGCCCCCAATATACTAGTAAGCGACATTGCCATGCCAGAAATGGATGGGTTGACGCTAATAAAATCGATCCGTTCTCGAACTCCAGAAACAAAAAATACAATTCCCGCGATCGCCATAAGTGCTTACGCTAGAGAAAGCGATCGAGAAAAAGCTATTGCCGCAGGTTTTCAAATACATATTCCCAAGCCGATCGACATTAATGTTTTAGCAGCAACCATTCTCGAACTTTTGCAAAATTAATTGAACGAAGGCAGAAGGACGGGGCTTTTAAACTGACGAGGAAACCTCGACAGTCAGCCCCTCCAGGAGGCAGAGGGCAGAAGGATCGATTGCAGGGGGATTCAAAAGAGCCAGCAACCCTTGACCCTCTTGCTTTGCTTGCAGGGGGCATTAAACCCAATAAGGTTGATGGAAAGAAGGATAACCAACCTTCTGCCTTCTGCCCTCTGCCATCTGCCTTCCAAGGCGGAAGCCTTGGTAAAAAATAACTAAAATTAAACGGATCGAAACATGCATTTATCGATCGATTTTTTCCATTCCAAATTACTAGTTACATCATAAACATCTAATTCAAAACCATACTCTGAAGAATAATTGTTAAAAGATTCCAACCAATTAAAAGTTGTTTCTAAAAAAGTTTTATTCCAATCTCGATACTTTAAAGATTTTTCTAAATACCGAGCCATTTCTCTAAAATTACCTGTATGATAAAGTCGCCAAGCACTCCAAACTAAACTTTGATAGCGAGACTTATTTTCTAATATTTTAATTTCGTCAGCAAGATTATTTTTGCCAAAAAATCGGTCTAAAAGTAACTCTAATTCTCGTGCTTGTTCGATACTATTTAAAGAAGCATTGCTGCTGTGCTGACGATAACAAACAGTTACTTGTTTAACCCAGTCAGCTTTAGCGCCCTGAAGTGCCAAACGCATAACTAAATCGACATCGGGAGTTTGTACGAGTGTAGTATCAAAATTATTCAATCGCGCCAACCAATCGCGACGAAATAACATTGCACCCAAAAAGACAGGTTTCCAGATAATTATCCCTGCTGCGTCTAGTTTTGGTAAATTATGCCATGGTTCGACTGCGCTAATACCTTCGCCCTGTCGATCGACAATTTGCCAACCACTATTAACAAAAGCTAATTCTCGATCGCGATCGAGTAACGCTACTTGTAATGATAATTTTTCGGGGAGAAAATAATCATCCTGATCGAAAAAAGCAATATATTCTCCCGTAGCCACTTCTAAACCTTTATTTCTGGCGGCGGCGACACCTTGATTTTTTTGAGTGAAACAACGCAAGCGATCGCCATATATCTCTAAAATTTGAGGAGTGCGATCGTTCGATCCGTCATCGACAACAATTATTTCATAGTCGCGGTAAGTTTGTTGGAGAACACTTTCTATTGCACCTGCGATATAGCGATCGCCGTTGTAAGCAGGAATGATAACGCTAACTTTAGTCATAAAAATTTTTTGCGCGTAAATCTATTTCCTAAAGAGTCAAAAAATTTTTTTTAGTTTCCTGTTACAGATAAAATTAGTTCGATCGATTGTTTCTTACCCAAGTTCTCACTGCTTGTCTAATCGATCTTCTTCCTTGTTCTCTATTTTGCTCGATTAAATTTGGTATTTCTCGAATAGGTAAATTGGGAAAAATTAAGCTGTTTTCTACTTCTAAATAATGCTCGTTTTGTAATGTATAAATAGTCAGTCGTCCGTCATCGTAACACCAAATTTCTGGCACTCCCAAACGAGCATAAATTGGAAAGCGAGGGATAGATTTACTAGTTAAATCTATTTCTAATGCTAAATCTGGTGGCGGATCTCGATCTAAATCTAAATCTAATTTACCTCTAATTACTGCTTCGTTTTGAAAGTAAAAACAATTATCTGCTTCTATTCCTGCTTGTCTACTTTCTAGCTTCCAAGTAGTCGAACCAAAACTTTCGTAATCTAAATCTAATTCATCAGCGATATCTTTAATTAAATCGCCAATTACTTCTTTATAATATTCGTGTTCGGGTAAAGGGGTCATAATTTCTAACATACCTCGATCGTAAGCTATACGAGCAGCACAGTTATCACCCAAATCTATTAATAAATTTTCAAATTGCTGCCAGCTAATATGATTGAATACGACGCGATCGGCTCTAAGTTTTGTTGGTAGAGTCATAGGAAAATAATGCCTAAAGTTGTAAGTTTTGAATTGCTTTTTGTGTTCTTCTCAAACAAATGTCGATGAATGCAAACATCCTAACTTTTTTAGCGCCAAAGCAATGGCTTCTGTTCGACTCCGCACATTCAGTTTGTTGTAAATATTTTCTAGATGTTTTCGCACCGTACCAGCATTAATATTTATTTGCACTGCGATCGCCTTATTATCTTTGCCTTGGATAACCCAGAATAAAACTTTAGCCTCTCGCTTGCTCAAACCCAACAATTCTAAAGCAGTTAATAAAGACATTACTTGCTCTTCTGCTAACAATAATAGATGATGAAGAATTGTTCGAAGCATTGTATCAATTCGATTATGTCGATCTGCATAAATCATTATTCGATTATTTTTTGAGCAAAGCCAGCGCTGACTTGGTTGAAGCCGTAACGTTTATAAGTCGGCAGGCGATCGCTAGTGAAGACATTAATTAGAAGCGATTGCAGCTTTTTAAATAATTTAAATACAAAACAATATTTAGATTAAATCCCATTACTAGAAGCGCGATCGCTAGTTTTAGATTGGCGATGCTTGGATTTCGCCATTCCTGAAAGGGAGGCGTGGATAACTTCGCTTCATGCGTTTTAGAAACACACATAGTTTTGCGATTGTATATATCGATAGCGATCGACATATATAAAACCAAATTGCTCTTTTTCTCGTGTCATCGAACAATTTTATTCAAACTATATTTTAGAGGTTTTAACTGGACGAACGAGTTGGCTATTTAGGTTACAAGCTTTATAAATTGGGATGGCAAAATGCTTTAAATAAAAATCTGCATTCAACTTAACACTTATCGCTCAATATATTCATTTATTATCGCAAAGGTTTTGCTGCTGGTTCTAAGTTTGCCGATAAATATACCCTAGAAAAAATGTATCGATCTAATCGGTTCTAGCTTACTTCCTAAAATTTTTAGTAAATTTTATTGGTAGAGTTATAAAAAAATGACACCTAAAGTTGTAAGTTTTGAATTGCCTTTTGTATTCGTCGATAAAGAGGTTTATTCCACCATGTACTATGTAATGCAAGTGCTTTTTGAAGAGCAATAAATGCTTTTTGCGATCGATTTTCTCTAATTAATGCTATTCCCAAATTATAATGACCTAATTGGTCTTGACAGTATAAATCGAAGCGATCGTTCTTATTATTATTTAAAACTTCAGCTTGCTGAAAATATTCTCTTCCTAGCGATCGCCTTTTGTCAGTCAATCAGGCGATCGCACTGTGACAAAGGGCAAAGTGGAAACTTAGATATATTCATCCCAAAAAAGATCGAATGAGAATATAAAGAAATACCTGATTCAAAAAAATAATATGTCAGTTTTTCTTTTCTGGTGGACGCTGGGTTCTTCTCTTTGTTCTGCGATCGCTGCTACTATTGCTGGATCTTTAGCTACACGGTCTTTGAAATTTATCCCAATAACTATAGTCATCTATTGGATTTCACTAGGAATAGTGGAATGGAAATTATTGCGTCCTTATATTTCTGGGGCCGATCGATGGGGCTTATTGACTATAGTTGGCGGAACAGTGGGTTCTTGTCTAATTGGTTTAGTTTCTTTCTTTCTTTTAGGATTTCTTTTGAAAGATTTTTACTTTGTAGGTTTGTCAGTAGGATCTAATAGTAGCGATCGAGATTTATTGACAGCTTTAATTATTTTAATTATCTGCTTATTTACAATTGGATTATTGTTAGGTCTTGGTCAAAATTTAATTTTGCAAAACTCATTATCACGAATCAATCAATGGATACCAATAGTTACTGGTTTAACTTTGCCGATCGGCTCTATATCCTACCTAATTTTTTATTTTTTTATTAATAAGCCTTTTATTTCTATAATTTTGGTGACACTATTAGGAGCAATTGGTAGTCTTCCTAAAGGTTTAATTTTAGGAAAAATGTTTGATGAAGCTGGAAGTTTACCGCTTGATGCATTACTTTGGAAAGAGTTTACCAAGGTAGGCGTATTGTTGGTAGTTATAGCGCTCGTTTTTTATCCATTTAGATATCCAATTTTACAGTTTTTGGGCTTTACCCGTATTTTCTACAATGGGATAATGGAAGGAAGAATAAATGCTGAAGAGTTTCTCTCTCATGGAGGCAATCCTAATATTGACGATGGCGGCAATAACATTCTACATCGAGCGGTATCTACAGAAAATTTAACTCTGATTAAATTACTGCTGTCTTATGGGGCTGATGTCAACAAACCTGACTGGCGGGGTGATACTCCTCTCCATTACTCTAGAGCTAACAACAAAGAAATTGTCAAACTATTAATTGACAAAGGTGCTAATGTTAATGCTCAAAACAACTATGGCACATCTATTCTGCATTTCGCTAATAACAAAGAGATTGCCGAGCTTTCGATCGAGAATGGTGCTAATGTTAACGCTCAAACTAGCGTGGGCGAAACTCTTCTTCACAAAAAGACATTAGATAAAGAAGTTGCCCAATTATTGCTCGATCGTGGTGCTAATCCCAATATTAAAAATCGAAATAAACTAACGCCTCTTCACCAAGTCGAAAGCGTAGAGTTTGCAGAAGTTTTAATTGCAAGGGGTGCAGATCTAAATGCAAGAGGTTCGATGGGTTTTACTCCTTTGCATTCTTCTATATCTACTAGTAGAACATTAGAAATTACCAAGTTGCTATTAAAGCACGGTGCTGATATCGATACTAAGGATAGTTTTGGCCGAACACCTTTACATTTAGCTAATACTTTGGAAGTAGCGCAATTACTAGTCGATCGTGGTGCTGAGCTTAACGCTAA
>JBOFLQ010000023.1:0-37393 GCA_051657945.1 Xenococcaceae cyanobacterium | reverse complement strand
ACTAACGTCCTTAATCGTGGAGAGGGAAGCTCTACCGTATCAACCAAGGAGCGAAAGCACTGCGGATCGATGCGGCAACTTTCCTCAGTGAAGCGACAGAAACTCCAATTTCAGCGTAGCGAATTGGAGTAGTTCATTCGAACTAGGTACGAAATCGATTTTCGCATCCCTACAACCGATGGACAACAGCGCTGGATTAAGGCGATCGGACAGTGTTTTTACGATCGAAACGGTCATCCCATTCGTTTTGATGGCATCACGATGGATGTGAGCGATCGCAAACTGCTTGAAGAAAAGGTCAAACAAAGCGAACAACACTTTCGTGTCATGACCGATCGCGCACCAGTAATGATTTGGGTTACCGATGCCAATGGCTACTGCACTTACTTAAATCAAGGCTGGTACGATTTCACGGGACAGAGTTCCGCAACTGGTTTGGGCTTGGGGTGGCTTGATGCCACCCATCCAGAGGATCGCGATCGCACAAAAAAGGTTTTTTTAGAAGCGAATGAACGTCATGAAGCATTCCGTTTGGAATATCGCCTACGACGTTGTGATGGAGAGTATCGCTATTGTATCGATGCTGCAACCCCTCGTTTTGAGTCGAACGGTAGGTTTCTCGGCTACATCGGCTCTGTTATCGATATCAGCGATCGCAAACAAGCGGAAGCCGATGCCCAAGAACAACGTCGTTTACTTAAAGCAGTTACCGATAATGCCTCAGTATCGCTGTTTATCATGGACGATCGCCAGCAGTGCGTGTTTATGAATCCAGCAGCCGAGACGATGACGGGATTCACCCTAGCTCAAGTACGAGGTCGAGCGCTTCACGATATTATTCATCACACTCGACCGGATGGCAGTCATTACCCACTCGAAGAATGCCCGATCGATCGAGCGTTCCCACAAAATAATCGAGAACAAGGCGAAGAAGTGTTCGTTCGTCCTGACGGTAGTTTCTATTATGTCAGTTATACTGCCAGTCCGATTCGAGATACAGAAGGGATTAACGGCACAATTATTGAAGTGAGAGACATTACCAACCAAAAGCAGGTGGAAGAGCGTTTTCGGCTTATGGCTGACTCGATCGACCAACTTACATGGATGGCAAATCCAGATGGGTGGATTTTTTGGTATAACCGACGATGGTACGAATATACGGGAACAACGCCTCAAGATATGGAGGGGTGGGGCTGGCAAAGGGTACACGATCCTGACGAACTCCCCAAAGTGCTGGAGAAGTGGCAAAGTTCGATTAATACAGGCGAGCCATTCGAGATGGAATTTCCAATTCAAAGAGCCGATGGCGTATTTGGATGGTTTCTCACCCGCGCCAATCCCATGAAAGACGCGCAAGGAAAAGTAGTGTTTTGGTTTGGCACTAACACCAATATCAGCGAACAGCGCCAGCTAGCTGAGGAGCGTGCTAACTTATTGGAAGCAGAACGTGCTGCTCGCTCTGAAGCAGAGCGTGTCGCACGCATCAAAGATGAGTTTTTGGCGGTGCTTTCTCACGAGCTTCGTACCCCACTTAATGCTATCGTTGGTTGGTCGAGTATGTTATCAAACAACAAACTAGATGAAACAAACTACCGCGATGCTTTCTCGAAAATTTATCGCAACGCCAAACTTCAAGCGCAATTAATCGATGACTTGCTAGACATATCTCAGATTTTACAAGGTAAGCTCAATTTACAAATTTCTGAAGTAAATTTAGAAACTATTGTTGCCAGTGCGATCGAAACGGTATTTTTGGCGGCTGAAGCAAAATCGATTCAAATTAAAACTGTTTTGGCATCTAATGCATTTACCATCAGAGGCGATGCTACTCGTTTGCAGCAAATACTGTTTTGGCATCTAATGCATTTACCATCAGAGGCGATGCTACTCGTTTGCAGCAAATAGTGTGGAATTTGCTTTCTAATGCCATAAAATTTACCAACAATGGCGGCAGTGTTACAGTATGTTTGCAACAAGCCGTTGAACGAAGGCAGAGGGCAGAAGGAGCAATTTCCGTGGGATTCAGTTGAGCCAGCAATTGAAGACCGCCAAATTAAAGATTATGGCGGGGGCGCATACCTCACAAGTGAGAAGGAAGAAGGACAAATCAAACCTTCTGCCCTCTGCCCTCGAACTTCTGCCTTCCAAGGCGGAAGCCTTGGTAAAAAAGTAGAATTAATCGTCAGCGATACAGGTAAAGGAATCAATTCCGAATTTCTTCCCCATGTTTTCGAGTATTTTTGCCAGGAAGATAGCTCTATTACTAGACGCTTTGGAGGACTCGGACTCGGTTTGGCGATCGTCAAACAGTTAGTCGAACTGCACGGCGGTGAGATTCGAGTAGAGAGTCCTGGTGAAGGAATGGGAGCGACATTTACTGTTAGCCTTCCAGTTGCCGAAGTAAAACAACCAAACAATTCAGAATCCGATCGCACAGAAACAACTTTAAATTTAAACGGTATAAAAATTTTAGTAGTCGATGACGAAGCCGATTCGCTAGAGTTAATTACATTCATACTCAATATCTATGGAGCACATGTTACTGCCGCTACCTCAGCAAAAGAAGTACTGGTTTTACTCGATCGGATCGAGCCAGATCTTCTCATCAGCGATATTGGTATGCCAGAAATGGACGGCTTGGCACTGATGCGCCAAATCCGTACCCTGCCACCAGAAAGAGGCGGTGAAATTAACGCGATCGCCCTAACTGCATACGCGAGTGAAAGCGATCGGCAACAGGCACTTGCGGCGGGATATCAGCAACATCTTGCCAAACCAATAAATTTAGACGAACTTGTAGCAGTCGTTGCTCGATTTACAGAAATCTAGTGCAATCAGTCAAAAGTCTTAAAGGAATGACACAACCAAACAATCTGCAATCCATCGAAATAGTAAAATTCAACCGCCAACCGCTAATTATTGCAGGAATCGTCCTCGGTATCGGTCAGGGAGGATTTTTTGATGGTATTATCTTTCATCAAATTCTTCAATGGCATCACATGTTTACCAGCATCGAAACCAGTAAAACCGTTGCTGGACTAGAATTAAACACTATTGGTGATGGACTATTTCATGCTTTTGATTGGTTGATGACGATCGCGGGAATTTTTTTACTCTGGCGCGCCCTCAAACGCGACGATGTTCCTCGATCGACCTCAACTTTTATTGGTTCTTTGCTGGCGGGGGCAGGACTTTTTAATGTGGTGGAAGGAATAATCGACCATCACATCCTCAAAATTCATCACGTCAAACCAGGCACAAACGAACTGGCTTGGGATCTGGGCTTTATTTTTGTCGGCTTGTTGTTAGTTGTAATTGGTTGGTTGCTTATTGAAAGCAAGCATGTTCGATCGGATCTCGATCGCTTAGACTAGGATCGAAGAGAGGCAAACAATCAAATTTTTCGATCTATCTATAAGTACAGATGAAACGAAGACCACAACCTAGAAGCAATTACGATTATAATAATTACGATCGTTCCGATCCGCCCGATCGACCCAAACAATCTAAACCGCCACAGGGCAACAATTTATTAAACGCTACTTCGATCGCCATAATTGCTAGCGTTTTTATTTTAGGAATAGTCGTCGGCATCGCTCTTAATTTTGGCACGACTTCCAACCCAGCTAGTATCGAGTCTAGACTGCAAATTGACGAACAAGCCCCCAACCCTGAAGTTTGTCAACAATTTGGCGCTAGCGCCATGGTAACTAACATGCGCGTCTTTATTACCCTGAGTCCTTTTAACGTTTATGTGACTCAACCGACGATGCTACCTGGATGCGTTATGCGTCGAAATAACTGGACAATTTTAGAACAACGCAAACTAGTTAATTCACAACAGGTAAACGATTGCAAAAACCGAATGAATACTTTTGGTTATACAGGCACTCTAGAAGGTTCGCCAAAAATTGAATGTATCTATCAAAATGATGCCGCTGGAAATTTATTCTTGAACAAACCAGGAGCATCAGGCGCGCAACCAGAATCAGATAATTTCTAGATCGATTGGCAAGTTAGCTGAAACAAAATAAATTTCAGACTACTATAAGAAAGTTGTTTTAGACAAAATGTCGATCGAGATCGGATATTTTGGGAACAAGCTTTTAAGTTTTTATATTTTGGGAACTTAGCTACCCAAATAAGAAACTATAATTTTGTGCGCGATTGAAAAATTGAGTCATCGTGTTTGTTTGCTAAGAGATAGGAGCGATCGAACGTATGTGTGGAATTGTGGGCTATATTGGCACTCGTGCCGCTACAGAGATATTAATATCGGGTTTAGAAAGACTGGAATATCGCGGCTATGATTCTGCTGGGATAGCCACAGTTTTAGAAGGAGAACTGCATTGTGTCAGAGCTAAAGGAAAATTATACAATCTCCGCGAAAAAATAGAACAAGCAGTAAATCCCGCTCAAATTGGCATCGGACATACTCGTTGGGCAACTCACGGCAAACCAGAAGAACATAACGCGCATCCTCACAGGGATAAAGACGAACGCATTGCTGTAGTACAAAATGGCATTGTTGAAAACTATTTAGAGATTCGCGAAGAACTTATTACTAAAGGCTATCAATTTCGATCGCAAACAGATACCGAAGTAATTCCCAATTTAATTGCAGACTGCATGTCTTTGACTGGCTGTTCTCTTTTAGAAGCAGTTCAAACAACCGTAAATCGTCTCGAAGGACAATTTGCGATCGCTGTTGTTTGTGTAGACTATCCCGACGAAATTATTGTAGCCAGACAGCAAGCACCTTTGGTTTTAGGTTTAGGACAGGGAGAATTTTTCTGCGCCTCCGATACGATCGCACTTGTAGAACATACTCGCACCGTTCTGAATTTAGAAAATGGCGAGGTCGCCAGATTAACACCTTTAGGAATAGAATTATATAATTTTGCAGGCGATCGCGTCAAAAGATATCCCCGCACCCTCGATTGGAATCTTACCCAAGTCGAAAAACAGGGATACCGTCACTTCATGCTCAAAGAAATTCACGAGCAACCTGGAGTGGTACGTACTTGTTTGGAAGCTTATTTAAAAGATAACTGGGATTCTCAACAAAGTCCGATCGAACTCGGTTTACCTCCTCAACTTTACGAAAATCTCGAACACATACAAATCCTTGCTTGCGGTACTAGTTGGCACGCTAGTTTAATTGGTAAATATTTACTCGAACAATTAGCAGGCATTCCAACTACAGTACAATACGCCTCCGAGTTTCGTTATTCGCCACCACCAATTACTGCTAATACCCTCACCATTGGCGTGACTCAATCTGGAGAAACTTCCGATACTCTAGCTGCTTTAGAAACAGAGAAAAAAAGACGTACAGATTTAGAACCTAAATACCAAGCGCGACTGTTGGGTATTACCAATCGTCCCGAAAGTGCTATTTCTCATTTGGTCGATGCTATTATTCACACTCAAGCAGGTATCGAAATTGGTGTAGCGGCTACAAAAACATTTCTCGGTCAATTGATGGGTTTTTATTTTCTAGCGCTAGATATTGCCTATCGTCGTAAATTTCTATCCAATGACAAAATCAAATCGATTCTGTCTGGTTTGCAACATATACCTCTGCAAATCGAAAAAATTATCAGCGATCGCGAAAAACAAATCGAAGAATTGGCACACGAATTTGTAGAAACCAAAGATTTTATCTTCATCGGACGCGGTATTAATTTTCCGATCGCCTTAGAAGGTGCATTGAAGTTAAAAGAAATCAGTTACATTCACGCCGAAGGTTATCCCGCAGGAGAAATGAAACACGGGCCGATCGCGCTATTGGATGCTAAAGTTCCTGTAGTTTCGATCGCGATGTCTGGTAGCGTTTACGAAAAGGTTATTTCTAACACTCAAGAAGCAAAAGCCAGAGATGCCCGAATTATTGGAGTGACCTCGGTTGATGGTAATGGTGCAGAAGCAACTTTTGATGATGTATTAATTGTGCCTGAAGTAGACGAGTTACTTTCACCGATTTTGTCAGTAATTCCTTTGCAATTGCTATCTTATTACATTGCGGCGAGAAGAGGTTTAGATGTCGATCAACCAAGAAATCTCGCGAAAAGTGTCACTGTTGAGTAATAGTTATAGTGTATTGTTTTTGGTGTAGCCGATTTTGTCGAACACCTTTATCTCAAATAAAAAATGAAAGTCGAGGGGACACAGGGAGAGATTTAACTCCCACCCTCGACAAAATAATTATATTAGATTCAAAATATCATGTTCTCCACAATTGAAAGAAAAATTAGATAGTTATTTGGAAACGCAAACATTCGATTATTCGACATATATTAGTAAGTTAATCGAGCAAGATTTAGCTTAAGCAAAACAAAAAGACTGAAGATTTTTCAATAATGACATTGCTATTTTTTTAGAGTAAACTAGCTGCATAAATGTTCGAGTTTGTGCGATATATCTATCGAATAATAACTGAGAGAACAGATTAAAATTTATAGAAGATTGCTATATAAATGTAAAATATGACTAGTTTATATACGGAAAATTCTGAAAAATGGAAATCTCTTGCTTCGATTGATTATTTCACACAGTTTATAAAAGCTTGGATTCCTTTCAATGCTTGGTACAAAAATTACTACCCAAATCTCAAAACCGATCGAGAAGCAATAGACGAAATCAAATCTCATCCTAATAACTTCCGAAACAAACTTATTAGTCTTTTAAATGATAGAAGTAACGATGGTATCTTTTTTAGAGCGAGTATTTCAGAGCTTTATTTGGAACTAGAACGCAAACATATTTTTAACAAGAATAAACGCATAACTTTTGAAGAAATTGTAATTGAGAAAAACACTATTAGACAAAATTCTTTTGAAAAAAATACCTTAACTTATAAGGTTGAAAGAGAAATTAAAAATAGACCTTCAAAAGAAATAGATATTTATATTGTTAAAAGTGATGGGAATAATAAATTTTATCATATTCAATCTCATGGCTTTGATTTGATTGAGTTAACATCTAACTGTAATTTTTTAAGATTATCTCAACCACAACAAAGCAATCTTAAAGCTTGCTATGAAGAAATTAATCCATCTAAGTCAATCAATCTGTTAAGTAACGAACCAGAAAATTGTATTAAGATGGGGAGTATTTATTTTATTAACGATACAAATAAGCTTTGTAAAGGTATTATTGAGATTTTATACAGCTTAAGAAATGTTTTATTTCATGGTGAAATAATTCCAGATAATGATACAAACAAAGTCTATGAACCTGCTTATCACATTCTATATACACTTATTCAAGCTCTTTAACTACTCGTACTAGATTCAAATATTTTATTTTCGGTAATGAACTTAGATAATTGAATCTTCTAAAAAAGTATTTATTGACTAACTTGTTTGAGAATGTATAAGCGCCACTAAAATCTAAATCTATGAACTTAGCGGATATTCTTAAGGATTCTAGTTACAAGTTGTCTCAGTTTAAACAAGAAGAAGTAAATTGGCTGGAAGAATCCATTATCCTCAAACAAACGAAAAAAGGGGAAACGCCTTATATCAATTGTCTAGTTCGTAAGAAAGATATTCTGCTTAAGCCAGAAGAAGTTATCAGACAGCTTTATCTAAAAGTATTACTAGAACGCTATCAATATCCAGTAAGTCGTTTAGCTGTTGAATATGGGGTGAATTTTGGTCGAGAAGTAAAACGGGCTGATATTATAATTCTCGATCGCGATCGCCCTACCGTTCCCTACATCATCATCGAAGTTAAAAAACCAAACCTAAAAGATGGTAAAAATCAGCTTCGATCGTACTGCAATGCAACAGGTGCTTCGATCGGTGTTTGGACGAATGGCGATCAAATATCTTATTACCAACGCAAAGACCCTAACTATTTTAATGATATTTCCGATCTTCCCAATGTGTATCAAACATTGGCAGATATTTTAGATGAGAAATTTACTTTAGAAGATTTAATCGCCCATGACAAGTTAAAAGAACAACGTAAATCTCTTAAAACTCTCATTGAAGAGATGGAAGACGAGGTTTTAGCTAATGCAGGGGTAGATGTTTTTGAAGAAATATTTAAGCTAATTTTTACCAAACTCTATGATGAATGGTATTCTGGTCAAGGAAATCGCCGAAAAAACCGTCAGTTAGAATTTCGCAACACAGGACAAACTGAAGGCGCACTAAAAAATAAAATTCAAAGTCTTTTTGATAAAGCCAAACAAAAATGGGAAGGAGTGTTTAGCGAAGATTCTAAAGTTACTCTAACTCCTTCACACTTAGCTGTTTGTGTTTCTTCCCTAGAAGATGTCAAGCTGTTTAATTCAAACCTTGATGTTGTAGATGAAGCCTTTGAATACCTAATCAACCAAAGTAGTAAAGGTGAAAAAGGTCAGTATTTCACGCCGCGCTATGTAATTGATATGTGTGTCAAAATGCTTAATCCTCAAGAGGATGAATACACGATCGACACCGCAGCAGGTTCATCTGGATTTCCCGTTCATACTATATTTTATGTCTGGAAACAGATTTTAGAGGATGAAGGAATTGAAGCCAGTCATCTGTTTTCCGTAGAGAATAAACCCCCGCGTTGCGAGGAATATGTAACAGATAAAGTTTTTGCGATCGACTTTGATGAAAAAGCAGTAAGAGTGGCAAGAACTTTAAATCTAATTGCAGGTGATGGACAAACAAATGTGCTGCATCTCAATACATTAGATTACGAACTTTGGGATGAAGTTACTAATGATAAATTTTGGCAAGATATTTATTTTGAAGGTTTTAAGCGTCTGAGAAAGCGACAACCTAAAGGAAGCAAGGATTATCGTGAATTCCAATTTGATGTCTTGATGGCGAATCCTCCTTTTGCTGGAGATATAAAAGAAAGTCGTATTATCGCCCGTTATGATTTGGGGAAAAAACCAAATGGCAAATGGGAAAATAAACTAGGACGAGATATTTTATTTATCGAACGCAATCTAGATTTTTTGAAACCTGGGGGAAGAATGGCGATCGTTTTACCCCAAGGAAGATTCAATAATTCTTCTGATAAAACTATACGAGACTATATATCAGAACGCTGTCGTATTTTAGCTGTGGTAGGATTGCACGGCAATACATTTAAGCCCCATACAGGTACAAAAACTTCAGTATTGTTTGTCCAAAAATGGAATAACGACCCCAAATTAGGCGCACTTTGTCCGCGTCAGGATGATTATAATATCTTCTTTGCCACGATGAGGAGATCGGGGAAAGATAACTCTGGAGAAAAGATTTATCGACGAATCCCCCCGTCTAACGACACCCCCCTTAATAAGGGGGGCATGGGGGGATCGGAATTTTTACTCGATCCTCACGATCATTTGATTGTGGATCACGATCTTTATAATCACGATGGCATGACAGAAGATGGTATCGCTGAAGCGTTTATTGAGTTTGCCAAAAAGGAGAAACTAAGTTTTTTTAAATCAAGCCCATCTATGAAAGCGTTTGATGTTGAAAAGTATCAGCGTTTGATGGATGGGCTAGAAATAATTGAAGTTTTATTCAGTAAAACTTTAGAAAATAAAGACTTTAGAATTGATAGTGAATTTCATCGAAAACCACCTGTTCAAAATCCAAACTACCATTACGTTAATGTTGAAGAAACTTTAACTCTTAGTCAGTATGGAATATCAATGGAAATGAATGAAGATGGTGATGGTACGAAAATTTATAGGATGAACGAGATTCACAATATGCTTTGTGATACAGAAGTTTCAAAGTTTGCAAATATTACTCCTGAAGAAATAAAAGCTTTTAAACTTGAAGATAGAGATATTTTGTTTAATAGAACTAATTCTTTTGAATTTGTTGGTAGAACAGGATTATTTAAAAAATTCTCGAATGAAGATTTAGTATTTGCATCATATTTAATAAGAGTAAGAACTGATGAAAACAAGATTTTGCCTGAATACTTAGTTACATTTCTAAATTCTAGTTTAGGAGTTTGGGATGTAAAAAGACGAGCTAGAATTTCAATAAATCAATCTAATGTTAATGCTCAAGAATTAGCAGCAGTTAAAATTCCACTCTTAGATGTAAAATTCCAAGTAAAACTTAAACAAATTTTTGAACAAGCTCATCAAGATAGACTAGAGGCAATTTATATTTATCAACAGGCTGAAGAATTACTATTATCAGAACTTGGTTTACAAGATTGGCAACCGACAGATGAAAATATTGCAATTAAGAGTTTTACTGAATCTTTTGGAAAAAGCGCAAGACTTGATGCCGAACATTATCAACCAAAATATGAACAAGCAGAAAAAGCTATCGAAGAAAGTGGATTGATAATACAAAAATTAGGCGATCTTATTCACCCTATTCAAAATGGTTTTGATTATCGAGATTTTATAGATGTGGGAACACCTTATATTCGTGTTGGAGATATCAAGCAAGGAACAATTAATGTTGAAGATGCTGCCAAAGTTTTAATTACAATTGCTGATGTAAACAAACCCATTAAATTGCAAGTTGGAGATATTTTATTTACTCGTAAAGGAAGTTTTGGTAATTCTGCTGTAGTTGATGAACAAAGTTTGAATGCAATTATCAGCAGTGAAATTATGTTAGTCAGACTTACTTCAAAATCAAATACAATGATTCTTCCTGAATATATAAGTCTGTTTTTAAACTCTAAGTTTGGATATCTACAAGTTGAGCGTAGAGTTCATGGTGTAGCTTATTACAGTATTTCTCAAGATGATTTAGCCGATATTTCAATTCCTATTATGCCTTTATCAAAACAGAGAGAAATTGTTCAAAAAATTAAATCTTCATTTGAATTAAAAGAACGATCGAAACAACTATTAGAGATTGCTAAAACTGGAGTAGAAAAAGCGATCGAAGAAAACGAAGAAAAAGCAATAGATTGGATGAATCAAGAACTTAAAAAACTCGAGATCGACTTATCAACAGAGAATTTATTTTCTATCTGATAACCTAAGTCCGTTTAAACTCTTAAGAAACACATTACCTAGATAAGGAATGTCGAAACGATTACTATCGATCGATCCAGAAGATATTAAGCAGCAAAAAAGAGATATTTGGCTGCATTTACAGCAAGAAAATCTAAAGTTATCGAAAACTGAGTTAAGAAAACTTGCTCTCGATGTTTATGCTTGGCTTTAGAGATGCGATCGCGATTGGTTCAATCTCAACTCACCTCAGTTACAAATTACGAATCCTTGCCGAAATAGAATTGATTGGACAGAACGAGACAAATAAATACTCGATCGTTTTAAAGAAACTGTAAGATTACTTTTGAATGGGGAGAAACCCATTAGAATTACTCTCAGTACAGTTGCTACCACTAGGCAGTGCCAAACCCCTACACCTCAAACTGAGTCCATTCAATTAAAAAGTGCTGTAAATCGCATCGAGATCGATAAAGTGCGATCGCTCTTTAAAGCACTCAATAATTAAAATCATCAAACCACAGCGATCGATCTTTATGTTGCCTACAGGTAATAAATTCGTTCTCATCGGGCTAATATCCAGTAAGTTTCAATCTAAGCTGAGGACTAAAGTGTAAGACGACTAAAAACTAAATAATTATGTTTCTGAAAAAATAAATAATAATCCCATTCCCAATATAGCTATTAAGACACCAAAAATTGTTCTCAAACTAATTCGATCGCCCCTTAATGCCGCAATAGGTAAAATAAATAAAGGACTTGTTGCAGAAAGAGTCTGAGCTACTCCAGCAGGAGCATATTTTAGGGATATTTGTTGCAGTAGGATACCAAGATAAGTGCTACCAAAAGCAGTAATTACGATCGCGCCTGCTGCTTTTGGAGTCCAAATTGTTGATAATGATGCTTTTGTTTGTCGATCGCGACGGGGAAATAACAAAATAATTGCAGCGATCGCCACTCCACCTACCAAGCGCAACAAAGTACTCCATAACGGACTGATATTTGAAACAGCAAAAGCTTGACGAGACAAAACCACGCCACTCGACTGTGCGATCGCTGCCAACAAAGCCCAAAAAATACCTTTATTTTTGTTTGTTGAATCGCTCCTCATATCTGAATTTCGTTCGGTAATTACCCAAGCAACACCTGAGACAGTCAGAAAAATTCCACACCAAGAATAGGGCGATAATTGTTCTGCCAATAAAATTAACGCTAGCAACGCTGTCATCGGTGGCGCTAGAGTTTCAATTAGTAAAGTTTGTCTGGCACCCAAGCAATTCAGGGCAGAAAAATAAGCTGTATCTCCCAAACCAATCCCGATCGCACCGCTAAGAAGTAATAGTTGAGTCGATCGAGGATCTAATGAAGGAAGACGATCGCCAAAAAAAATCAGTGTCGCGAAAATGAAGGCGATCGCGATTATTCCTTTGCTAATATTTAATTGTAGTGGTGGTATTCTCTGTCCGAGAATGGTGTAAATTACCGAAGAACAAGCCCACAAAAATGCAGCACTTAATGCTGCTAGTTCTCCTTGAAAATTATTCATTTTACGGTGTAATTACCTTTTTTTTACCAATAAACTCCACCAAAGGCTTAAATATTGGTACTAACTCGGCTTGACTAACCGCCAAGCAAGGAAAAGAACGATCGCCGTAATCTCGTCCAACTTTTAGAGGAAACACTGGTTTTGGTTCGAGAGATACAAAAATACCCCCAGCAGCTTGTAAAATTGCATAGACAGCCGCAATATCCCAAATCTTTGGCGTTGCTTCAACTCCTCCCAATGCAGCGCCAGAAGCAACCAGAAGAATATTGTAACTCGCCACGCCAATCATTCTTATTTTGCAGGGAAATGGATTTTTAAGTATTTCGATACTGCGCGAGCAAAGATTGAAGAGATGGCTGTGACTGGGAGAATCTTTACTGGTATAAATTGGCTCGTCATTTAAATATGCACCAGTTGGTCCGGTTAATCCAGAGTCAGCGAACCAATAACCATAAAAAGTGTGGTTGAGTGGTGGAATACTAACCAAACCAAACACGGGTGTACCTTTATATAATAAACCTAAAGAAATCCCCCACAGAGGAACACCGCGAGTAAAATTAGTCGTACCGTCGATCGGATCGACTACCCAACACCAATCGCGATCGGGAAGGATATGTTCGGTTTCTTCGGTAAGAATGCCGTGTTCGGGAAAACTCTGTGCGATCGCGCCTCTAATTTCTGCATCTGCCCATTTATCTGCTGCGGTTACTAAAGAACCATCTTCTTTGCAATTCGCTTCTAATTTACCAACATCTTTAATTAATTTACTGCCAATGCGATCGGTGATTTCTTTGGCAAAGTTTAATACATCCTGCCAGAATTGTTCGTTGTTCATAATTTTTAGTTTGTTGACGCTTTTTGCAGTGTATCATTGACATCCTTTCCTCTTGCATCTGCTATTTATCTTTTGAAAATTTGGCTGGTGCTTTACCGAAATAAATTTTTGGGTAATTGCGCCCCGCACTTCAGGGCGGCTTTGATTAACCAATAAATTTAATTTTGTTCGACTACTTATGTAAGATCGAAATGGCGTATATCTAAGCAAGATCGAGTAAAAAAAATAAAAAATTTTGGCATTATTTACCTTGTAATTTTATCGCTTAAAGCTTTTGACATGGAATAGAAATGTTAGCAAAACTTGAAGAAGTAAAATGTGGCGAATCTGCATCAAACGAAAACAATAATTCAAAAGACAGATTTATTTTTAAGTCAAATTAGTTTATAGTCGCGATCTTAAAGCGATATTTGCTTGAGACGTGCCAAGAGACATTTAAAGCGATCGCGCCATCAGTCAATCTTTGAGAGTGATTATTCGAGCTCAACTTATTCACATCAATCGCTCGAACTAATTAAATTTATTACTGGAAATACTTTACATCGAATAATGAACAATTAACAATGAACAATAAACCATGAACGATCGACAATGAAACTAAAACAGATAGGCTTTTTGCTACGCTGGGGAACAATTATTGCAACCATTATTTTTGTCAGTAAAGCTTTTACTGATAACTGGCAAGAAGTTAGAACTTTACAAATCGAAGGAGAATCTTGGTTTTACATAGTATTAGCTTTATTCGTTTCCTTATTGTCTCACTGTTGGTCGGGCATTCTTTGGGGAGAAATTCTCAAAAACTTTAATCATCCAGTACCTTGGCATTGGGCAATGAAAACTTTTCTGTTTACTGAAATTGCCAAATATCTACCGGGCGATGTTTGGCAAGTTTATGGCAGACTTAGGGCAGCTCGAAAAGTATTCGCAGTACCAACAGAAGCCGGAATAGCTAGTGTAATTTTGCAATCGGTTTATATTTCCGCAGCAGGTTTGGGATTGGGTTTATTAATTAATGATGCTCCTCTTAGGGGAATATGTCTAATTGGTGTAGTCGCTATTGCCGTCTTGGTGCATCCCGCCGCCTTTGAAATACTTGCCAACGCGATCGAACGATTTGTGCCGCAAAAAATTTTACATCGTCTCAATCGAAAAGAATTGAAAAAACCTCAACTGCAATATTATCCCCTACCTTCGATCGCGGGACAGTTTTTGTTTTTGGGATTGCGTAGCGCCAGTTTTTTATTGACATTAGCAGCATTTACTTCTATCCCTTTTAAAGCGATCGTGCCTGTAATCGGAGGTTTTAGTTTTGCCTGGGCATTGGGAATAGTCGCCCCCATTTCTGGCGGAGTTGGCGTTTTTGAAGCAACTGCTATTTCTTTATTAGATAGACCGATCGGTTCTAGTGATGCGATCGCGGCTGTAATTGTATATCGTTTAATCGCACTGATGACAGAAATAATTGGTTCGGGTTTGGGATGGCTACTCAAGGGAAACAAAAAATAAGCTAATACCAATCGTTCCAATCAAGTTGTTGGTTTTAATTAGAAGACAATCTCAGGGATCGACGAATAAACTAGTAGTGAAATTTATTCTTTAATCCCCAATCACGCTTCCCCTGTCTATATGTCTGTTCCACAAATAGCTGCGATTATTTGTACTCACAATCGAGATAATTATTTAGGCGCTGCTATTGATAGTTTGCTCGCACAAGATTGCGACAATTACGAAATAGTTATCGTCGATAATGCTTCGAGCGATCGCACCCGCGAAGTAGTCGAGTCGCGCTTACCTCATCCACTACTTAAATACGTTTACGAATCAAATTTAGGTTTATCGATCGCTCGCAATCGAGGCGCACAAGAAACTACCGCCCCCATTATTGCCTATCTCGATGACGATGCTGTAGCAAGTCCGCAATGGTTGAAAGTTTTGGCAAATGCCTACCGAGATAATGACAAGCTAGCTGTAGCGGGTGGAAAAGTAAATTTGCTTTTTCCTGAAGGTGTTAAAGCCCCCAATTGGCTTTCAGAAGAGATGGCAGGAGGTTTGGGTGCTTACGATCTCGGTAGTCAAGTTGTCTATATCGATCGACCTGGTTTAACTCCTAGAGGGTTAAATTATTCAATTCGACGCACCTTTTTCGATCGGATTGGTGGCTTCGATCCCAACTTGGGACGAATTGGCAAAAATTTGCTCTCCAACGAAGAATTGTATGTAACCGAATTAGCGATCGAACAAGGTTGGCAAGTAGCCTATCTTCCCGATGCTTTAGCCGCCCATAACGTTTCACTCGAACGCCTCAAACCGATTTGGTTTCTGCGGCGCAGTTGGTGGCAGGGAATTAGTGAATGCTATCGAGATGAAATTTCAGGTAGGACTGGTTTGGGTCAATTTAGTTGCGGTATGGAAAGATTAATACGGGGTTTATATAAATCCTTAAAATTTATCAATAATCCTGCGTTACGCTTCGATAATTTTGCTTATGCTTACGGTCAAATCGGCTATCTTAGTACAGCGATCGAGACAATGTTAAGACCGTCAAAAAAGCATCGCGAACAATGAACCATCGATAAAAGTTTATGAAAAAAGCACTAATTTGTGGGGTTTCGGGTCAAGATGGTGCATATTTGGCAAAACTTCTCTTAGAAAAAGGCTATTTTGTTTGCGGTACGTCGAGAGATGCCCAAGTCTCTCCTTTTCGCAATTTATTGCGTTTGGGTATTCGCGAACAAGTTAAATTAGAATCTTTAGCTTTAAATGATTTTCGTAGCGTCCTACAAGTTTTAAGAAAAATCGAACCAGATGAAATTTATAATTTGGCGGGACAAAGTTCTGTCGGTCTTTCCTTCGAGCAACCAGTAGAAACACTAGAAAGTATTGCCACGGGAACTTTGAATCTATTAGAAGCGATCCGTTTTATTGGCAAGCCGATTAAGATGTACAATGCTGGTTCGAGCGAATGTTATGGCGATATCGGCGATCGCGCTGCTGATGAGGATACGCCTTTTCGTCCTAGAAGTCCTTATGCAGTAGCAAAAGCAACCGCTTTTTGGGAAGTTGCTAACTATCGCGAAGCTTATGGTATTTTTGCTTGTTCTGGTATTTTATTCAATCACGATTCGCCTCTAAGACCAGAACGATTTGTAACGCAAAAAATTGTCGGTGGTGCTTGTCGCATCGCCAGAGGCAATAAAGAAAAATTACACCTGGGGAATATTTCCGTACAACGAGACTGGGGTTGGGCACCAGAATATGTAGAAGCGATGCATTTAATGTTACAACAAGACGAACCAGAAGATTTTACGATCGCTACAGGAGAAACTCATTCTCTACAAGAATTGGTTATTGAAGCTTTTAGTTGTGTTGGTTTAAATTGGCAAGACCATGTTGTTACCGACAGCAGTTTGTTACGTCCGACTGAGTTAGCCGTCAGTCGGGGAAATCCAGTTAAAGCGAAGCAAAAACTGGGTTGGTTTGCGAAGTATAAAATGCACGATGTTGTCAAAATGATGGTTGAAGCCTATTAAATAAGCAATTAATAAAGATTAATTACGCCGTGCATAAATTTCAATTGCAGTTGCTGAGTTATTTGAGTGAATAATTTTGAATGATTGATGTTTCGAAACTAGCTGTAGAAAAGCTTTTAAATGGAAAAAACATCAAAAAAATTTAAATAAAATTGTTCGAGTTATTCAAGATCGATGGCGATCTAAACAAGCAATCAGCAATCGGAAGACGACAGAAATGGCTAATATTACTGGGACTAACAATGACGATAACCTCTTTGGCACTCAAGAAACTGACAGTCTAGAGGGTTTGGGAGGAAACGATCGTATTTTTGGTTTGAATGGTGATGACTCTGTTTATGGCAATGACGGCAACGATTTCCTTTTTGGCAACAATGGTATCGACCAACTTTATGGAGGTACTGGTAACGATCTTCTCTTCGGTGGTAGCGGAAATGATTCGCTTTTTGGCATAGAAGGTGATGATTCTCTCTATGGAGAAAATGGCGATGACTTTATGACTACATCGGATGGTAATGACATTCTCTTTGGTGGTAGTGGTAACGATCGCATATTTTTATTTGGTTCTGGAAACGATACTGTTTTTGCCGGAGAAGGCAATGATTCCGTCTTTGCTTCTGGTTTTGAGAGTAGCGATCTCGTTAACGGAGAAGGAGGGGATGACTTTCTTGAGGTAAGAGATCGTGGCGATGGTGGATCTGTCAATAATGACACCTTGACGGGAGGAAGTGGCGCCGATCGATTTGCCTTTACAACAAATGTTCGCGCACCTTTTAATAACAGTAATTTCGGTGTTACTACTATTACTGATTTTCAGCCAGGAATAGACAAAATTGTTTTGACGAAAGACACTTTTTCTCTAACTGATGGAATCAATCCTGCAACTTTTGCTAATGTATCGAATGACGCGGCTGCAATTGAAGGATTGAGTAGTGCTGCGATCGTTTACAGCACGGGGTCGGGAAATTTATTTTACAATCAAAATGGTTTAGAATCGGGTTTGGGATCGGGCGGTCAATTTGTTACTTTACTGGGAATTCCAGCTTTAAGTTACACGGACATAATTGTCGCTGAAAATGATTGAAAATTATTGCTATAGCAGTCTTGAGGGCGATTTCGTTATTAATTAGAAAAATTGTTTTTTGCCTAAATTATCGATCTAATGCGAATTCTTTTGACGATCGCCCACTTTTTTGATTCCAATGCCGATGGTCGGCACGCATCCGAGAGAAAAAATCCCAAACCTCGCTTAATCGCACTGACAACAAGTATTGCTGCTTTGCATCAGTTATTTGGCAAATCTCAACGAGTTATCGACCACCATCGGCATTTAGCTCTATCAGCCAATCAGGATCGAACCAGCGAAATCGATCTAATCGTTTGCACGACCAAAAATTATCATTTGCTAGATCTGCTTCCTCTACCGAAACATTTTTACCAGCATCATTCTACTAAAGCAGAACCATTGCTTTTAGGTTTTGAATGTCAGGCAGTTATGCGCGATCGTCTCGGTAAATACGATTATTATTGTTTTCTCGAAGACGATATCATCCTTCACGATCCTTGGTTTTTTGTCAAATTAAATTGGTTTACGCAACAAACAGGAAATTTGTGTTTGCTTCAGCCCAACCGCTACGAAATTTCGAGTCAAAATTCAGTCTGCAAAGCTTATATTGATGGTGAATTAGCTCCCAAAATCACCGCACCTTTTCAAAACGTGCGAGAACGTCCTTTACTCAAAGGTGAAATTATGGGGATGCCAGTTACTTTTCAAAGAACCCTCAATCCTCATGCAGGATGTTATTTTCTCAATGCTTATCAAATGCAACATTGGGTAGAACAGTCTTATTTTCTCGATCGCGATACCAGTTTTGTAAGCGCTTTAGAAAGTGCTGCTACTTTAGGAATTATGAAAACATTCCGAGTTTATAAAAGTGCGTCAGAACAAGCTAATTTTCTAGAAGTTCAGCATTTTGGCAATCGCTTTCTCAGATTGATTGGCAATAAAGTTATCGATTGCGTTTGATAAAACTCGATCGCGATTTGGGGAACATTAAAAGTAGAACATTAAATCAATTAAGTTACATACTTATTTTTAAATTCAATGAAAATTTTGATGCTCTCTTCTACCTTTCCTTATCCACCAACAAAGGGAGGTACGCACAATCGAACTTTTAATTTACTCAAACCACTCGCCGAAAATCATCAAATTACTTTGATTACTCAACGATCGGACGATGTAAGTAATGAGGAAGTAGAAAAATTGCGGCGATCGGTAGCTGAGTTGGTAATTTTTCCTCGTCCGACACGAAATGCAGGAGGCATGGGCGATAAGCTAAAGCGTTTGGGTCAATTTTGGTTGCAAGGAATTCCACCAAATGTTTTGTATCTTTATTCTGAAGAAATTCAAAATTGGATCGATGAAGCCCTCAAGGCTGGAAAGTTTGACGCGATTACTTGCGAACATAGCGTTAATGAAATTTATGTGCGTCCGCAGTGGCAAAAACAATTAAAAACCATTATTAACGTTCATAGTTCGATTTATCGTACTTGTCGCAATCAATTAGAAACAAGAACGAGTGAAAATGAATTGCGCGATCGCTTTTATCTTCCCCTGCTACGTCGTTACGAACAGCGTAGTCTTAGAAAATTTTCTCATGTTGTCGTCACTACTGACGAAGACGAAGAACAAATGCAAGTGTTTGCCCCTAATGCTAGGGTAACAGTCATTGCTAATGGGGTAGATTTAGAAACTTTTCCCTATCGAAGTAGCGATCCAAACGGACATAATTTAGTTTTTGTTGGCGGTTTGGATTATTTCGTTAACATTGATGCGGCTTGTTTTTTTAGCTTGGAAATCTTACCAATTTTGCAACAAAAATATCCCGATATTAAGTTAACTTTAGTGGGTTCGAAACCAGCATCAGAAGTGCAAGAACTTACAAAAAAAAATCCTGCCATTACTGTAACGGGAAGAGTCCCTTCGATCGCGGAATACTTACACAAATCAACAGTAGCTGTAGCGCCTTTGCGAACTGGTTTTGGTATGAAGATTAAAACCTTAGAATATCTAGCCGCAGGTGTACCAGTAGTTGGCAGCGATCGCGGTTTGGAAGGAATCGATCTCGGCGATCCTGTCTGTGCCTTGCGCGCTAATACGGTTAAGGAGTTTGTTCGAGCAATTACTCGTTTGTTTGAAGACGCACAATTGAGAGAAAATTTATCTCTCCAGGGGCGATCGCTAATTGAAAAAGAATATACTTGGCAGAGTTTGTCGGAGCATTACGAACGAGTTATTACGAGATGAACTACCCCAACTTGCTACGCTGAAGTTGGGGTTTCCAAACCCCGCGTAGCACATTGGAATTTTTGACGTTTCATCTGTCCAAGTTGCTTCATCGAGCCAGTATGCTTACGCTTATCGGTCAAAGAAGTAGAGCTTAGACATCCACTGTCTAAGAGATGCGTCCCACATCCCTGTTGCTGAAGTGTAGCAACGTTATACATAACAAGGACAGAACCTCGGTCACGTTCGATTTCAAAGTTACAGCTATTGCAAATATGATAGCGGTTTGACAAGTTAGCCCAGTCTTTATGCACTGTGCCACATTGAGGACATCGTTGAGATGGTTTAACTGTGCGAGTGTTTAGCTCTAACAACAAGCCGCCTTTAGCTTCAATTTTGTAAGCGACCATTTGGTTGAGAGTAGCAAAACCGACAGAAAGTATGGATTTGTTTAGTCCTGCTTTCTGTTTCTTTCTTTTACTGCTTTTCTTTGCCTTGCGAGTCAAACCTTTGGTATTGAGCTTTTCAGTTACACCGATGTCATAACGACTAGCTATATCTGATGTAACTTTATGCTGCCAATCTAAACGCTGGTTGGCTATTTTGCGCTGTAGTTTTGAGATTTTTTTTCGTACTTTCTTCCAACGATTTGAGGCTTTGATACCTTTTTTTCGGTTGGGGGCGCGTTTTCTTCTTAGTTGTTTAGACTCATTTTTGACCTTTTTTTCAGCAACAGCCGTGAATCGAGGGTTTGATATCTCTTCAAATTCCTTGCCATTGAAACAAGTAATAGCCGTAGCAGTGCCTAGGTCAAAAGCAACTATTGATTCGTATTTTAAGTCGGATAACGAGCCAAACTTGCTATGTCTTTCGATCGCCACATCACAGGTAAAACTAGCAAACCACTGTCTTTTACTAGGCTTATAAACAATAGTTAGTGTGGTTGGAATTCCCCAAGACTTGGCTTGCCCTCTCATTTTTAGAGTTATACCCAAATCATTAAGAGTAACTAAACCATGCAATCCTGAAGTACTAGCCTTCCATCCAGACTTAGAACTATATGTCCAGCCAGAATAATTATATATGGATTTGAATTTAGGCAAGCCTCGCAACCCTTTGAAGAAAGAATTGTAGGCTAGGTCTACTTTTTTTACTGTTGACTGCAATGTTTGGGAATGAAGATGAGCAAACTCTATCCATTCCTTTTTGAAAGCAGGTAAACAGTTTTGCTGTTGAAAATAATCGACAGTTTTTTTGTTCTTTTTCCACTCGAAACGACGATGAGCGATACAGGCATTAAAAAGATAAGCATGAAGACGACGAGCATCAAACAGAACGAGTTCTTGAGTTTTGTTTGGGTATAGTCGAAATGTGTATCGTCTAATTGCCATCTGTGTTTTAATGATTATATTACCTGAGTCGATACCGATCGAGACGATCGTAATCAGGGGGGAAAGAATAAAGATGCTTCGCGGTTTGTTTATTGGTCGGGCATTCCCGATCGCACCTTACAGAAGGATGGGGAATTCTGCCCGACATTTAGTTAAAAATTAATTGTCAAATTAATTTTTGAAGTGGATCGATCGATAAGTAAACAAAGCCAAGTCTGTATCGATTACTTACTATAATTTAGAAATACGATCGCTTAAAAACCCAAGACGATCTCTATGGGTTTAACTCGATCGCTATTTCTCAAAAGGGGATCGTTTTTTCTTTTCTTGATATGTTTAAAAAACTAAATTGTTGCTACTTGCAACACTGACGAGATACTAATTTTTCAATGTTAGCCTGAGTCTCTTGTAGTAACTGTTCTCTACTATCGTTAGCTTGACTTAAATTGGGAACTAGATGGCGAGCGTGTAAAGCCATGTGCAGTTGTAATTGAGCGACGTATTCGCTAATATCTTCGCGAAAAACTTCGTTGTTGGTTGGTTGTGTGGAAAAGGAATGCAAGAGCTTACTCCTGTCTGTTTTTAGCTGTTATTGAAATTAGCACGATCTGAGAATATCTGTGAAATTATGAACTAGAGTATACATATTTCGCAACAAATTTTTAACGTTTGAAATTCTGCCCGAACAGACATAATTACCGATGGCAAAATTTGTAATTAATGTTTTTTTGTCAAATACTTTTTACAATCGCTTTACAAGCATCGATCTAATTTGTTAGTCGGAATTTTGTAATTCTCAATAAACGTGTCAATAAGCTCGATTTTGCGACGGTAGATTAAGGGTTTCGGACAACGATCGAATTTTAGACACACGAACCCCTTGGAAGCTCATTTTTATAATAACGTGAAATCCACTTTTTTCGTTACTAATTTATAGTTTTTTACACGTATTAAGTTGTGTAACTCGATGCAATCGATTGAAATTTCAAAACTAAATGTGAATTAAATTAAATTTTTACTTATACAAGATCGAGGCGCGATCGAGACAAGGGATCGTCACTGCGAGAAAAATTATTTAAATCTCGTCAACTGTACTCGATAGCGTTGTTTTTTTGTAACTGCAACTTCTCCAACTTCGATTCTTCCTTTACCTGAAACCGCAATCAGATCGCCAGGTTTAACCGTGTAACTCGATTGCTTAATATCTTTCCAATTAACTCTGACATCGCCAGCAGAAATAGCATCTGCCATTTTACTGCGAGACATACCAAAACCAGCCGAGGCGATCGCATCCAAACGCATCGAAGCTTCAACAGTAGTTATCTCTTGCTTTTGTGGCGCGCGTACTTTGAGGTCGCTTAATTCGATGCGCTGCACTTTTACAGGTACGGATCGCACCTGTGTTAGTGAGATTTCTAAAAACTCCACCATTTCGGGGAGTACTAATACCTGTGCGCCTCGTTCGCCAAGGACGAGAATATCGCCAACTTTTTCTCTAACAATACCCGTTCCCAAAATTGCACCCAAAAAATCGCGATGGCTAGCGGGATCGAAGAGAAAATTACCAGAAATATCTAAAGCGACGACTTCAACTTGCGATCGCGAAGCCTGGACGGAGTCCAATCGCTCGAGCGGCAAATCCGATCGAGCTATACCAACTCTTTGTCTTTCTGCTTGAGGATAACCACCCCAAGTCAAAATTATTACTTCGGTTAAATTTTGAAAAAGTTGTTGTGCTTCGATTAATACTGGTGGTGAAAAAAAGTCTGTCGCCACAACTTCCCAAGTTTTAATTGCTCGATCGGCTTTGTCAACGATGCGAGAAATTTCGTCTCGATTCTCAATTCCTTTTAATAATTCTTCTTTGGGCAGCATGTATGAACTAGGGGCTAGGGGCTAGGGCTTAGAGACTAGGGAAGAAATAAATACTTTTAACTTTTAACTTTTAACTTTTGACTTTTGACTTTTGACTTACTCCCCGATAGTGGCGTAACCTTGAAGATTTTCTGGATTGAATTGACGTAAAATATTTGTGGCTTGGTTTTTGAGAATTTCGGAACCTTGAACGACCAATAAATATTTTCCTTGGCTGAGTCGGTTGCGGTATGGTAGAGCATCGCCACCACTACTAGAAAGACCGACACCACCACCCACGAAAATACTACCACAAGCTCCGCCGAACGCACCAAGTATACCACCAATAATATGATTGCCTGGTTCTCCCGCCCAACTAAAAGTATCCAATCCCGTAATCAAATCAAAAGCGTAACCAGCCGCAAAACCGAAAGGAACTAGCCAATATGCCATAAAGATCGCTTGTTTTTTGGCTTGTTGAGAAGGGTCTATCAAACCAAACTCGTCGGCGGATTTATAACCTTTTCCCAAAATGGCAATTTGTTTTTGAGGAATGCCAGCTTTTTCTAGCGCTGTATAAGCTTCTTCTGCCTGGATGCGATCGGATAATACGGCAATCAGATAATTCATTTTCTAAAAATTAGGAAACCAATCAAGTAACTTTCAATATTTATTTTTTAGACTACCAGTTTTATGACAGGCGCGATCGAACAGAGGGGCAATATTATAATTTCCCCTCTTTAAATAATTTGTCGGACGAAATTGTATCTTTAAGAGTTTTCAGTGTATGGATCTGTGCGATCGCTTAACAAACCTAATAAAGCACCGAGAATTGCTCCGAAAACAAATCCACCAGCATGCGCCCAATAAGCAACGCCACCGCCTTCCATACCTACGTGTGCTTGCATGTTGAGAGTAGCAAAACTGTTAAAAGCTTGTTGTAAAAACCAAAAGCCCAGAAAAAAGATGGCTGGAATTCTTACTGTTGTAAAAAACAAACCAAGTGGAATAAAGGTAACAATTCTAGTTGAGGGAAATTTGAGAATATATGCTCCCATTACACCCGCGATCGCGCCACTAGCACCCAGGGAAGGAATTGCCGAGTCCATAGCAAAATACCATTGAGTTAATGCCGCCAAAACTCCACAGGTTAAATAAAAAAATAAATATTTAAATCTACCTAGTTCTTCTTCAATGTTGTTGCCAAATATCCACAGAAACAACATATTAAAACCAACATGAACAAACCCCGCATGTAAAAATTGGGAGGTTATTAAAGTTAGAGGTTCTGGTATTGGTTGACCGACATCAATACCGTTAAAACTAGCCGTTAATTCTCTAGGAACTACGGCAAATAGATGAGTAAAGCCATCGATCTGAAGTGGATTTAAAGTTAATTCGTAAAGAAAAGCTAAAACATTAACAACAATTAATCCATAGGTTACATAGGGAGTAATTTGACTGGGATTATCATCTCTTAGCGGTACCATAAACTTTATTCCTTTTTAAACTAATTAACTTATTACTTATTAGTTATTACTTGTTCCCTATTCTCTCTTTTTGTATACCACCAAGCCCAAGCCATTAGTACGAATTGAAAAGGTAATCTAATTGCTTGAAACCAAGGTGAATCTGGAATGCCAGCAAATCGAATTTGATTGATAGCCATGTAAAGATTGGCTGGATAAACGGCAATAAATAGCGCGATTAATCCCCAAGCAGACAATGTACTAAAACGAGGAATTAACAATCCAATTCCCAATAAAATTTCAAAAAAGCCACTCGCGCATACTAACGCCAGAGGATATGGCAGGAAATCGGGAACAATGGTGACAAAGGGTTCGGGAACAATAAAATGTAGCAAACCTGCAAGCACCATCGAGACAGCGAGGATGCCGCGAAGAAATTCTTTATTTTTTTCGAATATTTCCATAGCGATAGAGTGAAAATTGGGTTTTTTCACGACTCCTGCCAGTTAACTGTTTGAGTTAATAAGTGTTACGTCGTGGTGTTGAGATTAAATCCCAGCCTTGAGTTCTTAGTTTTTGATATGTTGCGTATCCTTTTGAGCCACCAGGAATGGGGTGATCTGGAACGGAATATTCTGGGAAAGATGTATATGGTTTCCACCCTTCGTGGGCAGCGGTACGCAAATGCAATGCTACGATTTCATTTTTTTCTTTTAGTGGCAACCAAACCATTTGTTTATTCATAAACAATTTCCTTTTTCAAACAATTGATGTCTAGGAAAAGTTAATTAGGAAAGTTACTTTAAAAATTCACTAATTGTTGTGTGCATATTTTGGCAACTTAGTAAATTAACTTTTGCTAAATAAAGATTACTTCAAAAAAAGCGATCGTTGACTCTATCTGTAGTTAAGTTTTGAATCGAGCGATTATTTTGCTGAAAATTTGATGTTAATAAAGATTTTGCTTTAATTTTAAGTCTGTCATTAGAAATAACATGTTATTTCTAATGACAGAAAAATATGTCACACAGACTTATTTCGAGCGCTCGATTTTAATTTTTTTTTTATACCTTTCGATATATGCAAAGTTTTTATAACCGATCTAATTTTTATTTAGGATCGTAAAAGTTAGGAAAATTTTAAAATATGAATATTATTGCTTGGATTGTTTTAGGATTGATTGCTGGAGCGATTGCTAAGGCTATTTATCCGGGTTCTCAAGGAGGAGGAATTTTAGGAACTATTGTATTAGGAATAATTGGTGCTTTAATTGGTGGAACTTTAGCTGTATTTTTTGAGACGGGAAGTTTTTCGCTGACAGCAGCATCGCTTAGTATACCTGGAATAGCATTAGCCGTTCTTGGTGCAATTATTGCCGTTTTTATTTGGCAACAAATAACTCGTTCTCGTATTAATTAATTAAGGTAAAAACATTGATTTGAAGGTGATTACTGTCAAGAAAGTTGGCGCTATAAAAGGGATTCGATCGAATCGGTCAGATCGAAAATACAAATATTTAATTCATGAAGAAAAAAAATAGATCTAAGATCTACATGAAGCAAGTGTTAAATGTCAAAAAAAATTAGACCGAAATAGCGCTAGCTTTTTTCCCAGAAAAAAAATTGTTTAATTAAATAGAATCGATCGGGTTTGTTCGTTCTAGATACTCTTCAGATATTCTTGTAATAACTAGACGAGTTACAAACCAGGTTTTAAAAATGAAACAATGAATGAGTTCAACAAAACAATTTTACACAATGAATTCAACAATCTAATTGTTATTATCGAACTTTGGATTCCCGTGCTAGAAAAACTACAAAAAATGCACGAGCATCTAGAAGAGTTACCTTTAGAGCTAAGTTTACTCAAAAAACAATTACAGCAATTAAAACGAGCGGAATATTGTTACCGCTCTAATTTTAATGAACAACAATTAAAAACTGTCAGCAAAAAAGTTGTTTTTTTTCAAAAAAATAAAACTATAATTATCGAACCAACATTTCAAGATTCGATCGAGCGCCTAGAAACAGCAATGCCTCAACTAAAAGATTTAGAGTATAAAATTGGGAACTTGCTTGCTTTGAGAGAAAGGATCGAAGCTTTACAACAGCAGATAAATGTTGCTTCAACCTGTAGCGATCGAACTGAATTAAAACAAGTTTGGGCTAAAAAACCAATAATCGATCGATATTATCGACGCAATTCAAATAAACAGAATTTTTTGAGTAAATTCCTTCGTCAACTTCAACAAAAGTCTCAACCTTTTTTGCTACTGTCTTTGATTTTTTTTACCCTAGCCACAATTGCCACACAAATTGTCAGTTTAGACTCTCAAAACTCAACAAAATATCGATCGCTTCAAGAAAAGATTACCAATACTCAAGGCGATCGATAAAACAATTCAAAAACTATTTTTTCGCTTCTGGTAAACTTGGATAGGGTCTGTAGGGCATGGGAATATATTGTACCGACGGTCGTCTTTCGGGAGGCTGAGGATATAATTCCATCAACTCGTAAATCGATTTTGGTAAATTAACCGCGATCGGCAAACCAAGCGCCGTAGCTTCTTCAACAGTTATAGGACAATCGTGAGTAATTTGACCTGTGGTAAGAGTTTTGACGATATTTTCTATATTTTCTGGAGCGATTTTAGGCTGAGGAAGATCGTCTTTTAGCAAGGTTCTCACAAAGCGCTGTACCTGGTCGATCGCTTTTTTTGATAAATCTGCCATTATCAAAGTTTGGTCATCAATTTCGGCGATCGGCTTTTTATCTATAACAGACAAAATACTAGCAGCAGCCATATTCCCCAATTGCGGATCGACAGGACCGAGAACGGCATTTGCATCCATAATAATTTCATCGGCAGCCAATGCTAACATTGTACCCCCGCTCATAGCGTAATGAGGCACAAAAACAGTTACTTTAGCAGGGTGACGAATTAAGGCGCGAGCAATTTGTTCTGTTGCCAATACCAAACCCCCAGGGGTATGCAAAATTAGATCGATCGCAACATCTGGAGGCGTTAAACGGATTGCTCGCAATACTTGTTCGGAGTCCTCTATAGAAATATAGCGCGATAAAGGAATTCCGAGCAAGCTAATTGATTCTTGTCGATGAATTAGCAGAATTACCCGACTTCTTCGTTTCTGTTCGAATTCTTGTAAAGAGCGAATTCTTCGAGATTCCAATTGGCGACGTTGCCAAACTGGTTGCAAGGAAGAAATTACTAAAAAAACCCAAAACAGGTCAAAAAAATTAAAATTCATGGTAATTGATGCGACAGCTTAGATGGTCTACTTTATAGAAAACTTTTTGCTAGTTCTTGTTTTAGATTATTTTCTCGAAAGACTTGCTCTAATTTGTTAACCGAAGCAAAATGTGGTATTTCTAAACGACAACGAGAACAATACCAATAAAGGCGATCGCGACTAATATGACGCAATAGAGAATAAGAACAACAAGGACAAGCTTTCATTTGGGAATACCTAAAGTTTTAAAAAAAATTTAAAAAAAGAAGGAAAAAAGGGATTAGTAAAAAATGCTGAGTAATTGGTATGTATTTTTGACCTTTGTTGAAACAAAGCGCGCTTGGGTGAAGTGTCCTCACCCAAGCTTGGCGCGCCGTGTGAGCGAATCGAGTCTCTAACTTTAACTTACGCGATATATCTTTTAAATTTCAGCGCCTGCGTTTGGTTCGCTTCCTGCTAGAGTTACAGCTTCACGTAATAGGGTAATTTGTTGTTGAAAATCCATTGCTTCTATTTCTGAAAGCAATTGTTGAACGCTACCGCTATATTCGTAATTTTCGGGCATGGGAACGATGCTTCCGTCTTCCATACCTTGTGCGAGGCGATACCAAAACAAGAGTTTGGTATTTTCGCTTAAAGAACCATATTCGCGAGAAATTAAACCATTGGTGCGAGAAAATAACTTGCGTTGTTCTTCAAGCTGTTCTTCGTGAGATAATTCTTTAATTTGATTGTATAATCCTTCGGCGATCGCATCACCAGCAGCGCCAGGTGCGGCAGGAGTAATTGAATCGCCCATTTTGGTATAAACTAACCAAAGTAAAGCAAGTTTGTCATCAACTGCTAAATTTTGAAATGAATTGAGTGTTTGTTGAAGAGTTGCATCTAAATTTGCTGAAACCATTAAATTTTGCTCCTAAATGACTATTTGTTTTGTTTGAGAAATCGATTTCAATTAATAAAGTCTTCAGAAAAACTTCGTTTTTTTGCTCGAGTTCGCTAAGAATTAGCTGTATTTGATTGGCTAATCAAAATGTAAGATTTATCATCAATCTTTGATAATGGTCAAAAGATAGAATCGCTCGAAAAACTATTTTTTTTATTACTCTAACTGTAGGTAGATGTGTACAAATATTAGAAATAATGGCAAAAAATAAAGCTGCTTTGAATCGAAAATTAATTCAAAACAGCTTCGAGCGCAAAACGCTAAACTGACAAAAGTATTCTTTATTACCTAGATTTAATATATTCATGCCAGCGACTGATTTGTCCGTTACGAAAATCGACGACGATCAAACAGTCGGTTTGTTGACAATTACCCGTTGAATTTTCCGTATTTTTTAAGCTTCGTTCGATCGCGGCGACGTTACCATCAATTAAGATTCTACGAACCTTAATTGTTACGTTGCTATTTTTTTGAGCAAATTTAGCTAGAGCATTTTTAATTGAGTTTTGACCGAAGTATTGACTTACTGGATCGATAAATTCACCGTCTAAGGTAAAAAGACTGGCAAAACCATCTGCGTCACCACTTTGCCAACATAAAGCTGCTTTTTTTAGTTGTTCTCGAATGATGGTGGGTGTCATTTTTCTATGGTAAATAAATAATTAAAACGTCAACGTTTTATGACAAAATCTTCTATAGTATTCGTGTAAGCTTAGTGAAGAGCTAGAATACAACTCATCAGCTTAAGCCTCCTTTACTTACGCAACTCAGTCATAGCAAAAGCAAAAGTGAGAAAAAGCGAGAGCAAAGGCTATTAACTTGGTGAAAATAACAACGAACCACTCCAAGGTGTCGGGTGTCACTTAAGGACTGCTTCGTCCAAATTGATACGATCGAAAAAGTTTGGACAGAGAAAATGTTGTTTGAGTCTATCCATTGCCAAATTTTGTTGGAAAAAACCTCTTTAATCCTAGTAGTAGACAATAACGAAGACAATTTATTATTGATGGCTCATATTGTTAAGCCTTTTGCTTGTCGGTTATTGACAGCGCGCAATGGAGAAGAAGCATTATCTCTAGCAAAAATGTATGTACCCGAACTAATTTTGTTAGAAATTGCTTTACCCGATTTAGATGGTACGGAACTAGTTGCCAATCTCAAGCAAAATAAATTGACTAAAAACATTCCCATTGTTGCTGTCACAGAATTAGCCAGAAAACAAGAACGAGAACGCATTTTGCGTGCTGGTTGCGACGGCTATCTCAGCAAACCATATATGCTTGAAGATATCGAAACAATAATTGGCAGTTACATTAGGAAAAATGTTAGATGACTTCAAACACAACTATTACTCCCGTGCGATTTGTGTCAATACTGGTGTCGAAAAGAAGATCGACAACAGTAACATTTAAGTTTTCCTCGATCGAGTTTTTGATTTGAGAACAAATATTTGAATCAATTGCTAACCTAATTTGCTGCACTAAACTAGCGCGATCGCTATCGCTCAAAAATCGCTCTACTTGTGTAACGCTACCTTCTATAACGATCGCGATCGTTTGCTCAAAAACATGATACTGGATCTTGTTTATTGGTTGAGTAAGTCGTTCCTCGTATAAATTTTGAATTTTTTCGGAAAGAACGCTTTCTAGTTTTTTGAGAATCAGCGATCGTTTCATGCAAACATTTCAATTTAAAAGATTGAAATAAAAAAGCATCTAGCTTATTTTACTTTTGGGATAGCTTCGCGATTGCGAACTTGAGGAGAGGCGGTAAGTATAGCAATAATACCCGTCCGTCCTGTCGTCAAAGTAGCATCACTCAGTAAATCGCTAACGCCGACGCTAAGAATTTCCTCGATTAGATTTTTCAATTGAGGCTCGATCGCCTCACCCAAACTCGACCGAAATTTTTGAGCCAGATCTTCTTTACCTTCTGTGAGTAAAAGTTCTTCTGCGCTAGTAATTGAATTTTCAACTACGATCGCTAACTTTTCATCAAAAAATTGACAAGTTACTTTAGAAGGTTGATGTCCGATTTGAGTTCGGTACAAAGCCTGAATTCGTTGGGACAATGTTCTTTCTAATTGTCCGTAAGTAGGTAACTCTCCGTTCATGTTTATTTGTATAGGTTTTAGACTATTACCGACAAGATGCAGCAAAAACTAAGGTGCTTAGCTTTGTCTAATAACAGTGCAGAGCCGATCTTGTTTGGTTTTTACTGGCTTGAGATAGATAAACTTTAGCTTGACGAACTATTCCTTGCTAATGGAAGAAAATTGAAAATAGCACTTTTGTGTTGCTATTTTTAAAGTTCGTGTTGCTTTTTGAAAAAACATCTAATTTCGAGGTTTTCTCAACAGTCGTTTGGATTTGCGCGAGCGTTTTTATTGTCAAGATTGTCAGAATTACTGCAACAAAACAGTACTTCTTTTGAAAATCTCAACTTCTTTATATTATCTCAGCAAAAATCAAGCTACTTCTATTGAAAGGCTGAAATTTATCTCGATCTTTTGCTTTTTTTATCTGTCTTAAGTTATATAAATATAGAAATTAAGAAGATGTTATTGCACTTTGCTAATTGTTGCAAATCTATCTTTTGGTTCGCTTGAAATATTCATAACGAAAGATGCTTAAAGTATGTTGTATTTGATAAATTTTGAACTATGTCAATTAAAAGGTTTTTATATTTATGTATTTTTTAATAGAAACCGCTACCAATGAACCCCATTTTCCAGTAGCAGCAACACTAAGCTTGGTAGTTGGGTTTATTGCAGCTACCACCATTGGTTCGATCGCTTGGTACAATTCCAAGCGCCCGCCAGGTTGGGAAAATAAAGAACGTCCCGATGCAGTACCAGAAATCGACAAATCTGATTTTATTGCAAATACCGACGAATAAGATTCTTTGCTCATTGCCGATCGAATTATAAATAAATGGAGACAAAAAACATGAACGAAAAAGTTACTGAAAACCCAAACAGAAGCGATAATTACGACGCACATATCGTTCCTGCGGAAACACAAGCACGCATGGAAAGAGAAGGTGGAAATTTTAAACACAAACCCGATCGAGAAGGCGACATCGACACGACAGAAGGTTACACGGTAGATAACGAAGGATTGCTCAATAACTTCGCCGTCGAACCTGAAATGTATGTTGAAGAACCAGGAGATTTAAGAGAAAAAGAAGAAGCCGAAGCTGCCGAGCGCGAAGAAGAACTTAAAGAAATCAACGAACACAAACCTGGCAGTAAAGGACAGGGAGTCATTTAGAGTCCAGTGGAAAGTTTTGAATCGCTGAGTAGATTATTAGGATGGGCAATGCCCATCTTATTTTTTTTCTATACCTAACGGAAGAGACTGCTTTTACTTCTTGGGCGAGATGTTTTTTCTTTTACTCCAATAGATAGTGTAAATAAGAATCATCTCTACACTTTAAAAATAATTAAAATGGCGAGTTTAATTGAGTTTGCCCTGTTTGCTCCTTATAATAATGAAGCAGCTTTAATAGGTAATTTTTCTGATTGGGAAACTATTCCCATGACCAAAGACGACAAAGGTTACTTTCGAACCAAAGTCGAATTAGAAGACGGAGTTTATCAATACAAATTTAAAGTGCAATCGAAAAGCTGGTTTTTTGAACCAGACCAATGGGTAGAAGTAGTCGATCCCTATGCAACCGACATTGACAACCCCACTCAAAATGCTGTCGTTTGCATCAAAGAAGGCGAAAGAATTGTTGATACTTACGTTTGGCAACACGACGACAAACCTTTACCACCCGATCGTGAATTAGTTATCTACGAACTCCATGTCGGCGATTTTTCTGGCGGTGAAGACGATCCTTATGCACGAGGTCGATACGAGCATGTAGTTGAAAAATTAGACTATCTTTGCGAACTCGGTGTTAACGCGATCGAACTGATGCCTGTCAAAGAATATCCCGGTGACCATAGTTGGGGTTACAATCCCCGTCATTTTTTCGCTACAGAATCTAGTTACGGTTCCACCGATCGACTCAAAAATTTAATTGATGAGTGTCATGGCAAAGGCATTCGCGTCATTATGGACGGTATCTACAATCATTCTGAAGCAGAAGCCCCCCTAACACAAATCGATCACGATTATTGGTATCACCACGAGCCTCGCGATCCCGATAATAATTGGGGGCCAGAATTTAACTACGAACATTATGACGAAAATTTAGAGACATATCCAGCCCGTAAATTTGTTGGCGATACAATTCGTTATTGGATTGAAGAATATCACATCGACGGAATTCGCTACGATGCAGCCAGACAAATTGCCAACTATGACTTTATGCATTGGATAGTCGATGAAGCCAAAAACGCCGCATCGATGAAACCTTTTATTAACATCGCCGAACATATTCCCGAAACCACCGACATTACAAATGTTGATGGCCCAATGGATAGTTGCTGGCACGATAGCTTTTATCATACCGTTAAAGCGCATATATGTGGCGATCGCTTTGATGTAGAAGAACTCAAAAACGTTCTCGATTGCAAGCGTCAAGGCTTTATGGGGGCGGTAAATGTGGTCAATTATTTAACCAATCACGACCACGAACGCATCATGAAAGAACTAGGCGATCGAGAAATTTTTGACGATGCAGCTTTTAAACGAGCTAAATTGGGTGCAGTATTATTAATGACGGCTGTAGGTATACCCATGCTGTGGATGGGTGAAGAATTTGGCGAATTTAAACCAAAAACACCAGAATCAGCCAAAATAGACTGGACAATTCTCAAAAACGATCTCAATAGGAGTCTTTTTGATTATTATAAAGGTCTAACTTTTTTACGTAAAAGCAATCATGCTCTCTACGGAGAAAATATTGACTTTTTCTGGGAAGATTTAGAATCAAAAGTAATTGCATACACTCGTTGGAATGACGAAGGTTCTCGCGTTGTCGTCGTTGCTAATTTTTCCGATAACTTTTTAGCTGGTTACAAAGTTCCTAATTTCCCCGCCAATGGAAAATGGCACGAATGGACTGGCAACTACGATCTCGAATCTGGAGAAGACCAGATCTTAATCGACTTACCAGAGTACGAAGCTAAAGTATTTGTTTGGCAGTAGTAGAGACGCGACCGATCGCGTCTCTACCCTAATCTCTAATCCCCTAATCCCTAATCCCCAGGGATTAGGGGCTATTTATTAGGAATTCAAAATGCTGAATCTGAATGCTAAGTTAAGAAAGTTAATCTTTATGCGATAATTTGTAACAGATATTTTAATAATTGCTTGAGATTGGCAATGAGCGATCGACCCGAAGAAAAAACTCTCGCCGAACTTGCGGACGCTAGTTACGAATGTCGCTCCTGCGGCTACGTTTACGAACCGAGCAAGGGAGACAGTAAAAGTGACGTGTCAGCAGGTACGCGCTTTGAAGACTTACCAGAAGACTGGCGTTGTCCAGTTTGTGGCGTTCGTCGCAATCAATTTGTCAACATTGGTGCTAGTAACGCCCCTTCTGGATTTGAAGAAAATCTCAATTTTGGTCTTGGAGTCAACCGCTTGACTCCAGGACAAAAAAATCTTTTAATTTTTGGCGCTCTAGCACTAGGTTTTTTATTTTTCCTAAGCTTGTATGGTTTGAGCTAGCCCCATTTTGTCGATAAAAATCCTATCTAGGAGATGTGTAGACTTACATCAGTTGTTCGATTTCTATGAACTTATTTGTGAAAACACTGAAACAAATCTTAATATTATTAACAATTTCCTTGTTGTGTATTAGTTGTAGCACAATGCCTTCAACTAGTTACAATCCATGGAAAACACTAACTTTACCAACAGAGGCATCTTTAGCAGGTGTTGCTTTTACCGACGACCTCAAGCACGGCTGGGTTGTAGGTACTCAAGCTTCTCTATTTGAAACGACTGATGGCGGCGATAATTGGCAGCAAAGAGTTCTAGAGTTGGGAGACGAAAAAATCAGTTTTACTGGTGTCAGTTTTAATGGAGAAGAAGGGTGGATTATCGGCGAACCATCAATTCTTCTACATACCAATGACGCGGGTAAATCTTGGTCTCGCATTCCGCTTAGTTCTAGGTTACCTGGTTCTCCATATGGAATTTTTGCCTTGGGGCAATCGAGTGCCGAAATGGTCACCAACCTAGGTGCAATTTACAAAACAACTGATGGCGGTCGCAACTGGAAAGCATTAGTAGAAGGCGCTGTAGGAGTAGCAAGGAATATCAATCGTTCTGCTGATGGTAAATATGTTGCCGTCTCTGCGAGGGGTAACTTTTATTCTACTTGGGAACCAGGACAAAGCGAATGGACTCCCCACAATCGCACTTCTTCGCGCAGATTGCAAAATATGGGTTTTACCAATGACGATCGCCTCTGGTTAATTGCTCGTGGTGGTCAAATTCAATTTAGCAAACCAGATGCACTTGAAGAGTGGGAAGATGTAAAATATCCAGAAGCAGCAACTAGTTGGGGTTTTTTGGATGTAGCTTTCCGTACTCCAGAAGAAATTTGGGTAGCTGGTGGTAGCGGCAACTTACTGTGTAGCTTTGACGGCGGACAAACCTGGGAGAAAGATCGCGCTCTTGAAGAAGTGCCATCTAACTTCTACAAAGTTGTGTTTACCTCGCCCAACTCTGGTTTTGTGATGGGACAAAGAGGTATTTTGTTAAAATACGAACCATCAGATCGATCGGCATCAGCAGCATAATTTTGTCTGTTGCTTGTTGTAGAGGTCAGCACTTTCGTATCATATAAATTGAGTTTTAAAATCTCATAATTGAAGGAGAACATTCAATGGCAGGTACTACTGGAGAACGTCCGTTTACAGATATTGTTACAAGCATTCGTTACTGGGTAATTCACAGCATTACCATTCCGATGCTGTTTATTGCTGGCTGGTTATTTGTTAGCACCGGTTTAGCATACGATGCATTTGGAACACCCCGTCCCGACGAATATTTCACCCAAGATCGCACAGAAATTCCCATCGTCAGCGATCGCTATCAAGCCAAAGATCAAATTAAAGAATTTAACAAATAAATTCCCAAAAACAAGGTAAAAAAAAATGACAAATACTCCTGCTAATCAACCAGTTTCTTATCCTATTTTTACAGTCAGATGGCTTGCAGTTCACACTCTTGCTGTCCCTACTGTATTCTTTTTAGGTGCGATCGCCTCCATGCAATTTATCCAAAGATAGGAGCAAAAAATTAAAAATGGATAGAAATCAAAATCCTAACAGACAGCCAGTCGAATTAAACCGTACTTCTTTGTACTTGGGTTTACTTTTGGTCGCTGTTCTTGGTATTTTATTCTCCAGCTATTTCTTTAACTAACTGGATTTAACTTCAACGGCGAGAAGTCCAACGCCATAACATAGTTTGGCGCTGCGGATGAATCGCCGACGGGATCTTTACTTATAATGTAATCTGTGCAATAATCTATGCCCGTCGTAAGGCAAAAGCCTGAATTAAACCAAGGATTGGGGTTCGCCCAACCAGATTGACACGAACGTACTAGCAAGCTAGGTGAACAGTGCAAACTCTGGAAAACGTACTGAAATCAAGTAGGTCGAAAACGACACGTAGTACCCGTGGTCTACGGGGGAAAGAAATTGCCTGTCAAGTCGGGCTGTCGGGGAATAAGTCATGGGGCTGTTCTAGATAAGTGGCGTGGGGCAGGAAGCTCTCAATTGCGAGGTTGGGAAGCCCACTATATACTGCGAAGCAGTTAGAGATGGGAGGAAGTCACCTATTTAATCTTTAACAGCAATTAGGAGAAAAAAGATATGTTTGCGGAAGGAAGAATTCCTTTGTGGATCGTTGCCACCGTAGCGGGTTTGGGCGTAATTGTAGTTGTTGGCACTTTTTTCTATGGTGCTTATGCTGGTTTGGGTTCTTCTATGTAAAATAAATTACTTGTTAGCAAGTAATTATTTTAAGTTTGTTTTAAACCTCGACCAAAATTGATAAAAAACCGCCTGTTTATTTAAAGCTGGCGGTATTTTTTTTATTGTGGTTCATTGTTCATTGTTCATTGCTACGCGGCACACTTGCTATTCCCTAATCCCTATTCCATAAATTATGAATAATCCTACAATTCTGGCTTTAGATTTTGATGGTGTTATCTGCGATGGTTTAATTGAATATTTTCAAACTACAAAAAAAACTTATTTGGAAATTTGGCGATCTCCTTTCGGTCGTGCTACGCAATCGATCGAGCCAGAACATATTGATGATTTAGCACCTGTATTTTATCGTTTGCGACCAGTAATTGAGGTTGGTTGGGAAATGCCGATTTTATTGAGAGCATTAATTTTAGGCATTTCTGAAACAGAAATATTAGAAAATT
>JBOFLQ010000022.1:0-9932 GCA_051657945.1 Xenococcaceae cyanobacterium | reverse complement strand
GCGCAAATGTAAGTTAATACTTTTAATACTCTAAAGAAATTAGCCCTTCCTTCGCGTGGGGTTAATTTTTTAGAGCAAACCTAGAGCATAGAGCTTATATTCAAAATTGGAGTCGTTATGACTTCAAAAAAAAATTTTGCGCTCAAATAACAGTTTTTATTTCCTACGGGATCGAGTTAAATTTGTTGCCTAAAGAATTATATATTTGTTCTATAGCGCTATAGTTCGATCTGATGCCTAAAAGATTCGTACAAACCAAAGAAGCTTCACTTTTATTACAACTTTGCCCTCAAAGAGTCAGACAGCTTCTAGTTCACAGAAGAATACGAGGAGCTTTTAAAGATAAACGAGGCTTCTGGCAGATTCCCCTTTATTGGGGTGTACCCCAAGTTATTCCTGCCGATCGAGGAGTAAAAGGAACTTGGCGAAAACGTTTTTCCAAAAAAGCTACATTCATACACGTAAGACAAGATCGACTTAGGCACAATCGCAAGTACGGGACAAAAGATCCTGTTATTGCAGTTAGAGAAGGCGATCGCAAAACATATTGTCATCAATTAACGATCGAGGGAATTTGTAGGATTGTTTACCAGCCAGATAAACCAAAAGATTGTGGTGCAACACTTTGGATTGAATTAGAACCAACGACAAGGTTTAAAAGCAAGAAAAAATAAAGCTAACAATTTAAACTAAAATTTTATTCGGTTTACCGTTAAGTCAATAGATTTTTTAAATATAGATTTGATGAAGTCGATCGCTCTATGTCTTTTTTTGGGAAACCTGTGCTTATAGAAAATCCCGCTCGATCGGCGCTTAACGTATGGAATTTACTTCAGACAATTACCCTGCCATCAAATTTATTGAAGAAATAGGAATTGTCATTTCAGCTAAAGAACTTACCCCTACCGTTATCAACCTTGAATTTCTAAAATTTAGCGGCATTATCCCTAAAGAATGGCAATTAGCACAACAACCAATCTTTAGTCCTGCCTTTGCTCAACTTAATTTTGATAGTGGCGTTAATATTGTCGCTCAACCACGTACGATTAATTTTATCGAAGCGATCGGCAAAAGAACTATCGATCGACTATTTGTTCCTGCGGTGGCATGTAAATATGTAGAAAAATTACCCCACGCCGAATATCAAACAGTTAGTATTTGTCCGAAAATTTTAATTCCATTACCTGCTTCTCCAGAAGCGCCTAGAAAATTTATCACCGAATCTTTGCTGGTTCGCGGTTCTTGGCAGGAATTGGGAAACAAACCTCTTGAAGCAGGGGTAAATTTAATTTATCAGCTAGAAACTTGTCAATTGAATTTAAATATTAGCGATGTCAAATTACAACAAAATGAACACTCGCCGATTAGCGCCCTTTTATTTACTGGCAGCTACAATTACAACTTGCCAAATGGCTCAAGAGAACAGCAGAATGCAATTTTGACTCAAATTTTGATGAACTACAAATTTGACTTTATGAAATTTCGCGAAATCATCGAGCAGAAATTTTTGAGAATGGCAAATTTGGCGCAATTCGTTCAGGAAGACAGTGTATTTCCCGTTAACGTAATTTAATTAAAGCGATCGACCCCAGCGTATCTAAATGAATGGGGTAGATCGCGAAATTCGTTAATGACAGCTTACAATAATAAGGTTGTTAATTGAAATTTTAGGAAAAAACAATGGCAGTTCCCAAGAAGAAAACCTCTAAATCCAAACGCGATAGCCGTAGAGCCGTTTGGAAGCGCGAAGCCGCACAAGAAGCAAAAAAAGCAATTTCTCTAGGCAAGTCTATTTTGACTGGACGTTCTAACAGTTTTGTTTATCCTAACAAAGACGAAGAAGACGCACAAGAACAAGAGTAAAACAAGTCGCTTCGATCGACTGTTGTCGGTTTTGTTGTTGTACTTCTGTTGGCTGCGATTCTTCTTATGAGACGCTTCGCGATCGCAAATCTATCAATTCTCTAGTTAAAGTAGTGGTATAGAGCAAGAAATGCAACACTAAGATCGAGAATCATGATAGGCAAATTTTTTCAAAAGCCAGAAGCTGAGGAAAACGATCGCGTTCCACCAGGTCAATATTTAGCTAAAGGTTTCCCCGTCCTCACCTATGGCGACACTCCCCAAGTAAGTACCGACAACTGGCAATTTCGCGTTTGGGGTTTGGCGAAGGAGCAAGTTTTTTCTTGGTCGGATTTTATGAACCTGCCCCAACACGAGTTTACTGCCGATTTTCATTGCGTGACTCGTTGGTCTAAACTAGACGTGAAGTGGACGGGGATAAAAGTTACCGATTTTATGAAACTAGTCGAACTCGATCCAAAAGCTAACCATGTTTTGGAGCATTGTTACGGCGATTACACCACCAACATTGCCATAGAAGATTTTTGGCGCGAAGAAAACTTTTTTACTCATACTTTGTTTGGCGAACCACTTCCAGCAGAACACGGCGGCCCAATGCGTCTAATCGTACCGCATTTATATGCCTGGAAAAGTGCTAAGTGGATTAATGGCTTAGAATTTTTCGATCGCCTTGAATTGGGCTTTTGGGAACGCAACGGTTATCATCGACGAGGAGAACCTTGGGCAGAAGAGCGTTACAGTTTTTAAGCGAAAATTAGATTTTGCTGTTGTAAATTCACTCAATCTTAAACAAGATTACAAGATTAATTCGATCGACGGCTACCATTTTAGGTTATATGTTGGCATAGAGACTTAGATACAAAGCATTTTTTTATGTTATCTCTCGACTTACCTCAAACCTCTAGTAATTCTGAATTGACCCCCAAACCAAGAGTTCTTTTGGTGGAAGACGAAGATTTGATTGGAGAGATGGTGTCATTAGCTTTAGAAGAAGAAGGTTACGAGGTTCACAGAGCTAAAGACGGACGAATGGCGTTAAAGCTATTACAAACTACTGAAAGTAAAGTTTCAGAGCTTGCTTTCGATTTATTGGTATTAGACTTAATGCTACCAGAAATTAACGGTCTGGATATTTGTCGCCTGTTACGCTATCAAGGTAACATCATCCCGATTTTAATTCTCTCTGCTAAAGCCAGCGAAACCGATCGCGTTCTCGGTTTGGAAGTAGGAGCAGACGATTATCTGACTAAACCATTCAGTACCAGAGAACTAGTAGCGCGTTGTCGTGCCTTATTACGCCGTCAACGCTACACAGTGACTACGCAGAATTCAGTTCAAAAATTTCGGGATATTTGCTTATTTTCACAAGAATGCCGTGTAGTCGTTCGCGGCGAAGAAATCAATCTATCGCCTAAAGAATTTCGCTTACTAGAATTATTTATGAGCTATCCCCGTCGAGTTTGGTCGAGAGAACAATTAATCGAACAAGTCTGGGGACAAGATTTTTTAGGTGATACTAAAACAGTAGACGTGCATATTCGTTGGTTGCGAGAAAAATTAGAAAAAGATGCTTCTCAACCAGAATATTTAATTACCGTTCGCGGTTTTGGCTATCGTTTTGGTTAGACTCGCAGCGATCGATCGCCAACCCTTATTCGAGATTTAACTCTCTTACCCAATCTTGCTTGAAAAGTTAAAGTCAATGGTTCGGCAAGTGAAACAGTGAGCCTGCATTGCCCTGAGCAAGCCTGTGGGTCGAACTGCTCACCAACCAGTTAAAAGTAGGAAATATAAAATTTTTTGCTTCGACCACAGATTTAAAAGCATCACGGCTGGTGACTACTCCCAGCGCCAAGCACAGCACAGGCGTGGGCTTCTAACCTCACGATTAGACCTTACTGCCCCGCGCCACTTATCTAAAACACGTTAGTACAAACGACAAAATGCCTCCTACCGTTGGTTTCCCGACAGCCCGACTTGACAGTCAATTTCTTTCCCCCGTAGACCACGGGTACTACGCGACTTGTCTATCTTATTCAATTTCAGTACGTTTCCCAGAGTTTGCACTGTTCACCTAGTCTCCTAGTACGTTCGTGTCAATCTGGTTGGGCGAATCCCAATCACTGCCTCAATTCAGGTTCTTACCTTACGGGCAAAATTATTATACAACATCTAAAACGCTCGTCACATAAAGATTATGTATCGAAACTGTAAACCGATAGACCTAGACCGTGATTCATCCCAGCCCCAAACATAAAGGTTATGGGGTGGGACTTCTCACGGAACAGCCAGTTAAACTTTTACGGCGCGCTTTCGTCAAATCTGAGGTTACCTCCGAATTGACGCGCCTTGACTTTTGTAGGGACGTTTCATGGAACGTCCCTACTGACTCTTGACTTCGTTTAAGGGCTACCGATTGATGATTTTAATCGCATTTTTGTTCGGTCTAATTTTGGGAATTGTATTTTACTTTTGGCAACTTGCTGCACTAAGGAAAAAGATCGAGCAAATTTTATCGTTAGTTTCCAACGATCCAGCTCAATTGACTTCTTTGCCGCTACCTTACATAGTGCGTAGAGAAATCATGAATCTGCACCAGCAAAATCAACAGCTCGACAAAGATTTGCAAACCTGGCAGGAATTGATGGAGGATGCGCCTATAGGTTATTTACAAGTAGATGAAGATAATCAACTACTCTGGTGCAATCAACAGGCAAGACAACTGTTAAAAATCGATCGCTGGCAACCGAAACAACTCCGCTTGCTTTTAGAATTAGTACGTTCCTACGAACTCGATCGCACCATCGAACAAACTCGTTCCAGCCAAAAAGCGCAACAACAAGAATGGATATTTAATTTCACCAATTACAGTTTTGCTAAAAACTCTTCCGAACTGGTAAACCCTGCCGAGCAAAAAGTCACCGACCATCGAGAAGCGATCGCCCTAACGAGTTATAGTTTTCCCCTACCAAAAAAACAAGTAGCTATCTTTTTGCTCGATCGACAACCTTTGGTCGAAATAGCACAACAGAGCGATCGCGCTTTTTCCGATCTCGCTCACGAACTCCGCACTCCTCTAACTTCGATTGCTTTGGTTGCAGAAACCCTACAAAAACGATTGCAAGATCCAGAACGTCGTTGGGTCGAACAAATGCTTAAAGAAACCGATCGTTTGATTAATTTAGTTGCCGATTGGTTAGAAATCAGCAAACTTCAAGAAAACCCAACTCAGTCTTTACGCTATGAAACGATCGAATTACGAGAGCTAATCGATCGCGTCTGGGCTACTTTAGAGCCATTAGCCAGACAAAAATCAATTTCTTTAAAATATTATGGGCTAGAGTGCGCTGACATTGAAGCCGATCCCCAACGCCTCTATCAAGTTTTTCTCAACCTCCTTGACAACGCTATCAAACACAGTCTCTTCAAAGGAACGATTGAGGTTAAACTCAGTCAAATTAAATTAAAAAAAAGCAACATTAAAGCGATCGTCATTGACGCGATCGATTCTGGCGCTGGCTTTCAAGAAGCCGACTTACCTCATATATTCGAACGACTCTATCGAGGCGAAAAGTCGAGAACCAGACAATTTACTTCTGGTGGTAGTGGTTTGGGTTTGGCGATCGTCAAGCAAATTATTGATGCTCATGGCGGTCAAATTAAAGCTCAAAATCATCCTCAAACAGGTGGTGCTTGGTTACAAATTATTTTACCGATAAAGAGACTAGCGGCTACCGCTCCATAAAATCTCTGCAAACCTACCCTTCAACCCCAAAACCTAAGATATAGCGCATCAAGCGATCGCTGCGTTGGTAATTGTCACTATAGTCAGATAGTCAGTCATCGGTCATGGCTAGTTAATTCCAGTTTTGGTTAATTAATCTAAAGTGTTAGTTATTTGGCTCACTGGTGGCATGGCGATTGCAGCAGAATAAATAGTATGGTTAACGCACAACTTTATGAGAGCAGATTATGTCTAATGTGAGTATGGCAAAAGGTAGCTGCCTCTGCTTCGCTGTAAGCATGAACACAACCAGCATGAATCATCATGTAGCAGCGTGTCATTGTAATATGTGTCGTAAATGGGGTGGAGGAGCTTTGTTAGCAGTTGAGTGTGGCAGTGATGTTAGCTTTGAGGGTGAAGAAAATATCGGGATTTATCAATCTTCAGAATGGGCAGAACGTGGATTTTGTAAAAAGTGTGGTAGCCATCTATTTTACAGATTGAAACAAAACAATCAGTACTACATACCAGTGGGGATTTTCGATAATGAAGAAGGTCTTGTTTTCGAGCATCAAGTTTTTATCGACGAAAAACCCGAATATTACTCTTTTGCCAATGAAACTAAGAATATGACAGGGGCAGAGTTATTTGCACAGTTTACATCCCAATCAGAAAAATAATAACTTTAACGTTCAATTCGTTTAAGGGTGGGATGTAGCGTTAGCACTAATAACAGTGCTTTCAGTCTTTTCCTTGAGCTTCGATGTATTTTTGTATGGTTTCCAGGGCGACTTTTCCAGCAGTAGAAACAAAATAAGCCCTTGTCCACATACTAGGCAATTTCATTAACTCAGGAAATTCCTGTCTTAAATATCGAGCAGTCCTACCTTTAATTCTGTGCATTAAATCAGATGGGGAAACATCGGGCGGACAATTGATGAATAAATGGACGTGTTCTGGTTCTATAGCTAGACTCAAAACTTCACAGTCTAGCTCAAGACACACGTCATGAATTAGCACGTCTAATCTTTTTTTTATACTACCTGTTAACACTTTTCGTCGTCTGCGAACAATCCAACAAAAGTGATAGTTGACAAGTGATACAGACGTGTTTTTATGTCGATATTGTTGGGGCATTAGTCTATACATATTGTCTATAACCATGCTATCATAGACAACATGAAGACGCTAAAGTTTAAGCTATATCATCACAAGCGAAACCGTTATCTCAAGCGGTTAATTAATACCTCTGGAGTTATATACAACCACTGTATAGCACTTCATAAGAGGTATTATCGACTGTGGGGCAAGCATTTAAACTGTGTCAAACTTCAAGCTCATATCGCCAAACTACGAAGGCGTAAAACTTTGTGGCTTTTAGTTGGTTCTCAAGCCGTTCAAGACATCTGCCAGAGGATCGAGAAATCCTATCAATTGTTTTTCAAACATCATAAACGAGGAGTAAGACCACCTGGATTTAAGAAAGTTAGACGTTATCAATCATTTACGCTCAAGCAAGCTGGCTATAAGTTCCTTGATGGCAACCGATTAAAAATTGGGAATAGGATCTATCAGTATTGGTTTTCAAGAGCAATTGAGGGAAAAGTCAAAACGTTGACCATTAAGCGCACTCCATTAGGAGAGTTATTTTTGGTGATTGTTGTTGACTTCGTTACCAAACCTTCAACCATATTCGAGACGAGTAAGATCGCTGGATTTGATTTTGGGTTGAAAACGTTTCTCACTTGCTCTGAAGGATTCAAGATTGATGCACCTGAGTTTCTGAAGCAATCTCTGAATGTGATACGCAAAGCAAGTAAACAGCACTCACAGAAGAAAAAAGGGTCGAATAACCGAGACAAAGCAAGACTAAATCTTGTCCGTAAATATTTCGATGTAGTTAATCGTCGTTCTGATTGGTTTTGGAAATTAGCACATAAACTAACAGACAAATTTGATGTGCTATGCTTTGAGACGTTAAATCTTAAAGGAATGCAGCGACTTTGGGGGCGCAAAGTTTCCGATCTGGCGTTTAGAGATTTTCTGCAAATTTTAGAATGGGTAGCCCTCAAGAAGGGTAAACAGGTCGTCTACATCGATCGCTGGTATCCAAGCTCTAAAACTTGCTCGAGTTGTAATCATGTACTGCTCGAATTGGCTCTTTCAGTTCATCGCTGGCGTTGTCCGTCCTGTAAGGCTGAAAACGACCGCGATGAAAACGCGAGTCTAAATATAAAAATGGTTGGGATCTCAACCATAGGATTAGGAGATGTAAGACAGGTTCTACCTGCTATCTCCGTCTGAGTCCTGAATCCTACGTGCAGAGCGCCGTAGGAGTGGATCAATTAGCTCTAGCCCATACTCCGAGCGCTCGTTTAGCTCTAAATCTTTAACTTGACAAGAACAATAAAAAGTTGCTCGATCGAATACATCAATCGAGCAATTTTTTATTATTCGGGGTGTAATCGATCGGCAGAAAAAGAATCGGTGAAAACTCAAAAAATACAAGCCATATATAGCTATAGTTTGAGTGAGATGTAGCCCGATTTTACCTGGATCTCGTATTACCTTAATTAGATATTAAGTAAACCAGTAAAAAGACCAAGGAGAAACAAGGATAGAGGAAGCAGGATTAGTATGCCATTAATAGTTGTTCCTACAGATGGAGTAATATTCTTAGGAGGGTTTAACTCAGAGGTTTGACGTGAGGTTGCTTTCATATTTTTTTTATAGTTAATGCATGGTATATCTTTTTAGATTCCATTAATCTGTGAGATCTAACATCACTCTATAGAAGGATTGTGATTTTGACGAAGTCAGAGGAAACCTTCGTCCGAAGCGTCCTCCGTTCCATGAAACAAGCCAGTTGTTTCGGCGAACTTCGAAGCGGAATCTCTTAGATTCTGGCGATCGAGCAAGGCGGTTGTGGCGAGGTTTCCATAGCCGTGTGCGGATGGCGAATTTACTTCGCCATACTGAGCGCCGTCACCAAGGAGTCTGCCGCCGAAAGTTTGGCGTAGTCCCTACAAAATTTGTCGGAAACATTTATTGATTTGGCATGAGAATGTCGATATTGCATCCCTCGAGTGAGGGAAAATAATTGAGAGCCAGTACCGCAATTCAACAATAATGAACGTTTATTCTATTTTGAATCAGACCCAGCGCTTACGAATTAGTGATGGACAAATCGTTCCTATTTTTAGCGATCGCTCATGGAGGTCGAATCGTTTACTCATACTTATCTGGTCGCAATTAGGTGATTTTGATAGTCTAGAATACGCTTGGTGGCTACAACGAGAGTTAAAATTGCGACCAGATCGGGAAACAACCATCAGAGCTATTGGTATTGGCGATCGCCAAGCTGGTTTAAAATTCTGCAACTATACAGCATTTCCCCAAGAATGGCTGTTTGTCGATGAAAGAGCAGAAATACATCGACAACTCGCACTTTATCGAGGTTTATCGGCAAAACTTCCCTTTCTCTCAACAGCACAAAATGCTTGGCTCAATTTAATGTTAATGTGTGCTGGAATTGGCAGTCCTGGAACTCTTGCTGAAGTTTTTCGAGGTTACAGAGGCGATCGATTTGCCCCTCAGTTAATTGCTGATGATGAGGTTGTTCGTGCCAAACCTCTACCACCAATTAAGGGTTCATTTTTCAACAAAGCAGGAGGAAGTGGTTTTCAGCGTCCATTTGAACTAGCAACTTTACGTCTGCGAAATATGACCGAAGTTTTAAGTAACTGGAAGACGTATGTTCCTAATTCCGCTTACTTAACTCAGAGGGGAGGAACTTTTTTATTCGATTGCGAAGGAAATTTACTCTACGAACATCGCGATCGCGGCATTCTTGGCTTTGCAGAGAATATGAGCCGTCCTTTATCGAAACTATTTGACGATTAACTCCTCATTCCCTATTCCCAAGGCACGAGCTACCTACGGTAGTGCGAAGCCATCGGAGTCGGGTTTCACGGACTTCAAGCTTGCGGAGGAAACCACAGCAAACAGTCCTTCTCAGATTATTAGTGCCGTTCTTCCCTATTCCAAGCGCCCCTTTGAAATTAATTAACCTGAGTTCGGGTTAAGCCGCTTGAGGTAAAAGCCAGTCAAGATTAAAACTTGGTTTTTTAGGTTGATGACAATAAGCAATTAATCCACAAGCGAATTTCAAACAAAAAACCTTCTGACCAAATCGCCTCTGCACGTCACGCCTTCGTTGCTCAAGGCAACGATCTTCATTCATTTAAGTTATTGGTAATTCGACACGTCGAAAATAGAAGTAGAGTTTGTTTAATGATAAATAAATATAATTGTATTGCTACTTTAACGATCGAAATTGAGCGAT
>JBOFLQ010000021.1:0-16703 GCA_051657945.1 Xenococcaceae cyanobacterium | reverse complement strand
AGGTTACTTACCTCACTTTGATGGAACTCAAGTTATCATCTGTTAAGGATTAAAGTGCGAACTCTACCCTTTCAGGTTACTTAACAGAAGCCCTATATCCCTCCTCTGTTCGAGGATTTCATAGGAACGAATCGCACCCCCGTGCTAAAGCGACGGGGATTCCAAAGATTGCTCTTTGGGCTTCCTCTTTCCACGACTCGGCTTACTTGAAGGAGTTTCCTCACTCAAGCAGAGGTCGATGTCTCCAGAGGCGTGCGGCGCACAAGCATTACTTGGTTTCCTCAGATGAAGCGCCTTGAGTTCCGATGTGTCCCACCGTACTTAATCCTTTCTCTAATATGTTTCGAGCAGCATTCCAATCTCTATCTTGCGTATGCCCACAATGATGACAAATGTGAGTCCTGACACTGAGAGATTTTTTGACCAATGTGCCACAGTTAGAGCAATTTTGGCTCGTGTAGTGAGGTGGAACGGCAATCGTGACCACACCAAAAACCTTGCCAAAATACTCAATCCAAGTGCGAAAAGTTGTCCAAGCTGCATCGCTAATAGATTTAGCCAGATGTCGATTTCTGACCATATTCCGCACCTTTAAATCCTCATAAGCTACCAAGTCGTTAGACTGGACTACGCATCTTGCCAACTTCACGGCAAAATCTTTACGCTGCCTACTTACTTTGAGGTGTTTTCTTGCCAGTTTGTTTCTAAACGATTCTCGGTTTTGAGAACCGAGTTTAGTCTTAGACATACGACGAGAAAGGCGTTTCAAAGACTTTTCACTCTTTCTCAAATGTCTCGGATTTTCAACAGTTTGCCCGTCGCTATCGGTATAAAAACTCGTGAGCCCAACATCAAGACCGATGGTTTTAGATGTTGGTTCTCGTCGCATCCTACGTTCTTGGTCGAGGCAAAACTGTGTGTAGTAGCCATCAGCACGACGAACTACCCTGACTCGCTTGATTTGCGTAACTTGATAAAAATGCAAATCGCGAGTACCCCACATCTTGAAAATACCCGCACCAAAACCATCAGTGAAAGTGATGTATCTGCGACATTTAGAAAGCTTCCAGCCCGTGGTCTTGTACTCAACAGAACCGTGGGTTTGTTCTTTTTTGAATCGTGGATATCCTTTCTTACCTGGTTTATTTTTCTTGCAGTTATCAAAAAATCGAGCAATTGCCGACCAAGCTCTTTCTGCGGATGCTTGTCTGGCTTGAGAGTTGAGTTTATTTGCCCAAGAGAATTCTTGAGACAAAACAGCACAATATGCACTCAAATTATATCGTCCGATGTCTCGGTTCTCCATCCAGTATCTCAGGCAAGAATTACGGACAAAACGAGCAGTACGAATGGCTTCATCCAGCTTGTCATACTGCTCTTTCAATCCCTCAAGTTTTGCCTCGAATACCAACATAGTTACGTCGTTGTATTTGACGTAATCTATTCTAGCACAAATCTAGACAAAGCCGTCGTAGAACGACGGGGCTTTAAACCCAAATTTCAGGTAATGAATCCTCAAAAACAAATTAAAGCATTAAAAACATGAGTTTGAAAGAGCCGCACAAAAAAATGATAGAGAATTTTCTCTACCATTCAATCCTAAAAAGTTTTATTTACTTAACTTCCAGAAGGCAATAACTCTTGCTTCTCTTGAGAGATCACCTTCACCTTTCCTTCCTCATCGACATCAACTAAGGCTGTATCACCTTCGCCGATGCGACCGGAAAGAATTTCTTCAGCCAATACATCTTCTAGTAGACGCATAATCGCTCGACGTAAAGGACGCGCACCGTAGGAAGGATTAAAACCTTCCTCGACCAAACGTTCTTTAAACTTCTCGGTAACTTCGAGAGTAATTTCTTGTTCGGTCAAACGTTTGAAAACATCCTTGAGCAGAATTTCGGCAATTTCTTTGACTTCTTCCTTGTTCAACTGACGGAAGACGATAATTTCATCCAGACGGTTGAGGAATTCGGGACGGAAGTAATTCTTCAGTTCTTCATTAACTAAAGAACGAATGCGATTGTATTGCGCTTCTGACTGGTTATCTTCAAATTCGAAACCAATACCGCCGCCACCTTTTTCAATTACCTTAGAACCAATGTTAGAGGTTAAGATAATCAAAGTATTTTTGAAGTCTACCGTACGACCCTTAGCATCCGTCAGACGACCATCTTCGAGAATTTGCAGCAACATATTAAAAATGTCTGGATGCGCTTTCTCAATTTCGTCGAATAGAACGACTGTATAGGGACGACGACGTACCGCTTCGGTGAGTTGACCGCCCTCATTGTAACCGACGTAACCTGGAGGCGAACCGATTAATTTAGAAACGGTATGACGTTCCATGTACTCGGACATATCAAGACGAATCATCGCCTCTTCCGAACCAAAGAAGTAGGTCGCTAAAGCTTTGGTTAGCTCGGTTTTACCAACACCCGTAGGACCAGAGAAGATAAAACTAGCGATCGGTCGATTGGGGTTTTTAAGACCGACTCTGGCGCGGCGAATAGCGCGAGAAACTGCTTTGACCGCATCTTCTTGACCGATGAGACGCTGGTGCAGCGTATCTTCCATATGCATTAGCTTCTCAGATTCAGATTCTGTCAGCTTGTTAACTGGTACGCCGGTCCAAGAAGCAACGATGTGAGCGATTTCCTCAGCATCTACCACAGCAGCTTCGACATCGCCATCTTCATTTTTCTTAGCATTCGCGATCGAACGAATTTGTTCTTTGATTGCCATTTCGCGATCGCGTAATTCACCAGCGCGATCGAAATCTTGTCCGCGTACTGCATCATCCTTATCTTTAAGAATTTGACGCAGTTCTTTGTCTAATTCCTTGGCTGCTGGAGGCAACTGAGAGTTAATTAGACGTACTCTCGAACCTGCTTCGTCAACTAAGTCGATCGCCTTATCTGGTAAATAGCGATCGCTGATATAGCGATCTGATAATTTTGCTGCTGCTTCTAAAGCTTCATCTAAAATTTTCAGTTTGTGGTGTTGCTCGTAACGTTCCCGTAAACCATAGAGAATTTCGATAGTTTCATCTACCGAAGGTTCTCCCACCATAACGGGTTGGAAACGACGTTCTAGCGCTGCATCGCGCTCGATGTGCTTGCGGTACTCATCCAAAGTAGTAGCACCGATACATTGCAGTTCCCCGCGTGCTAAGGCTGGTTTGAGGATATTGGCTGCGTCGATCGCGCCTTCTGCCGCACCCGCACCAATTAGGGTATGTACTTCGTCAATGACTAGAATGACATTTCCAGCTTGACGAATTTCATCCATAATTTTTTTGAGGCGTTCTTCAAATTCGCCTCGGTACTTGGTACCAGCTACCAGCAAACCGATATCGAGAGTGACAACCCTTTTTTCCTCAAGAATGTCCGGGATATCTTTGTTAGCAATTCGCTGTGCCAAACCTTCTGCGATCGCGGTTTTACCCACCCCTGGTTCGCCAATCAAGACTGGATTATTCTTGGTACGACGACCCAAAATCTGGATTACCCGCTCGATTTCTTTTTGTCTGCCGACAACTGGATCGAGCTTGCCCTCGGTTGCCATTTGAGTCAGATTAGACCCAAATTCATCGAGAGTAGGAGTTTTATTTCTGCCAGACGTACCGCCTCCAGGCGCTACTTCGGCAGTTTCTCCCAGCATGCGGATCACCTGAGTGCGAACCTTAGATAGGTCTACACCCAAATTTTCTAATACTCTGGCGGCAACGCCTTCACCCTCGCGAATCAAACCGAGAAGTAAATGTTCCGTACCGATGTAATTGTGACCTAGCTGGCGAGCTTCTTCTAAAGATAGCTCTAAAACTCTTTTAGCTCTGGGAGTAAAAGGAATTTCCACAGCAACAAAGCCAGAGCCGCGACCGATTATTTTTTCGACCTCAATCCGGGCATCTTTAAGGTTGACCCCCATAGATTTCAGTACTTTGGCTGCGACACCAGTTCCTTCTCCGATCAAACCGAGAAGGATTTGCTCTGTGCCTACGAAGTTATGACCCAAGCGTCTTGCTTCTTCTTGGGCTAACATGATCACCTTAATGGCTTTTTCTGTGAAGCGTTCAAACATGACCTATATCCATCACCTGCTGCTTGCCCGTGTAAGGTGATTCTAGCACAGCATGAGGATAGTGCTGTCTCTCGATCGACAGCAAAATAAAATCCTTTTCAGGATTTAAGCTGAGTTACGAAGACTACAATTTTTCTAATAATTTAGCTTTTACAAGGGCGATAGGCTTTAGCGAGGTCTGTCTGATTCAGCCAAAACACTGGTATGCATTCAAATTATTTTTATTTACAATTTACAAACCTACTAAATTCGTTTGTATTTTTACTCGGATTTTTTACAACCTCGCTGATTGTATCATAAACTTATCTTTTGTCTCTAAAATTCTAGTAGAAAGGGTAGGGGGCTTTCTAGCATTCGATCGCGAAAAAATAGCTTTCTTATCACTGAATTCACAAATACAATCGATGAATATTTACAAGTAAGTGTCATCGAACAGACTGATTGGCAACTCCACTTTGTTCTATTGCCGTACTTTCCTTATAAATGCCACGTTGCCGATCGTGAAAACTAATGCACTATCATTCAAAATTAATTACTTGAACTTGAAAAAAAGTTTCAATCCAAATTCTGGGATTTTTCTCTTGTTCGGGCTGATAAACTATTCGACACGGACCATCGATCGCCACTTCATGACCGTACAAATTGGAATTGACTCGATTGACACTAATTACTGGATGATTAGTACCTCGATTGTTGTTTTGAGCCAGCTTCGAACGATTGATATAAATTTTTGTTTTTGCACTAGCACGAGCACTACTCCATTTCGGTTTTGGACCACGATGGCATTTTTGAATTGATGGCTTGCCATCAAACAATGGAATCATCCAATATTTGCCCACTTTGCAAGCCCCTTTAATTCTTCCTTGCGCGAGTAATTGTCTGACTCTGGCATCAGATATACCCAAAATTTTAGCCGCTTGAGTAGTTCCAATCCAATTCATAAAATTACTCTTACGAGATCGTAAGAGTAATTTTACCGCTTTATTGTATCAATCTTTTTATTTTTCCATAGGCAATATAATAGCCACCTTGAGAACTTTCTTTTACTTCATCCACGACGTATAACATTCCCTCTTCTCTGATTTCACGAGGAAAGCGCATATTCCAGTCGGGATCGTAACCATCAGAAACAACTCTGGCTCTTAATTTACTTTTTTCTTTGATACATTGAACCAAAACCCCATCACCAACCGTATCGGTAGTTTCTAAATCGGCAGCCGTACCTTTTGTGGTGGCTTTTTGGAGATTTCTGGATTTGGATGTAGCGCTAGAAGCGATTGTTTCTCCTGGTTTTAATAAACGACGAATATTTCCAGAAGTACGATAAAAAGTACCATTGGCTGAAAGTTCTATCCGATCGACAACGTAAGTAAAACCTTCTTGTCTGATATTGCGAGGAAACTGAACGTTAAAATCGTCATTATAGCCTTCAGAAATAACGCGGATACGTAACTTACCTTCAATGCGTTCGCATTTAACTAAAATTCCTTCACCAGGATCGGTAACAGTTGATAAATTATTAACTGCACCTGTAGTAACTCCTCTTAATTTTAAATCGGCGCGATCGCGTTTTCTAGCTTGATAGGATTGGTCGCGCATTTCTTTACGAATTGCTAGATCGAAGCGTTTTTTTTCTAAACTTTGGGCATAGTAATCTAGTTGTTCGATTTCTTCAGCAATTTCAAAATATTCTTGTAAAGCTTTTAATTTTAATTCAGCTACAGTCTGACGAAGAATTTCGGCTGCTTGTTGATAATTGCCATTGTCGGCTAAGGCGATCGCTTCTTCTTTTTTTTGGCAATTCGTAATTGACTTGTTTGTTGGGTGACAGATGAATCTAGTTCCGTGCGATCGGCTTCCTCTGCTGAAGTAACAGTAATTGAGATGGGTAAATACTCTGTAAATTGCTCGATTTTGCCATTAATTAAAGTTTGATAAGTATAAGCAACATTAGCAATATTAATTTTTCCTGCTTTTGGAATTGCAGGTAAAGAAAGTTGTATTGCCAAAGGTTTGCTTTCTATTTGATAGACATCTCCTAAGGAGATTTCGACATCTTTACCATTGCGTAAAAAACGATAATTATTTAAAATTTCTGCAACTTCTATTCCTGTTTCTGGTTGTAATGTAGCAGTCAGATTTTGTCCCACTACTGATACTAAACTTTCCATTTCGATGCGAAATACATCTACCGCTTCGTCAGGAGACTGAATGAAATAAAAATTTCCTTCTGCGGAATCGGCAATCCCAATCAACAAGTCTTCATTAAAATGATTGCCAAAACCTAAAGTAGTAGTAATAATTTTTGCTTTAGCTCGTTCTTTAGCGATTTTAATTAAAGCTTGGGGGTCTGTAATTCCAACGTTAGCTTGTCCATCGGTTAAGAGTAATACTCGATTAATTTTTTCTTTACTTTGTTGCGATTTAACATAATCGAATCCCTTCAACCAACCATCATGTAAATTAGTCAATCCGCCAGCTTGAATTTTAGCGATCGCCGTTTGAATTTTGGCTTTATTATCTACTAGTTGTGGAGACAAAATAGTTTGAGGAGTATCATCATAAACTACTACTGAAAGATAATCTTCTGGTGTCAAATACTCGACTAATTGTTGTGCCGCACTAATTGCGTATCTGAGAGGATAACCACCCATCGAACCCGAACGATCTAATACCAAACTTAAATTGAGCGGACGACGAGGGCTAGATTGCTTATTGTCTACACTATAAAAATTTAAAATTAAATCTACGGTAGTAGGTCGATCGACAGCAATTTCAGCCTGACTAAGAGAATAATTAATTTTCATAAATCCTGTCCCATTCTTCTCAAGATATTTTCAATTTTTTCAATTCTTTGTTCTAAAGAAAGATAAGATTGTTCTATTAAAGGTAATTCTTTGACTACTTTAATAAAATCATCCCAACTTTTACCATAGTTCGTATTTGTGTAGATTTTTTTGTATTCTTCTTTAGCTCTTTTTAAACTGCCATATTTGGCAATAAAATATGTTTTATCTAAATTTTGAACCAATTTTTTTTTGTTAATGTCAGTACCATTTAAATATTTTTGGTTTTCTGCTAATCCTTCAGCAGCTAAAAGCGCCGTATTTTTGAATGCTTCATCATAAATTTCGGCATTTTGTTTTAGTTCATTTCTTATTTGTTTGAGTTTATTTAATGTCATATTATTTATCGATCTAATAAGCTACGGTTAATTGATGCCGAGTTTGTAAACATTTGTGGACTGTGTTTGGGATCTAGCTCTATTTCTATTTGTGAGGTTGTTTCATCTTCAAATAGTAATTTTTCAGCTTTTTTTATTAATTCGCTGGCAAGAGAGCGATCGTTATCGGAAATTTGATTTTTAACTTTTTCGCATACTTTTTGATAAGCTTCGAGTTTTATGATTACCTCATCTAGATTGTTAATCGAGCGATCTCGCTCTTGTTTTGCTTGTTTGGCTTCTTGCAATGATTTTAATAATTCTGCTCTTTTAACAGACAATTCTTTTAAGGCTTCATCTCTTTGTTTACAAACTATCTTATTGGCAAACATTAATTCATTTACTTTTTTATGTTCGAGATTATCTTCTTGTGATAATCTGAAAATTTCTGCTTGCTTAATAGACAATTCTGTCAGTGCATCGTCTCTTTGTTTACAGAGCGCATTGTTTGTCTGAATTAATTCTTCGTTTTCTTGTTTAAATTTTCTCAGCCAGGCTTTATATGCTGTCTCTCTTTTTTTTAATGTTTTTATTTCTTGCGTAACTTCTTTTAAATCTTTGATAACATTTTCAATTTTATCTAACATTTGTTGGCGTTCGGTTTACTTATATTCTTTGTTCTATCGCCTCATTGGTATGAATATTATTGATTTCGATCGCCTAAAAATTGCTCGGTTATCACTGAATAATTAGATCTAGAAGTAAAGACATGTTTTTGATTTGCGATCGCAAAAACAAGTTTCGAGCGCGGCGATCGCTCGATCGTATAAACGCTTTCTTGCTTCTATGGCTAACATTCGACGAGGCATTCTCTCAAAAATCTAAACTGTTCGCTCTCACCAGATGAATTTGTTTCTCGATCGATTGCATCGAAAAATTGCTGAAATTCTCTACATTAGTTCTAGAACGATTAGAGTTCACGTTCACGCTATTTTGATTAAATTAAATGTACGCGATCGTAAATCTACTGTTGTTGTGGCGATCCAAAAGAAACTAATTGTCAAAGTTTAAATAAGTGAATGAATATGTAATTATTGTCATCGGCGTATTTTTATTGACAATTCTTCAATAATTGAATATACAAAATCAAAAAATTTTTGCTAATATTAATTGTATTAAATTTTATTATTTACATATGACAAAATTACTTAAAACTGAAATTCAAAATTTAGTATTAACTAGACGAGAAGGACAATATTGGGATTTCAAAGAAAAATATCATGACAATAATGCTTCACTTCTTCACGACATTCTTTGTTTAGCTAATTCTTTGCACAAAGGAAATAAATATTTGATCTTTGGTGTGAGCGATCCTGATACTGATTGTGAAATAAAAGGAATCGAACAAGATAACAATAAAAAGTCACAAGCAGATTTAATCAATTTTATTCGTTCAAAACCTTTCGCTGGTGATATAAGACCAGAGATTGAATTAAGAAAAATTAAATTAGAAGATAAGGAAATAGATATTTTAATAGTTTTTGATAAACCCTTTAAACCTTACTATTTAAGAGAAGACTATCGAGAGCGCGACAGATTAATAAGAGCTAATAGTATTTACACAAGAAACATTGATACAAATACACCTATAGATAAAAGTGCTGACATCAGAATAGTAGAAATGATGTGGCGAGAACGTTTTGGTTTAGATATCCAACCTAGTAATAAAATTGTCGATCTTCTTTGGAAACCAGAAGAATGGCATAAAAATATAGGCAACGAAGATTTTGCTTATCACAAATATAACCCTGAGTATCAAATACAATTTGGAGAAGTGACAGATTTCAAAGATGTATTTAGTTATTGCTACGCGAATGAACGTTCATTTATTGGAGAAGCTAAGTTTAAATACTTATCTACAACATTATTTACGTTGCGTTATATGTACTGCGATGAAAGGAGCATCAGCTTAGCAGTACCTAATGATGGTTATATTAAAAGATCGGGGCGTGTAATTTTGTATATGTATTATATTTTAGAAAGTAGAAATGGAGCATTTTTAAATTTTATGACAGATAGTACTCTTAATTTTAAGAGTAAAGGTCATGAAGGTATATTTATATTATTTAAGAATAATAATGAGCATCAAGAATTTGAAAATTATCTAGAAAACAACTTAGATAAACTTGATGAAATAGATGACTCAGGAATTGGAAGTATTATTCAAGATAGAATTACCAAAGCAGGTGAATATTTTAACTTTAATCCTGTAGAAATGAGCAAACTTAAAAAGCTTTTTGAGATTTGGAAAATACACAAAGATATAACCTAGCAAGTTGGCAATATCTATGCTAAAAAAGTGACGCATAGTCTGACTAGAGAATGTCCCAAAAATCAATAAAATAGTTACGGCTAAGTTATTATAGATTTATTATCTTTGATTAAAACTATTATTTAGATCGACTATTTTAAAATATCGATCGCAAATCATCACTTCGATCGCAATAAAAAAAAAATTAACGCTTAGGTCTTCTAATTACCCTAACTTCTGTTTCTTCATAAGGTCGATCGCGCTCGCGCCACTTTTTTTAAAAAATTAAAGTTTTTTAATTACTTCATCTAAATTATTTATCTCCTAATTCAACTCACTATAAAAATCGATCGAGAAGTAGAGTTGTTTGTTGAGATTGCCGTTCGGATTTACGATATGCAAGCCAAATTTGATTGGTTACAGATTTAGTAGGTTTAAGAATAAGTGCTAATTTTTCCTGGGTAATCCACTCACTACATAAATAATCGGGTAAAACACTATAGCCCAATCCAGAAGCGATCGCGCTACGAATACCACGTAAATCGGGAATGATATATTGCGCTTGCATTTGCGATCGCCTGCCAAAAACTACCCGCCAAAAACGTCTAATAATTGGTAATTCTTCACTGTAAGCAATTAAAGGTTGTTGGGTAAGCCATTCTTCTAAAGGAGTTAAATCTAGTTGAAGAATTTCTGTTGAAATTGGAATTTTCCATTCAGGAGGAGCAACCAACCAAAAACTTTCTTCATAAATGGCTTGATACTCTAACTCCGATCGCACGATTTTTTGAGTGGCAATTACATAATCTAAATTGTTCGCAACTAATTGTTCGATTAACTCATCAGCCAAACCAAACTGAATGGTAAATACCGTTCGATCGCTTTGAGGTAAACGCTTGACTAACCATTCGCTAAAAAATTCCTGCGGCGTTCCCAGACGAATTAGAGAAGGTGCATCGGCAAAAGTATTTTGAGTTGCGATCGCTTCTAAAGTTTCGATCGCTGCGATCGCTTGATTGTATAATCGCTTTCCTGCTTCTGTCGGCAGCATACGACGGGGCATTCTTTCAAATAGTTTCGTCGAGAGTACCGATTCCAAAGAAGCAATATGTTGACTTACGGCTGGTTGAGTTAAATATAAACTTTGTGCCGCACCCGATACCGTACCTACTTGATAGACAGCGATAAAGCTGCGATACCATTCCAAATTAACCATAAATATATTTATAGATAACTCTAATTTTCATTATTTGTATTTTAGATAAATTCGATTTAGGATATATTCATCGGGACAAAAAAAGATTTTACCCGAACCTAAAAAGCTTACTCTTACTTAAATACGAGGTTTTTATGTCTCAGAAAATTTTGCTGGTGCTAACCAGTCACGACACTCTTGGCAGTACGAAAAAAGAAACGGGTTTTTATCTGCCAGAAGTAACCCATCCCGAAGCAGTATTCGATCGCGCTGGTTTAGAGGTTGCATATGTCAGCCCCAAAGGCGGTAAAGCACCCATGAGTGGAATCGATCTAGAAGATCCGATTAATAAAACATTTTTGGAAGATGCAGATAAAGTTGCCAAAATTGAAAATACTCTGCATCCGAGTCAAATAGATCCATCCCAATACGATGCCATCTTCTATGCTGGTGGACACGGTACGATGTGGGATTTTCCAGATAACAAAGAATTAGCTGAAATTACGACGGCAATATACGATCGTGGTGGTATCGTTGGTGCTGTATGTCATGGATCGGCAAGTTTAGTCAATCTTCAGTTGGCTAATGGTAATTATTTGGTTGCAGGAAAAAAAATATCTTGTTTCACCAATGAAGAAGAAGCAGCCGTAGGATTAACCGATGTCGTTCCCTTTTTACTCGAATCAAAACTGATCGATCGCGGCGCAATTGTAGAAAAGGCAGCTAATTTTCAGAAAAAAGTAGTAACTAGCGATCGCGTAGTAACTGGACAAAATCCTGCTTCAGCAGCAGGTGTAGGTGAAGCGATGGTGAAGTTGCTCAAAAAACTTTTACCTCAAGTTGTTTCTTCCAAATAATGAGGTGCATGAGTCTCGCCCCAACTAATTGTATGGCGACATTAGGAAAAACAGAACAAGAAGCAGCGATCGCCCATACATTTCCCATGTTTTCATACCCAATTTCTTTTAGTAAACCAAGTTGGTACGGGTAAAGATTTGAACTAAATTTAAGGCTTTTAGACGGAGGTAGAAATTGATGAACGTTTTTTATTAGTAGAAGAAAACATCGAATTTATTGAGGCAGGAAATTTTCATCTAAAACTTGTTCGAGACTATATAAGTTTTCTGGCATCTCCAAACCAGTTTTTAAACTAGCAAAATTGCTAGCTCTTCGATCGATAATTTCCCATCGAGCAATCAAATGATTTTTAAGATTGGTACTAATCAGACATTTTTTAACTCTACCATTCAAATCATAACTAACAATTTTAAGGAGAATAAACATGAAACTCTCTATTTTTGCAGGAATTTCTATGCTTGTAGTTGCGATCGCTAGCCCTTTTAGTGCAAACGCAACTTCTCAAACTACCCCATTTAATTTAGCTAATTTAGCCCGTAATGGTTATTTTCAAGAGCAAGGCATTCCCAGTCATTCAGCATTAAGAACTGCGATCGCGCTTCAACAAGTAAGTGCAGAAGATGTAGTCAAAGCTGCTGTTGAAGAAAACAGAGTCTCTCCCGAAACTCTTAATGATGAAAGCTATGTCAAAGGCGTAAAGATGAGTCTGAAACATCTTACCAGCGACTAGTACACAACATTTGTAGAGACGAGACATGTCGCGTCTCTACTCTACAGAAAAAATTACACAAACATTCAACCTCACACAAATAATTTCAGGAAAACAATCATGAAACGTTCTATTTTCGGTGGCATTTCTCTTGTTTTAGTTACTCTTATTAGCGCATTTAGTGCTAATGCCAATGCCACTCAAACCACTCCAATTAATTTAGTTAACCTAGCGCGAAATGGTTACTTTCAGGAACAAGGTATTCCCAGTCATTCAGCCTTGAGAATCGCGATCGCATCTGGGCAAGTAAATGCTGAAACTTTAATTAAAGCTGCTGTTGAAGAGAACAGAATTTCCCCCGAAACCATTAATGATGAAGGTTACGTTAACTCTGTTAACATGAAACTCGATCGCATGACTAGCGATTAATCTATGAAAAAATCGGTATGGATGGATTTATCGGCGAATATCTATCCACCTCAGCCCGATTCCTCTACCATAACCAATAAGACATTAGCTAAAGCTTATTGAGTTATGAGAAGTACTACAGTCCCTCAGACAACTATTCGCCAAGCAACAGAATCGGATTTTGAGGCAATGCTGCCCGTCTTTCTTTCAGCCGTTGCACCCGAAGAGAATTACGTTTTTACAACTAATGCCAGTCGCGAAGATATCTTTGCATATTGGTTTGCACCGAAAATTATTACCTATGCGATCGAAGTCGATGGAACAATCGCAGGTATGGCAAAACTGACTCCTAACTTTCGCGAACTCGGTTCTCACGTTGCCAACCTCTGCATGGTAATCGATCCTACCTATCAAGATCGAGGTATCGGTAAAACTCTAGCCCAGTATTGTTTGGAGAAAGCAAAGCAACAAGGCTATCAAGCAGTGCAATTAAACTTCGTCGCCAATACTAACAAAAATGCGATCGCACTGTGGCAAAAACTGGGTTTCTCCATTATTGGCACTAGCCCCAAGGCTTTCAAACACAAACAACTCGGCTATGTAGATGTAAACATCATGCATCGATTTCTAAACGACTAATTCTTCGGGTAGGGCAGAAGAAAGGCGATTCGATCGATAAAAACAATTTTTTAAACTTAAATATTGGAGACAGATTATGGATCGTCGCACTTTTCTAGCAACTGCCCTAGTATCGGGGGCTTCCGTATCGGCTTACGGTTTATTAAATAAAAAGTCCCCTGCTAACGCTCAACAACCTCTATTTATAAGCGCCAAACCATCTCAACAACCAGTCGTTTTAATTACAGGTACGAGTTCTGGTATTGGTAAAGCCAGCGCGATCGCTTTTGCTCGTCGTGGATATCATGTCATTGCTACGATGAGAAGGGTTAAGAGCAAAAATGCTAAAGCTGCCAAAGAATTACAAACTCTTGCCAAAAAACAAAATTTAAAACTATCAGTTGTCGAAATTGATGTTAGTGAAGATCGATCGGTAGCAAATGGTATAGCCCAAGCAGCACAAATTACAGGTGGTCGGATCGATGTTTTGGTAAATAATGCAGGGATATATGTGCCTTTACCAATGGAACTGACGACTTCAGAGGTGATGTATGACACCTATAATACCAATGTTCTTGGTTGTCAGCGCATGACAAGAGCAGTTTTACCTTATATGAGAAAGCGCAACGATGGACTGATCCTGCAAATTAGTAGTGGCGGAGGGCGTGTGGTTTTTCCACTTCTGGGTACTTATTGTTCTAGTAAATTTGCCCTAGAATCTATGTCAGATGCAATGCGTTATGAACTTGCACCTTTGGGGATAGATGTTGTCACTATTCAACCAGACGATACTCAAAGTGAATTGTTGAATAACGGCAAAAGATACGTCCAAAAAATTATGAAAACTATTTCCTCTGACAGCGATCGCCTCAATGCCTATAAAGAGCATCTTAAGTTATTGGATTACGCTCTCTCAGCCGAAGATGAACCCGTGCCTACTGAAACGGTTGTGGCTGAAATTGTTAAATCTGCTGTTACTCCTAAAGGTAAGCGTCCTGGTAAGATTTGCCTTTCTGGTCAATTGGTTGTGGATATTAATTCGGTGATGCAAAAGGCTCAGAAGGAAATTATCTCGGGTACTCCTTATTCGGCTTGGCAACAGATTAAGGTTTAAAGTCAGCCAGGAATTGAAATTCCTGTCTCATAGCTAAAGTCGAATCAAATTCGACTAAAAGATAAGAAGAATTATCAAAATCTATATCTCAGTCCTCTAAAGAGGACTTGCAGTTTAGTAGGTTGGGTTGAAGAATGAAACCCAACATTCATAAGCAATAGATACATTCATAAACAATAGATGGGTTTCGCTATCGCTCTAACCATCCTACGAGTAATTAGGGCGATCGCAATCTTCATAATGAATAATTTCTAGAATAGAATAGTTGTATTGTTGATGAATTATAGATTGTATATTTGACTAAAAAATATTGAAGAAAGTCAAAATCATAATAATACTTTAGTAATTTATTTAAAATGAAGAAAAATAGTTTTTTATACTATGTTTTTTATAGTATATATTTAATTGCATTATTGCCAGCCATAGGTTTTTTTGGCATTATCTTTTTCGTTGTCTTTAGCACTATATTTCCCTCAAATCCTAATAAGACTGAAGCAATAGACTTGACTGCTACTATATCTGATGACTATTTACCAGAATCATTTGAATTGGTTTATTCCGAACAATATATGGAAGTATTGTCTAGCAATATGTGTTTTGTTTATCGTTATCCAGAGGGATATTATCCTGCACCTAAGAGCAAATTTAATTACTTAAATCAAAACCCAAATCTTGGTAATAAAGATTTTTCTGACTTTTCATTCGACTTTGGGCAAGAGGTAGAATCAAAAGAAGGATGTTTTAAGTTCATTTCCAATCTTGATAATGAAGATGCAAAGTTATTTGTAGATCGCGGTTTTCATTATGAGTATGGAAGAGGTTCTAAAATTTTTATTAATGATAAAGATAACTTAATTATGTTTGAAGGTTATATATATGATTAATCAATTTAATAACATCAAAGGAAAAAATAATCATGTTCGAGAAAAACTGTTTTTAAAAGGTTCAATCGCTTTTTTAGTATTAGTAATACCTCTGACTCTAATTACTCAAAAGTTAATTGCCTCTCCCAATAATATTCAAACACAATCTACGTCTGTTTCTCAAACTCCAAAAATAGGACAGTTAGAAGTAGTCTCGGAATTGGATATTACGCCTGGAAATGTTACTGCATCGAAAGATGGACGTATATTTGCTAGCGTTCATGGAATGCGGCGCGGATCGGCACAATTAATTGAAATTAAACCAGGTCAGAATAATTGGCAGCCATTTCCTAATGCCCAATGGAATGCAAAGCCTGGAAGCGGTGAAAATGTTTTAAATTCCGCTCATGGTGTGGCGATCGATTCACAAGATAGACTTTGGGTAATCGACCATGGTAATTGGATGCCTGACGGTGCTAAACCAACACGACCAAAATTAGTTGCTTTTGATATTAATACTCGTGAATTGGTCTATCGCTATGATTTTCCCGAATCGGCAACGGGAACTATTATGCAAGATTTGGCTGTTGATGGGGAACGAGGTTACGTTTATCTTGCTGATTGTGGTAGCAATCCTGCTATTGTCGTAGTCGATCTTAATAAGAATACTTCGCGCAGATTTGAAAATCATCCTTCTCTGCAAGCTGAAAATATTGACGCGATCGTTGAAGGAAAACAAGTACTATTTCCTAACTCAGAAGGCAAAATGCAACCAGCTAGAGTACCTGTAAATCCGATTACTCTATCAGCAACTGGGGAAACTCTTTTCTTTGGTGCGATGAATGGGGAAACTTGGTATTCTGCTTCGGCTAAATTATTACGAGAAGGGGCAAGCGATCGCGTCATTGGTAGATCGATTAAAGAAGTAGGAAAAAAACCCGTTTCCGACGGTGTTAGTACCGATGCACAAGGAAATCATTTTATTACTAATCTCAAAGATAACGCGATCGATAAACTTTCTGCCGATGGAAAACTAACTCGTTTGGTGCAAGACGATCGCTTGTTATGGGCAGATAATGTTAGATTCGGTGATGATTCTTGGCTTTATATTGCCGTCAATCAATTGCATCGAAATCCCGTTTTTACGGGTAAACCCGACGCTGGCAAACCTCCTTATTACATCATGCGGGTTTGGACGGGTACTCAAGGACAACCCGGACGATAGATAATAAAAATGGTTTCTGACCAGCACATCTGTGCAAGGCGTGACGTGCAGGAGGCAGGAGGCATTCGGTTCATTTATCGGTGGGATAGAAAGTTTGCGGCTCTTCCGCGAAGTCTTGCTAGGGCTGGGTACAAGCCCCCGCCTATCTCCTTACGG
>JBOFLQ010000020.1:0-10640 GCA_051657945.1 Xenococcaceae cyanobacterium | reverse complement strand
ATTTAGATAATGATGGTTTTACCTCAATTTCTTTTCAAAGCGATCGACCATTATCGATTAGAAAATTTCAACATTTTCTAGATAATTTATTACCTGGAAATGTTTTTCGTGCTAAGGGAATTCTTTGGTTTGATGAAAGTCCAAAACGCCATATTTTCCACCTGAGTGGCAAACGTTTTACTTTAGAAGATAGTGAATGGAAAGGAGAACAGAAAAATCAATTAGTACTAATTGGTCAAAATCTCGATCGCGAAAAGTTACTCGAGCAAATTGAAAAATGTATTTGTTTACCTTCTAGCAATCGCGGTAAAGGATTTGGTAAATAAACAAATATCGATTCGATATTTTAGAGGCGATCGCTCTTGCTCATAAATAATTGAATGGTGGGGCGATCGTTTTTCTGAAAAAATAAAGGAAATTTAAAAAAAGATCGACTTATTTGATTTTTATAGTGAATTGAGGCGATTACGTATTAAAACAGGAAGCTCTTTAATACTGTAAGTATGAGTTAAATTTAATAGAGACAGAGTCAATGAGATAATTAATTCGCGATCGATTCTTTGTGAAACTTGTTCTGAGGTTAGACATCCACCCAGTACTTCTACAGAAGCTTCATCGATCGCAGCTTCGATTGCTTCTTCTACTAGTTCTTGCCAATTATTTTCTAAGACATACCAAGAATTTTTGTTTCTCTGATTGAGTTTTTGAATCTGACGCAGTGAATCAGAAATAGAAGCAGCCCAGGAGTTAGTAAGTCTTTTCTCTAATTGTTGCTTAATTAAATGAGCGATTAATCTTACCAAAAAAGAATCAATTTTTCTTAAGATATCTCGCTTGCTCATATTTTCAAGTTCATCAACGATCGCTAAAGCATCAGAATATCGTCCTTGAATAATACTGTTTCTTAAATCTGTTAGTTCTTGCATAATTTTAAGATTTAGCTTTAATTGAACGAATTTTTTTTTTTGAAGTAAGTAGGCAGACAAAACTATTGATAAAATCGAGTTTTTTCTTTTAAAGATTAGCAAAAAAGTCATTAGTTATTTACGAAAAATACTTAAAAATATCTATATAGATTTAACCGATCGAGATTATTTGAACTAAGATTAATCTAATTTTAGATAAAAACATGCGCTTAGTAATTCAACGAGTTAAATCTTCTTCTGTTGCCATTAATGGCGAAATCGTTGGCAAAATTAGACGAGGATTAAATTTACTCGTCGCAATTGCTGCAACTGATACAGAAGAAGAACTCGATTGGATGGCGCGTAAATGCTTAGAATTACGTTTGTTTCCAAACGATGCAGAAGGAGACAAATGGGAAAAATCGGTTCGAGAAATTAATGGAGAATTATTAGTAATCAGTCAATTTACTCTTTATGGCGATTGTCGTAAAGGTCGTCGTCCTTCTTTTAGCGATTCAGCGCCTCCAAACATTGCTGAAACTCTCTACGATAAATTCGTCGCTAAGTTAAAAGAAAGCGGATTAAAGGTCGAAACAGGTAGATTTGGGGCAATGATGCAGGTAAGTATTGAAAATGATGGCCCTGTAACTCTGCTGTTGGAGAGATAATTTATTCGATCGAGACTTGTTATATTGAAGATAATGGCTAAAGCTAATACCTTCCATCGTCAGCACCCCGCACTGAAGTGGCGGGCTTCATGCCTCCCCTTCAGTTAGCTGACCAGCCTAAGTACTTTGCGTACTACGTTATCGGCAAGCGTTAAAGTTCCTACCTGGGGATGCGTAGCCAGTTCCCTGCTCTAGAACCAAAAGGTTAAACAGTTTTACGAGGGGTAAGACAGTGCTTTTTGGATAGTACCCTCCTCAAAGGAGGGCAAGCCGACCGATAACATTGGCGAGGCTAACTTTACCCCCCAAGGAAAGCATTAATGATGTAACATCATTAATGCTTTCCGCAAGGGAGTTCGGGGACAACCATATCCCCACGGCGGGGCAACCATACCCTGCCAAGAAAGCTTAGGGGACGGCGGTTAAAACCGCTACTCCGTTTCCTCCGTGCAATAAATTGGCACGGTTTCTACGTTCTATTTTTTCGCATGACAGCACAAAAAATCGATCGCCGAAGAAACGTACTGATTGTTGGAGGAGGCCCTACTGGTCTTGCTACCGCCCTCATGCTAGCCAAACGAGGCTGGAAAAATATTACCGTTTTGGAAAAACGCACTTCGGCAGATTATTACGAACCAGATAAATCTTTTAATTATCTCATTGACGGTCGCGGTCAAAAATTCACCGACTTGTTAGGATTGAGCGATCGCTTGGCAGAAATTGGCGTTCCCAACACAGAATTTTATCTAACTCAAATTAAAGCAGACGGCAGTCGTAAAACTTTGAAATTGCCTCAAGTCGATCCCAATCGCAAAACGGCTTATTGGATGCAGCGAAAAACTTTTGTTTCTTTTCTTTATGAAGAAATCGAACGAAATTGGCAAGAGGCAATCGAAATATTATTTAATGCTCAATGTCTGCAAATCGATCGACAAGAAAATCTAAAAGTTATTGCTAAAAATTGCGACGGTGAAGAGATCGAATTTAAACCTAGTTTTTTAATTGGTTGTGATGGTGTTAACTCGATCGTCCGCAATACTTTGAAACAATGGGATAAATCGGATCGATTTGAGATGAAATATTTTCCTTCCCACAGTTCGGGTTTGAAATATAAAGTCCTAACTTTACCGCCCAAATTCCCAATCGATCGACATGAAGAAGAAAATTCTGTCTCGACTATGTCTTATGCGATCGGGTCGGTTTTTAAAGAAAGCAAACGATCGGTGCGCCTCGGTATCCTACCGTTTAAAAATCCAGACGAACCTCGTACCGCTAATATTATTACAAAACCAAATCATCAAATTTGGGAATTAAAAACTGGTGAAGAAATATTTGATTTTTTAGAACAAGCATTTCCTCAATTACCGATACATAAAATAATTTCGCCTCAAGAAGCCGATCGCTTTGCCAAAAGTGAAGGGGGAGAATTTCCCGAACCTCAATACTGTTCTGGACTGCATTATTTGTTAGATAATAATTCGGGAGTAGTACTTTTAGGCGATGCGGTTCATTGTTTTCCACCCGATATCGGACAAGGTGTAAATTCGGCATTGGAAGATGTTGTCGTTCTCGATCGAGCGCTAGAAGAAAATAACGACGAACTTTCTTCAGCATTACCCCTATACGAATCAATGCGTTTACCCGATGTCAAAGCTTTAATACATCTCGCTCAAACTGCTTTTCCCTGGCAATACAATCAAGATCGCCTCGGTAAATTCCTGTGGAGTATTAACTTTTTCTTGCGCTTAATACTCAGTCGCATTCCCTATATTTTTCAGCCTCCTAGCTTTTTTCTAATTCAAAATCACAAACTTGCTTATCGAGAAATTGTGAGTATGGCTCAACGTACCACTCAAACTTTATACGCGATCGGTTTAATAATAACTGCTATTATTATTACTCTAGCATTCAAAAACGCTCCAATATAAATCTATTTAGATAGAGTTTTAGGTAAACAAAGCCAACCCTACAAATTAATTAAATCGATCCTTGAGAAGCTACTAAATCTGAGCGAGAAAAAAATCAGCAGATTGACTGAAAAAAGAAAGTGAAAATTCAGTTTTTTAGCTGTTTATCAGAAATTTAACCGCAAAAAAGCGGTAAATAGTTGATGAATATACGGAAATACTAAACGAGACAATGCAGATAATAATTAATAGAGAGATGAAACTATTTTGAAGAGTTAAATTTATGACTATGGTGACCGTTCGCTCCTTTAAAGACTTACGTTTGTGGCAAAATTCGATCGATTTAGCCATGAAAATTTATGAATTGACTCAATCTTTTCCGATTGAAGAACGCTATTTTCTCACCGACCAAATTCGCCTTTCTTCTCGTTTCGTCGCCATTAATATAGCCGAAAGTTGGTGCAAGCGTCGCTATCCCAGCATATTTGTTAGCAAACTAAACGACGCAGAAAGTAAAGCCGCCGAAACACAAACATGGATCGAAATCGCTCATAGATGCGGTTATCTTAATAAAGATGACGCTGTCGATCTCGAAAAAAGATGCGAAGATATTATCGGTCAACTCGTGGCTATGATTTCTCATCCCGAAAAATGGACGGTTAACTCCAGTTTTTGGTCTTCGCGATCTTAAGGGGATAGGGGATAGGGGCTAGGGGCTAGGGAATAGAGAATAGAGAATAGGGAATAGGCAACAGGCAACAGGCAATAGGTAATAGACAAGATAAAACAATGAACAATGAACAATGAACCATCATACCTAACCCCTAACCCCTATCCCCTATCCCCTACCCAGTGCTAAAAGCTATTTTCAAAAACGTTCGCGATTCGATTAAATCCAGACACCTTGCCAGAGGTTCTGTAGATAAGCGCTACGCTCTTGTCGAAGCTTGTATAATTGGGGTATTCTCAGCACTAGCGGCTTTATGCCTCAAACAGGGAATTAGCTGGCTGGGAGGGTGGCGCATTCATGCAACGGCTCAATTTGGCGCTTGGCTGACCTTACCGATAATGGGTTTAGTAATGGGAATGCTGGCTGGCTGGGCGATCGAACAGATATCGCCCGAAGCTGCTGGTAGTGGTATTCCCCACGTCAAAGCCGTCCTCGCTCGTTTTCCGATTCGTCTTTCTGGTCGAGTTGCCATAGTTAAGGCGATCGCGACAATTTTAGTTTTGGGTGCGGGGTTAACTTTAGGTCGTCGAGGGCCGACAGTTCATATCGGTGCGGCTTTGGCAGCACAATTAAGTAATTGGTTGCCCACTTCTCCCGACCATCGTCGTCAAATGATTGCTGCTGGTGCGGCAGCGGGATTAGCAGCAGGTTTTAACACGCCGATCGCGGGGGTTCTCTTCGTAATCGAAGAATTGATGCGCGATGTTTCGGGTTTAACCCTAGAAACAGCTATTATAGCATCTTTTACTGGTTCGATCGTCTCGCGAATTTTAGGTTCTGCCGATCTCAACATCCCAGGTACGATGTTAGGTGCGGCTAGGGAAAGTAGCTTTTCGGTTTCTGAAATTCCTTTTTATGTGGTTTTAGGAATTTGTGCTGGAATTGCTGGCGCTATATTTAACCGCAGTATCGTGTTCAGTTTAAAAGTGCATCGCCACTTCAATTTACCGATGCACTGGAAGATTGGTTTAGCGGGTTTGCTTTCAGGCTTAATCGTTGCTTTTCTGCCCCCTTTCTTTCGCGATAATGCGGGTTTGCGCGAGTTTTTACTGGCTGGCGAAGCAGATTGGCGCACGATCGCCCTGGCTTTTGTCGCTCATTTTTTTCTAACCGTACTGGCATATAGTTCGGGCGCGCCTGGGGGGTTATTTGCCCCTGCGCTGGTGATGGGTTACGCTTTGGGATATTTAGTCGGTACGTCGGAAATGGTCATTGCTGGAGGCGATTCTTCGGCTACTTTCGCTTTGGCAGGAATGGGCGCTTTTTTTACTGGTGTGGTTAGAGTACCAGTTACCGCGATCGTAATTGTTTTTGAAATGACAGCCGATTTTAACTTAGTTTTGCCTTTAATGATCGGTTGTGCCATTTCCTATATCGTTGGCGAAAGTGTTTTTAGTGGATCTATTTATCAACATTTACTCGAAGCTGCGGGTATCAAACTAAAAGAAGATACTCCCAACCAAGATTTTCTCACCAAAATAAAAGCGGCTGACGTGATGCAATCCAAGGTAGAAACTCTTGAAAGCGATCTCAGCCTCCAAGATACGATCGAATTTATGTCTCGATCGCGGCATCGCGGTTTTCCAGTCGTAGAAAATGACAAACTAATTGGTATCGTCACTCAAAGCGATCTCGCCAAATTAACCGATAAAAGCGATCGAATCGCCCTCAAAGCAATAATGACATTGCGTCCGATTACCGTTGATGCAGATGCTTCACTTACAGACGTTCTCTACCTACTTAACCGCTATCAATTATCTCGCCTTCCCGTCCTCGAAAACGAACGCTTGGTGGGAATTATTACTCGTACCGATATTATCAAAGCCGAAGTCAACCAAATATCCGGTCAACAAGCAGAAATTAAGCCCCAACCTTCTTATGTCGTCTATCAAACGCGATCGCCAGCAACGGGAAGAGGACGCATTCTTTTACCCATCTCCAATCCTCAAAATGCCCCCAGTTTGTTGCGAATTGCCGCAGCGATCGCCCGTCAATACAATTACGAACTAGAATGTTTACAGATTATCATAGTGCCAAAACACACCGCACCCAGTCGAGCAAAAATTAATACCGCTAACCATCGCAAATTAATGCATCGTCTGGAAAGATTGGGACGAAATCTCAACACTCCCGTCCACGCGCAAATTAAGTTCGCCCAAGACATCACCGAGGCAATTTTAGAAACAGTTCAACAAAGACACATTAATTTAGTTTTGATGGGTTGGAAAGGTAATACTTCAACACCGGGTTATATTTTCGGCAACGTAGTGGATAGTTTAATTCAGCGCACTCCTTGCGATTTAGTTTTAGTCAAACTCGGTCAAGATTTACATTCCTATCCCAACGATCTCAATCGCGATGCTAAATGGTTAATTCCTACTGCTGGGGGTGCTAACGCCCAAAAAGCTATGGAATTATTACCCGCCCTTATTTCCCTTTACAATTCCGATCGCACTGCCAAAATTCGTCTTTGTCAAGTTTATTCTTCTACTCGCCCCAAAGCAGATTTAAGCAGTTTATACAAAACCGTTACTTTACTCACCGAAAAATTAGGTTTTCCCGTCATTCCCATCAAAATACTTTCTAATGCAGTCGCCGATGCCATCGTCGCACAAGTCGAACGAGATGAATCCGACGTGGTAATCTTAGGCGCAAGTAGCGAAGGACTTCTTCAACAAGCCGTTCGCGGCAATATTCCCGAAGCGATCGCCCGACGGGTTAGTAGTACGGTGATTATTGTTAGGAGAACAGGGGATAAAGACTAGAAAAGTTAAAAGTAATAACTCGCTACTTTCTACAAACATGGTTCGATCGTGGCGACGACCGATCGTGCTAATGTGGGAAGATCGTAACCTCCTTCCAAACCAAACAAAATTCTGCGAGTAATTGGCAATAAATATTTGGTAAAGGTAGTGTAATCTTCAGGTTGTAGGGAAATTTCTGCTAAAGGATCGTCGCGATTGGCATCGTATCCCGCACTAATTATTAACAAATCTGGGTGAAAATTTTCCAAAAATGGAATTACTTTAGTTTCAAAAGCTGGTTGATATTCTTTTATGGTACTCTCAGGTAACATGGGAATATTGAGAACGTTATTAAATCTGCCGCGATCGCTTTCTCTTCCCGTCCCTGGATAGCAGGGAAATTGATGCACCGAACAATAAGCAATGTTGGGATTGTTTTCGACGATCGCTTCAGTACCATTACCGTGATGTACGTCCCAATCGAGAATTGCCACTGTTTTGATTTCTGGAGTGCTTAAAGCATAGTTAGCAGCGATCGCCGCATTGGAAAACAAACAAAATCCCATACCCCGATCGCTGGTAGCATGATGACCTGGAGGACGTGCTAAGACAAAAGATGGGCAATTGTTTTCGATAACGCGATCGATTCCATCCAACCAAGCACTCACAGCAAGTAAAGCGATCTCGTAACTGCGAGGTGAGACGGGCGTATCTAAATCTAAATTGCCTCCACCTGATAAGGCAAGATCTCGCAACGCTTCAATATATTTTTTGGTGTGAATTTTTTCTAGCAAAGGCATGATATTTCTCTTGGCGATCGGCGTAGGTAATTGCCAATCGAGACGATCTGCCCAGGTAGTCGCTTTGAGAGAGTTGACGATCGCACTCAAACGCGCCCCTTTTTCTGGATGAAAGCTTCCCGTCTCGTGTAATAAAAAGTCTTCTGAATAAATGATGGTAAACATAAAGATAAATGTATTTATTAAAATTTAAACCAGATTGAAGGCAACTTTTTTTCAATCTTTTGGTCACAATAACAAAAAAAAGTCTGTTTCAATTAGAATTAGCAATCAGTTATTATTTTTCATGTCGAAAAATCCTCTTTTTGACTTTTTAGTATCAATTTATACTTTAAAACGTAAGATTTGGCACTCGCACCGCAAGTTTTTAATATTTATGATGATAAGTTTCCACTTTTTTTTTTTGAGGCAAATAAAGCTAAAAATAAGAACTAATTTGAAAAAAACACCAATTACCGATATTTCAATTTAGAAAATTAATAAATCTTTTTGTTAAATCAGTTGTAGCTTTTATCAATTTTTACTTGTTTTCGATAGTTTTTAAATGAGAAATTATTTCTCTCAACAAGCTCTATTTTTGTAAATGAATTGGCATTTCTATGAAAAAAATCTTGGTTATAGAAGATGACTATGTCATCAGAACAATTATTCTAGAAATATTAAAAAGTAACAATTTTATTGGTATTGCTGCTAAAAACGGACTAGAAGGCGTTCACATCGCTCAAGATACTCATCCCGATTTGATTCTTTGCGACGTAGTCATGCCAAAGTGCGATGGCTATGGGGTTTTAGCGGCATTGCAACAAAACTCGACGACAGCTTCAATTCCATTTATTTTCTTGACAGCTCTCGACGATCGAGTCAATTTTCGTAAGGGGATGCAGTTGGGTGCTGATGATTATTTACCCAAGCCCTGTACTCCAGAAGAGTTGATCGGTGCGATCGCAACGAGACTGGATAAAAAAAATACATTTGCCGAACCTTACACCGCAGCCCTAGAGCAAGTATCGCAAGAATTAAATCGTTTAGCTTACTTTGATAGTCTAACAAATCTGCCCAATCGCAGTTACTTACAAGAAAAATTTGTTGAGTTAGTTGAGGTTAGTAAGCTAAACGATTGTGTTAGCGACATACCAAAGTCTAGTAGATCTTGTTTGCCGATTTTATGTTTGGAATTCGATCGCTTTAACCGCATCGTCAAAACATTAGGACATACTAGCAGCGATTTAATCATTAAAGTTGCAGCCCAAAAATTAAAAAACTGTGTTGAGTGCTATGGTATAGTCGTTCGTCTGAGTACGAAAGAATTTGCGATCGTCTTAAAAGATGTTTGCAACAAAAAATTTGCTACCAATATCGCTCAAAAAATTCTCGATGTTTTTTCTAAACCTCTGCTGCTAGAAGATAAAAGTGAAGTTTTAGTGACTGCTAGTATTGGTGTTGCTCTTTATCCATGGGATGGCAAGGAATTAGGACAATTGCTGCTGCGTGCTAATAAAGCCATGAGCTATGCCAAACAAAAAGGCGGCAATTTATATGAGTTTTTTAGAAGTACTTTTAACTTTCAATTTTACGATCGTCTCGCTCTGGAGAGTAGTTTGAGTTACGCTCTAGAAAGACAAGAATTGCTTGTACATTACCAACCTAGAGTAAACCTTGACACGGGTAGAATTGTTGGTGCAGAGGCATTATTGCGCTGGAAGCATCCCGATCGAGGAATGATTGCGCCGAATATTTTTATTCCGATCGCCGAGGAAACTAATTTAATCGTACCGATCGGTGAATGGTTACTTAGAACTGTGTGTAAACAAACAAAGAACTGGCAACAATTGGGTTTTCAAAATATCCAAATGGCGGTAAATATTTCGGTAAGGCAATTCAATCAATCGAATTTGTATCGAATGCTCTCTCAAATTTTAGTTGAGACGGGACTACATCCTAAATATTTGGAATTAGAGTTGACTGAAAGTATTTTAATTCAAGAACCAGAAGTAAGTATGATTCGTTTGAAAGTTTTTAAAACTCTTGGCGTACAAATTGCGATCGATGATTTTGGTACGGGATATTCTTCTTTGAGTTATTTACAAAAGTTTCCTTTTGATATTCTTAAAATCGATCGCTATTTTGTGAACAATCTTCTTAAAGATAATAAAACTAAGGCGATTGTTTCTGCGATTATTCAAATGGCAAAAAGTCTCAATCTAAATTTGGTAGCTGAAGGGGTAGAAACTTTAGCGGAATTGGATTTTTTAAGAGAAAAAAAATGCAATGAAATTCAAGGTTATTTATTTAGTAAGCCACTGACGGCAAAAAAATTCGAACAATTATTAGTAACGGGAAAGACTTTAGGAAAAAGGGAATAGGGCAAAGTAGCAAGTAGCAAGTAGCAAGTAGCGAGTAGCAATTAATGCCCAATGCCCGATTAACAATGAACAATGAACAATGAACAATGAACTATAAACTACTAAAATCTTTTATTGTAATGTAATTCTTTAAATTGTAATAAAAATGCGGTGCCGTTATTGCGATTTAATTGAATGGTTGCTTCTAGTTGTTCGGCAAGAGTACAGATGACTTGAAAACCCATGGAATTGGTCAAGTTAAAATCTAAATTTTCGGGAAAACCTATTCCATTATCACTAACAATTAAATTCAAATTGTCTTGACGATCGCGATAGAACTCTACTTGTAAATTACCTTCACGATTGTCGGGGAAAGCATGTTTAATTGTATTGGAAACTAACTCGTTGACGATTAAACCGCAGGGAGTCGCGGTTTCAATGTTGAGATAAATAGATTCGGCTTTAATACTTAATTGAATACGTTTTTCTTGCAAATTATAGGAAGCAAATAAATTAGTCACTAAATCTTCGAGATAGTCGCCAA
>JBOFLQ010000019.1:0-31864 GCA_051657945.1 Xenococcaceae cyanobacterium | reverse complement strand
ACGTAGCCGATCTAGAAAATCTGCATCGCCGTCCGCCTGTTGTCACGATTATGGGTCACGTAGACCACGGTAAAACTACTCTTCTCGACTCGATCAGAAAAACGAAAGTGGCACAAGGAGAAGCAGGTGGTATTACCCCGCACATCGGGGCTTATCACGTCGATATCGAACACGACGGCAAGCAACAACAAATCGTCTTTCTCGATACACCAGGTCACGAAGCATTTACTGCCATGCGGGCAAGGGGTGCGAGAGTAACCGATATTGCTATCTTAGTAGTTGCTGCCGACGATGGCGTACAACCCCAAACCAAAGAGGCGATATCTCACGCCAAAGCGGCTGGCGTACCGATTGTTGTCGCCATCAACAAAGTTGACAAACCAGATTCCAACCCAGACAAAATCAAACAAGAATTAACCGAACAAGGATTGCTTGCTGAAGAATGGGGCGGCGATACAATTATGGTTCCCGTCAGCGCTCTCAAAGGCGAAAATCTCGACGGTCTTTTAGAAATGCTCTTGTTGGTAGCCGAGTTAGAAGATCTTTCTGCTAACCCCGATCGCGCCGCCAAAGGAACTGTCATTGAAGCTCACCTCGATCGCGCCCGTGGGCCAGTTGCTACCTTGTTAGTTCAAAACGGAACTCTCAAAGTAGGTGATACTTTAGTTGCTGGTTCGGTATTGGGTAAGATCAAAGCAATGGTTGACGATCGCGGCGACAAAGTCGATGCTGCTTCTCCTTCCTTTGCAGTCGAAGTACTCGGCATGAACGAAGTACCTGCGGCTGGCGATGAATTTGAAGTATTTGCTAGCGAAAAAGAAGCTCGCTCTATTGCCGATCTTCGCGCCGATACTCAACGTCAATCTCGCTTGCAGCAATCCATGGCAGCTCGTCGCGTTACTCTTTCTAGTATTTCCGAACGAGCCAGAGAAGGAGAACTCAAAGAACTCAACCTCATTCTTAAAGCCGACGTACAGGGTTCTGTAGAAGCGATTCTTGGTTCTCTGCAACAACTACCGCAAAATGAAGTACAAATTCGCGTACTTATGTCCGCTCCAGGTGAAATAACGGAAACAGATGTTGACCTCGCTGCTGCTAGTGGTGCGGTTATTGTCGGTTTTAATACTACTTTAGCCAGTGGTGCCAGAGCGGCAGCCGATCGCGAAGGTGTAGATATTCGCCAATATAATATCATCTACAACTTGTTCGATGAAGTTCAAGGTGCGATGGAAGGTCTGCTCGATCCCGAAGAAGTAAAAGAAACTCTCGGAAGTGCAGAAGTTCGCGGTGTCTTCCCCGTTGGGCGCGGTACTGTTGCTGGTTGTTACGTTCAATCTGGCAAGGTAGTACGTAACAGTCTCATTCGCGTTTTGCGTAACGGACAGGTAATTCATGAAGGCGTAATGGAATCACTCAAACGCTTTAAAGAAGATGCCAAAGAAGTGAACACTGGCTACGAGTGCGGTATCGGTGCTGCTAAATTCAACGAATGGAAACCAGGCGACATTATTGAGTCCTATCAAATGGTTCTCAAACGTCGTACTCTGTTAACTAAATAGTCGTAAATGACTTGCGATCGGTTGTTTGTCGGATAAATTGCCGACAAACAACCAAAAATATTCAACAAAATCAATGCCCTCTTTTCGTCTCGAACCTTTTTTATGGATTCATTTAGCTGGCATAGCCACCGTACCATTGTGGCTGTTGCTGGTTTGGTTGGGATTAGCCGTAGGCGATCCCATTTCTGCTTATTGGCTGGAAATAGGGGCGATCGCCGCAGTTGGTATCGTTCCTGTATTTTGGATGCAGTGGCATCGTCCTTTCGATATTTTTAGTCTTTTATTGGTGTCATTAAGAACAGAACAATTAACCGATCGCCAACGGCAAATCCTCAGCACCTTCAAAACTAGCAAACAACGTTGGTTAAGCGCGATCGCCGCTGTGTTAATGTTACTGTTGTTGTGGCAAATTTACCGTCTCGCACCTCTAGCAGCGATTGTTACTCCTTTACCTCCCCAGTGGCGCATTTTGGGTTTGGTAATAGCTGCCTTAGCTTTTTTGGCAAGCAATTTGTTTTTGCAAGTACCTCTGGGCGTTTTGGGGGTATTAACCACCAGCGAACAACAATTTGCAGCAACTACCCCCTACGCGATCGAAAAAATTCCTCAAAACTTCACCATTACCGGTATCAAAGTCAGAAAAATTTTGCCGACCATAACAGAGTAACTAAGTTAAAAGTTTTGCGTCATAAATTTGAAGCTCTGTTAGACTTTCGCTAATCTCTATTCTTAAGATTTCCTCAAACAAACAGAAATTTTGTGTAATTGACAGCATAATCGTCAAAGACAACTGCGTTATCTTGAAGATATAACCTTAGTTTTTTTTTGACGAAGTAATGATAAAAGCAGCTAAATTTAACAATTACTCAGACTCTCAATTTCAGAAAGATAGCGAAATTTGGGAAAGTTTAAAGCAAGCGATCGCCAACAGTTCTGGATTTGGGCGCTGGCGATCGGAACAAAACCATGAGAATGAAAATAACTTAGACGAGCAAGTACGTCGCTACCTTAAAGAAACTCTTAATACACTTGCTTATTAAAACTTATACCATTTTGAAAAAAAGATGCGACAGATATATTGTAGGGGTTTGGCAATGCCAAACCCCTACCTTGGGTTGGATCTGTAACAATTATTTTTTGATTTGGTATTAGAAACCAAGGCGGGAAGCAATTTCTAAACCTCTACGAATTGAATTGTATGCATCGGCTAAGCGACCGCCTTCAATATGAACTTCGGAAGTGGGGTAATTTTCAATTACTTCAATTAATGCAATTTTGTTATCGGATAAAGCAGAACTAACTAACGCAGCACGTAAAGACTCTCTGCTTGCTCTTCCAGAGGGCGTTCTAATTATTTCTCCAACGCGATCTAGTACAATTTCACCGGGTATAGAATTTAGCGATCGATACAAGAAAATGCCATTTACGTCTATTTCCCTAGTCAGTAATTTTTGTACATCTTCTGGTTTTCTATTGGCTAGTTCTAGATAATTTTTCAGCGAAGAAGAAAGTTTTCCACTTCTAGCAAAAGTACTGAGTTCTTCTACAGATATCGAGCCTTGCAAAACACCATATTGCAAAACTACTGATTCAGCAGCCCGAACACTGCCTGCGGTGCTAAAACTCTCCACACCAGCCAACAAGTAGGCAGACAGCAGCCATACAAACTTAGTTTTCATTTGCTCATAGTTCATTGTTCATAATTAATAATTTATCGCTGTACAACTGTACCGAACATCGGTCAATGGGCATGGGGCAGAGGGCGTGACGTGCAGAAGGCGTGACGTGCAGAAGGCGTGACGTGCAGAAGGCGTGACGTGCAGAAGGTAACAGCCGTTTTTTACTTCTTACTTCCCACACCTCCCACACCTCCCACACCCTATTCCAAGCGCCCCTATTTCCGATGCCCGATGCCCGATGTCCGATGCCCGATAAAACCCAATTTATGCTAAAATTTAGAAGTAAACTCACAATATTTTGGAATTTATGGTTTAAAAAAGGCTATTTCTAGCCAATTTTTCGCGTTTAAACTTAATTATTCTCATTTTAATGGAGTTTTTTCAGGTATGACCTCCCCGCAGGAGCGAATTATTCCAACAGATCTGAGCAATGAAATGTCTAGGTCCTACCTAGAGTATGCAATGAGCGTAATTGTAGGACGGGCATTACCAGACGCTAGGGATGGTCTGAAACCAGTGCATCGGCGCATTCTCTATGCAATGTACGAACTAGGACTAGTACCAGAACGCCCTTTTCGTAAATGCGCCCGTGTTGTAGGGGAAGTATTGGGTAAATATCACCCCCATGGTGATACTGCCGTTTACGATGCTTTGGTCAGAATGGCGCAAGATTTCTCGATGCGCGACCCCCTTATCAACGGACACGGAAACTTTGGTTCGATCGATGACGATCCACCAGCGGCAATGCGCTACACTGAATGTCGCTTAAAACCTCTGTCTACCAATGCGCTGTTAAGAGATATTGAATCTGAAACAGTAGACTTTGCCGATAACTTTGATGGATCTCAACAAGAACCCCTAGTTTTACCAGCTAGAATTCCCCAACTATTACTAAATGGTTCTTCAGGAATTGCTGTGGGCATGGCAACTAATATTCCACCCCACAATTTAGGAGAATTAATCGACGGGGTAATAACTTTAATCGACAATCCAGACGTTACCGACCTGGATTTAATGAAATGCATTCCAGGGCCAGACTTTCCCACTGGAGGGCAAATTTTAGGTCGTTCTGGCATTAAGGATGCTTACACCAGCGGACGCGGTTCGATAACTATGCGCGGCGTAGCTAATATTGAAACCGTCGAAAACAGGGGGAGACCTGACAGAGAAGCAATTATCGTTACCGAACTGCCCTATCAAACCAATAAGGCAGCTTTGATCGAGAAGATAGCCGAACTAGTTAACGATAAAAGAATTGAAGGGATTGCCGATATTCGGGATGAAAGCGATCGCGATGGTATGCGTATCGTCATCGAATTAAAACGCGATGCTTATCCCCGCGTCGTTCTCAATAACCTTTACAAGCAAACTCCCATCCAAGCGAATTTTGGGGCGAATATGCTGGCGCTGGTCAACGGCGAACCGCAGATTCTCGCTATCAGAGAGTTTCTTCAAGTTTTTCTCGACTTCCGCATCGAAGCAATTACCAGACGTACCCAGTACGAACTGCGTAAAGCCGAAGAAAGAGACCATCTCCTTCAAGGTTTGTTGATTGCCTTGGGTAATATCGATGCCGTTATTCAATCGATCCGTCATGCAGCCGACACCGCCACGGCTAGAACTCAATTAATCGAAGAATTTGGCTTGTCGGAAGTGCAAGCAGATGGCATCTTGCAAATGCAATTGCGTCGTCTAACTGCCCTTGAAGCAGAAAAGATTCACGCCGAACACGACGAATTGATGACTAAAATTGTTGATTTGCGCGATATTCTCGCCAAAAGAGAGAGAATTGAAGCGATTATCAAAGAAGAAGTCACCGAAATTAAAACGATTCATGCGACTCCCCGACGCACCGAAATCGTTCAAGCAGAAGGAGATATACAAGATACCGATTTAATCGCTAACGAGCAAGCAGTAATTCTTTTGACCGAACAAGGCTATATCAAACGGATGCCAGTTAGCGAGTTTGGTACTCAAAGTCGTGCTACTAGAGGTAAAGCTGCTGCCAAGATCAAAGAAGATGACGTGGTCGAGCATTTTATGACTTGTTGCGATCACGATAAGGTGCTGTTTTTTAGCAATCGCGGTGTAGTGTATACCCTCAGCGCCTATCAAATTCCTGCTGCTTCTCGTACTGCCAGAGGCGTGCCGATCGTGCAGATGTTGCCGATTTCCAAAGAAGAAAAGATTACTTCAGTCGTCCCTGTGACAGAATTTACAGAAGACGAATATTTGGTGATGCTAACTAATAAAGGTTATGTCAAAAAAACCGCGCTAGCTGCTTTTAGTAATGTTCGTGCCAACGGTTTGATTGCCATTTCACTTGAAGAAGGCGATCGCCTGCGTTGGGTTAGACTTGCTCGCGGAGAAGATAGCGTCATCATCGGTTCTCGTCAGGGAATGACAATTCATTTCAAAGCGGACAGTCAACAATTGCGTCCTCTGGGCAGATCGACTAGAGGTGTCAAAGCAATGAAACTACGCAAAGGCGACCAACTTATCAGTATGGATATTCTTCCCGCCCAAATTGTAGCTAACATTGAAGCCAATCCAGACGATGAAGAAGACGACATCGAAGTAGAGGAATTAGCAGCAGAAGAGGCAAATCAAGGCCCTTGGGTACTGGCAATTACAAAAGGAGGCTACGGCAAACGAGTGCCGGTATCTAAATTCCGTTTGCAAAACCGTGCTGGTATGGGAGTTAGAGCAATCAAGTTCCGCATAAAAAATGATTGTCTCACAGCCATTCACGTAGTCAATCAGGGCGAACAATTTATGATTATCACCACCAGAGGAATAATCATTCGTCAGACGGTGGATGCTATTTCCACTCAATCTCGCAGCGCTACCGGGGTAAGAGTGCAAAAGCTCGATGGCGACGACGCGATCGCCGCAGTTGCTTTAGTTCCTCCTGCTGCTGAAGTAGAAGAAGAACTAGACACAGAAGCAGAAGCAGAAGCAGAAGCAGAAGCATAAAAAAATGTAGAAACGTAGCTTACATGCTACGTTTCTACATTTTTTTTTTCTTTGGACACACATTGAAAGACATTGTTCTCGATCCCACAGGGATATAACGCTACAGTTTTGACACCTTATTTTGAGAAGTGGCACGCAGCGTGATATATTACCATTCAAAGGAAGCTTGCTACCCGTTTGCCTGAAACCCCAGACTCATGAATCCAGATATATTGGCAAAATTACAAGAATTTTGTCGAGATGAAGCAGCTTTTGAGCAGCTCAAACAGACTCTAGCCAAAGAAATTAAACCTTTAGAGCAGGAAATCGAGCGATCGCATTCCTATCTGGAACGGCAAAAAGCATTGTTCCAGGTAATTACTCGACTGCGAAAACCAATAGATTTAGAAACGATTTTTAAAGCCACTGCAACCGAGGTTCGCCAACTTCTTGGGGCCGATCGAGTTGGTATGTTTCGCTTCTATCGGGATTCGGGATGGGATGACGGAGAATTTGTTTCTGAAGACGTAGATCCAGCATTTCCGTCAGCGATCGCAAAAAAGGTTAGCGACCATTGCTTCGGAGAGCAATTTGCAATTCATTACCAGCAGGGCAGGATTCAAGCGGTTGCCGATATCTACAACGAAGGACTGAGCGATTGTCACATTCAAGTCTTGTCCCAATTTCAGATCAGAGCAAACTTGATCGTGCCTCTCCTGCAAGGTCAAAACCTTTGGGGATTGCTCTGCATTCATCAATGCCGCGCTCCTCGCCAGTGGCAGGAAACCGAAATCGAGTTTGTCAATCAGATTGCCAACCATTTAGGGGTAGCCCTCAAGCACGCAGAACTTATGGCAGAACTGAGGGAAGAGATCGTCGAACGGCAGCAAGCACAACAACGAGTTCAATCTCTAAACCAGGGCTTAAGAGGGGCGATCGTCGAACTTGAGGCAGTGAATAAAGAATTGGAAGCCTTTAGCTATTCAGTTTCCCACGATCTGCGCGCTCCCTTACGCAGTATCGATGGCTTTTCTCAAGCGCTGCTAGAAGACTGCCACGACCAATTGGGCGCAAGCGGACAGGACTACCTGCGGCGAATTCGATCGGCCACTCAACGGATGGGGCAATTGATTGATGACCTCCTCAACCTCTCGCGGGTTACGCGCAGCGACATCCAACTCGAATCCGTAGATTTGAGTCAGTTAGCCAATCGTATTTGCAACAACCTACAGCAGACTCAGCCAGAACGACAGGTGGAGTTTGCGATTCAACCTGGGTTGTGCGCCCAAGGGGATACCCATCTGCTGCAAATTTTGTTGGACAATCTATTGAATAATGCCTGGAAATTTACCTCCAGAAACCTCCAGGCAAGAATTGAGTTTGGCGCGATCGCCACCGAAAGCGGCATCCCTGCCTACTTTGTTCGGGATGATGGGGTGGGTTTTGATATGGCTTATACTAACAAATTATTTAAACCCTTCCAACGGTTACACGGTATGCATGAATTTTCGGGCAATGGGATTGGTCTGGCGACCGTGCAACGAGTTATACGTCGGCATAGTGGTCGGGTGTGGGCAGAAGGAATTATAGGACAGGGGGCTACTTTTTACTTTACCTTGGCTGAAGAGGAGGTTGGAGCATGAATGGGAATGGAAACAAAACGATTCTTCTAGTGGAAGATAATCCCGATGACGAAGCCTTGGCGATTCGCGCCCTCAAGCGCCATCATATCGGCAATGAGATCGTGGTCGCCCATGATGGGGTTGAAGCCCTAGATTATTTGTTTGGAACGGGTATATATGCAGGACGGGAGATTGGTCTTAAGCCGACAGTGGTTTTGTTAGATTTAAAATTACCTCGCGTTGATGGACTTGAAGTATTGCAACGCTTGCGGCAAGACGCACGTACTAAATTAATACCTGTGGTAGTTATGACCACTTCCAGCGAAGAACAAGACAGGATAGATAGTTACCACTTGGGGTGTAACAGTTTCATTCGCAAGCCCGTTGATTTTATGCAGTTTTCAGAGGCAATTCGGCAATTGGGGATGTACTGGCTACTATTAAACGAACCACCCATCATTTAAAAAAAAGTCCCTCACCATGAATCTTAACCTGCGCGTTCTAATTGTCGAGGATTTGGAAGATGATATGCTTCTGATGCTTAGAGAGCTACGTCGGGGAGGCTACACCCTTGACTATATTCGGGTGGATACTCCTGCTGCCATGAAAGCTGCCCTCGATCGCCAGGAATGGGATATTGTCATCGCAGATTATACCTTGCCTGCATTCAGCGCCCCAGATGCCCTAAAACTTCTCCAGAGCCATAAATTAGATTTACCTTTTATCATCGTCTCTGGTACTATAGGCGAGGATGTTGCTGTTGCCGCCATGAAAGCGGGAGCGCACGACTACATAATCAAAGGCAATCTCGCTCGTTTGGTACCTGCGGTAGAGCGAGAGTTGCGGGAAGCACAGGAACGCTGCAAACGCCACAGCGCAGAACAGGCTTTACGGGAAAGCGAAGAACGGTTTCGTCAATTGGCAGAAAATATCGTCGAAAGCGTCTTTTGGATGTCAGATCCGAGCGCTCGTCAGTTTCTCTACGTCAGCCCTGCCTACGAAAGCATTTGGGGACGCTCTTGCGAGAGTTTGTATGCCGACTTTAGGGAATGGCTAGAGGCAATTCATCCGCAGCATCGGCAACGAGTTCAGACCTCTTTCTTCGATCGCGCACTGACGGGCAATTATGACGAGGAGTATCAAATTATTCGTCCTGATGGCTCGTTGCGATGGATACGCGATCGCGGTTTTCCGATTCGAGACAATGCTGGCGAACCCTATCGAGTAGTTGGAATTGCGGAAGATATCACCGAGAAAAAACAATGGGAAGCGCAATTTTTACGCGCCCAACGGCTGGAAAGCCTTGGCACATTGGCAAGCGGTGTCGCTCATGACTTCAACAACATTCTCACGCCTATTCTGGCTGCCGCTCAATTGCTACCCGTAAAACTCCCTAAGCTAGATGAGAAAGATCTAAATTTGTTTAAGCTAATCGAAGACAGTGCCAAACGCGGAGCAGATTTGGTCAAGCAAATTTTGGCGTTTGCCCGTGGGGTAGAAGGTAAACGAGTTTCTTTGCAAGTGAGACACTTACTTTTAGAGATAGTACAAGTTGTCAAACAGACTTTTCCAAAAACTATTCAAATTCGTACCGACATTCCCTCTACAGATCTGTGGACGGTTTCCGCCGATGCTACCCAACTGCATCAGGTGTTAATGAACCTCTGCGTTAACGCCCGCGATGCTATGCCCGACGGCGGTATACTCGGTATTTCTGCTAACAATATCATTATTGATGAAGCATATACCCGCATAAATCTAGATGCCCGCGTGGGTTCTTACGTTGTCATTACGATTTCGGATACGGGTATTGGTATTCCTCCAGAATTATTAGAGCGAATTTTCGATCCTTTTTTTACTACTAAAGAAGTGGGCAAAGGCACTGGGTTGGGGCTATCTACTGTTTTGGGTATTGTTAAAAACCATGGAGGTTTTATTAAGGTAAAGAGCGAGGTGGATGGTGGGACTAAATTTCAAGTTTACTTGCCGGCAGTGGAAGACACAGCAGCCCAGCACACAGAAGAACAGTTGCTATTGGCAGGAAATGGAGAATTGATTTTGATTGTGGATGACGAACCACTGATTCAACAGGTAACCCAAACCTCGTTAGAAGATAACAATTACAGAACTCTTCTGGCAAGTGATGGAATTGAGGCGATCGCTTTGTACGCCGAATACAAGCATGAGATTAGCCTGGTATTGATGGATATCATGATGCCTTCTATGGATGGGTTAACCGCGCTTCGCACCCTGCAAAAACTCAACCCCAAACTTCTGGCGATCGCTACTAGTGGTTTAACTTCTAATAAACAGCTTGCTGAAGCGATCGGGCTTGGGGTCAAAGCATTTTTACCAAAGCCTTACACAGCTAAAGAATTATTGGACATCTTACAGAAAGTTCTCAGTAAAAACAATTTTTAGGAATGTTCTGTTTTGGTAAGAGTAAATCTAGACTTGTTGCGAAATAAATTTCAATGGGGAGAAGTACCTCTACGATAGTTATAAAGAGGGACTTTCACTAGGTGTTTTGTGAGGTGGATATGCTGAAGGCAATTCCGAAGGTATTCCCCGCACCATTATTTTTGTCAACCTTTACTTGGAGAAGGCGACTGCATCTATGCATTTTGATGCCAAGTTTCAGTTGCATATATTTTCTATGAATGAATTATTAAACATTTTTGCCACAAAAACCAATCGATCGCGCCTATGCTTTAAGACAGGCTTAATTAATGCAATAAGTGCGCGATTGCACTAAAAATCTTTAACTTAACAAATAATCTTGACATGATTTGCCACGAGAATGCGACAATAAATGCCTATGTAACCTGCTAATGTGCCGATGAGTTTGAATTTTAGCCGCGCTAAACGCTTAAATGCTTTGCCTCCTTACGTATTCGCTCGTTTAGACGAACTGAAAGCCCATGCCAGAGAACAAGGAATCGATCTGATCGATTTGGGAATGGGAAATCCTGATGGTTTAGCCCCCCAACCAGTTATTGATGCTGCGATCGCCGCTTTGTCGGTTCCCCAAAATCACGGATATCCGCCTTTTGAAGGAACTGCTAGTTTTCGTCGAGCGATCGCCACTTGGTATAAGCGCGCCTATCATGTCGAACTCGATCCCGATAGCGAAGCTTTGCCTTTATTAGGTTCTAAGGAAGGATTATCACACCTGGCAATGGCGTACATCGATCCTGGTGATGTCATTCTCGTTCCCAGTCCCTCGTATCCGCCCCATTTTCGAGGGCCTTTGATTGCGGGGGGGGAAATTTATCCAATCATTCTCAAAGCGGAAAATGATTGGCTGATCGATTTAACTTCTATCCCCGAAGATGTCGCTCGTCGTGCCAAAATTCTCTACTTTAATTATCCTAGTAACCCTACTACTGCAACCGCGCCGAGAGAGTTTTTTGAAGAAATCGTTGCTTTTGCCCGTCACTACGAAATTATGCTAGTACACGATCTCTGTTATGCCGAACTGGCTTTTGACGGCTATCAACCGACTAGCTTACTAGAAATTCCAGGTGCAAAAGAAATTGGCGTTGAGTTTCATACTCTTTCTAAAACTTATAATATGGCAGGTTGGCGGGTTGGTTTTGTAGTTGGTAATACCGATATCATTCAAGGTTTACGTACTTTAAAAACTAATCTCGATTACGGTATTTTTGCAGCAATTCAAACGGCAGCGGAAACGGCGCTACAATTGCCAGATTCTTATATTAAAGAAGTACAACAACGCTATCTTCAAAGAAGAGATTTTTTGGTCGAGGGTTTGAGAGAATTGGGTTGGAATATTACACCTTCTAAAGCAACCATGTATCTTTGGATTCCCACGCCACCAGGAATTAGTTCGGCTGATTTTGCTATGGAAGTTTTAGAGAATACGGGGGTAGTAGTAACGCCTGGTAACGCTTTTGGTGAAGGTGGTGAAGGTTACGTGCGGATTAGTTTGATTGCCGATCGCGATCGCCTGGGTGAAGCTTTAAACAGGCTCAAACAAGCAGGAATTCGCTATAGTAATTAAGTGCTATAGCGACGTGAAATTTCACGTCTTTATTTGGTATTAAATCTATTTTTAGATAGATGAATTTCTTTGAAAACTATCTTTAAAATGAATTATTTTACTCAATTTTTTTTTCAAAATCACTCTTGTGAAAGATGGTAAAAAAGTAAGTTTGCTTTTTAATTTAATTAAAGCAAATTCATCAATTTAAAAATTTTTTATTAAGAGTAAAAAAAATGAGTACTGAAAATAGAGTTGAAGCAACCATCAAAAACATTGAAGGTAAAGCTCAAGAAATCGTCGGCGAAATTACTGGCAACCCTAAAGATAAACAAGAAGGAAAGCTAAAACAAGGTCAAGCTCAATTAGAACATTCGGTAGAAAATCTGAAAGACGAAGTGAAAAATGAAATCGATCGAGTTTAATTTTTAGTTTTCTAGCTCGATTGCCTATTCCCTATTCCCTATTCCCTACTCCCTATCCCCTATTCCCTATCTTCTCTTAAAAGCATAACGAGTTGCCCAAATACTACTGAAAGGTAAAATCAACCAATTAGATAAAGCAACTACAGCCGCAACCCAGTAAATCCCAAAATTGACTGCTACTAGTAAAGCTACAGAAAAAACAATCGTAAAAACTAAATCCAAACGTAAAGTAATGTCAGTTCTGTCGATCGCGTTGAGGAGGAGAAAACTTGTTATGGAATAGGCGAAAGGAATTACCGAAATGCAAACTAACATAATAATGGGAATGGCACTTCGCCATTGTTCTCCGTAGACGATCGGTGCGTAAATAGGGGCTAGACTAGATTGCAAGACAACGATCGGCACAATGGTAGCAAAAAGCGTTTTCAGAGAACTTTGGTAATTTTTACTGAGTAAACGTCGATCGCCTCTGGACGAACATAAGTGGGTAAAAATGGCATTTGACATCGAATTGACGATGTTGAGAGTGATACCCGAACCTGCATTAAAAGCAAAATAATAAATACCGAGAGCTTTGATGCCAAGAAAATGATTGATAATTATGTAATCTAAATTCATTCTCAACTTGTTGAGCATCTCAACGCCAAGAATATTTTTAGAAAAATCAAAAATTTCCCGCCAATGTTCCAGGGTAAAATGTTTGGGAGGTCGCCAAGAATTAGCCTTCCAACTTAAAATCCACCAGATTGGAGTACCAGCGAGAATAGAAATAACCACCGCCCATACTCCCATCCCCATTAAAGCCAAAACTAAAATCGTTGTATTGGCAATCATTGCTTGTAGCGCGTTACAAGCGGCGGTAACCTCCATGCGATTGCTGCGATCGAGCAGAGAAATATTGTTCGAACACATGGGAAAGACTAAATAAGCCAAACCAGCGACGCACAAAGGTAAAAATATTTGTTCGTTACCAGAAACGTTTGAGTAGATAAAAGCGCCAACGCACTGAAGCAAAAAAGTTAAGCTACAGATAATCCATTGCAACCAATAGCCTGTATCGCAAATACCTCGAACGCTGCGATCGTCAGATTGAATTATTTTTGTAGCGATACCACCTCTGGTGGGAATTAAGGTTGCAAATTCAAACGTAGTATATACAATTGCCATTAGCCCGAAATCATGTTCGTTAAAGACACGAGCTAAAACAAAAGTCGTTCCCAAACGAAAAACGCGATTGACTAACTCAGCAATGCCAAGCCAACCGAGATTGCGAAAAAATTGATTTGATAATGCCTTTTTGACTTGGCTAACTAACATTTAGTTACTTTTACTGAGCTTTTCCACAAACAACAAAAACGATCGCAATATCTTTTACTCTAATCTTTAAGATTGGCAATAATCAACCGCTATACGATGTAAAAGCGCCAAAATTATTGTTTGACAAAAGCATGACGAGTTACCCAAATGCTGCTCGCAGGTAAAATTAACCAATTGGCTAGAGCGACTGCAACCGCTACCCAATATATATTCCAATGTACTGCTATCAATAATGATAAAGCAAAAACAATTGTAAAAATAAAATCGAGACGCAAGGTGATATGAGTCTTGTCGATCGCGTTGAGTAACAACGAAGATGCCATCGAAAAAGCGAAAGGAATTACCGAACTACAAATTAAAATGACGATCGAGACGGTAGAATTCCATTTTTCGCCAAAGATAATCGGGATGTAAAGGTGAGCAAAACACACTTGTAAGACAATGATAGGTACAATTGTGAAAGCAATAGTTTTGAGGCTGCTGAGATAACGTTTTTTCAGGAGTTTTAAGTCGCCTCTCGCCGAACAGAGATGGGGAAAAATTGCACCAGTAATCGAATAGACAATATTGAGAGTAATACCCGATCCAGCATTAAAGGCAAAATAATATATTCCCAAATCCTTAACTCCCAAAAAATGACCGACGATGAGATAGTCAATATTCATCCTCAACTTGGTAAGTAATTCCACGCCGAGAATATTTTTGCCAAACTCAAACAATTCTTGCCAGCGATCGAGAGTAAAATGTTGGGGAGGTCGCCAAGGATGGTTACGCCAACCGAGTATCCACCAAACTGGGGTAGACAGCAAAATCGACCAAACGATCGCCCACACGCCCATTCCCATCAGTGCAAAAACGACAATTGTTACATTAGCTATTACAGCTTGCAGTGCGTTACACACAGCATTAACACTCATACAATTGTCTCTTTTAATCAGAGAATGATTAATCATGCACAATGGAAAAACTAGATAAGCCAATGCAGCAAGGCATAAAGGTAATAACAGGCGACTGTCTCCAGAAATTAGGGTGTAAACAACAGCACCCAAACACTGAAGCAAAAAAGCCGATCCACAGGTAAACCAATGCATCCAGTAAGCTGTCGTGCAAAGTTCTTTGATGTCTTTTTCGTCGGCTTGAACGAGTTTAGAACCGATTCCACTTTGAAAAGGAAGCAGTGTAGCAAATTCAAACGTAGTGTAAACAATTGCCATCAAGCCATAATCTTCAGGATTAAAAACGCGAGCCAGAGTTACAGTCGCGCCAAGACGAAAAACTCGATTGATTAATTCTGCTATTCCCAGCCAGCCAATATTGCGGAGAAATTGATTCGATACTGCTTTTTTAAATTTATCTATAAACATTCAAATATTCGATTTCTCCTCTACATTTCCTAGCTTCTTACTATTAGACTGACACAGCTAAAACCGTGCATTAGTTTTGGGCGCGTAGACGTAGTCGTGTGTAGACATCGATCCACTGAAAATAACTATCTGCGTTTATCCGCGTTCATCTGCGGACTTTTTTTACTACACTTTTTTAGGCACGCCAATTCACTAAGTAGAAGTCCTCAACCGACGCAAAGCATAGACAAAAGAGAGAAATCTTTGATAGCCGTTATTACCCAGCCAACGCATAGCGTTAATGGCGACAGTCAAACGCCAATACTGGGGAGTAAACATAATTTGAGGATAATATTTAAGCGCCATTTTGCGAAAATAGTCAGCTTTTTGAAAGTCTTTATTGACAATTTGTATGGGTTTCCAGGCTAAACCAAGATGCATCCAAGCGTAACTTTGATTTTTTAAATACTGTAATTGAGGCGGTGCAGAATTAAAAGTTTTTTCGATCGCCAGTTGCGCGCTGCTAAGCATCGCATCCCAGTTGCGGGAAGCGCTGTTAGCATGTTGTCTGTAATAGACCAAAATTTCTGGTACGACTTTAAAATGATAGTTAGTGGCAAGACGCAACCACATATCCCAATCTTCTAGATAAGAACCGAGATTGCGATCGAAGACACCGCAAGTTTCAAAGCACTGACGGCGTACCATTGCCACGCTACCGCAACTGACAATATTCCAACCAATTAAAGTTTTCCAAACATTGCCTTCGACTTTAAATTCAAAAGACCTACCCGTTAAATTGCCTTTGTCGTCGATTAAAGTAGTCCAAGTATAAACTAAACCGACTTCGGGATTATCGTCCAAACACTGCACTTGTTTGGCTAGTTTAGTAGACTCCCAAAGATCGTCAGCATCTAGAAATGCTAAATAATCGCCTCGGGCATGATTAATTCCTGTATTTCTCGCACCCGCTAAACCTTGATTGACTTGCGAGACTAATCTCAGACGCGGATCGGTTATGGTTTCAAACCATCGATCGATCTCATCCGTACTACCATCGTTGACTATAATTACTTCATAGTCGTCATAAGATTGCTGTAAGACATTGTCGATGGTTTGGGGTAAATAAGCCATCGCGTTATAGGCAGGAACGATTACAGAAACTTTGGGCATTTTTTTAGTTATTAACTTGGTTCATTGGTCATTGAAAAAAGGCATAAGGCAGACGGCAGATGGCAGAAGGTTCATATGTTGGTGAGTTATTTATGACTTATGTACGGGCGCGCTTGCCATTCGCCCCTACCTATGACTTATTACTTTTACCCTGCCGCGCATTGCTTGCAAGATAACCAGTAATTTTTGATAGACATCCAACCCTAAATAGCGGGTAGCGGCGATCGCGATTCCCAAACGAAAATTCAGCCAGGAGTAACGCAACTTGGGATTGGCAGTTATGGCTAAATCGCGAAATTTAGTGACTGTTTGAAGATCGGGATTTTGACTTTGCATTGCTTGAAAAGCAAGATGAATATACGCAAAACTGTAACTAATTTGTTTGCGGGGCATAATTTCCGCAGGTGCGTCGGCGAAAGCTTTTTCAATGACGATTTGATAACTTTTTTGCATTGCGTCCCAATTTTTTGAGACACTAGAAGAGCGTTCGCGATAGTAAAGCAGGGGTTCTTTAACAGCTCGAAAAGAATATAATTTAGCAAGGCGCAACCACATATCCCAATCTTCGACATACGAGCGTAGATTTTCATCAAACAAACCGACGCGATCGAAACAGGATCGACGCAGCATAACACTACTCGGTTTAATTGGGTTTCTCTCTAATAGTTGCTCCCAAATTTTTCCTTCGATTTCTGTTTGGTGAATTTTGCCGATCGATTCTCCTTTTTCATTAATTAAACTAGCCCAAGTATATGTAACTTCTATATCTACATGGTCATCCAAAAGACGTACTTGTTTTTCTAGTTTGGTCGATTCCCAAACATCGTCAGCATCGACTAGGGCGATATATTCTCCCCGTGCATTTTTCACTCCTGTATTGCGCGCGCCAGCCAAACCTCGATTATTTTGAGAAATTAATTTAACTCTAGGATCTTCAATACCAGCAAACCATTCAACAATATTATCGGTGCTGCCATCATTGACAATAATGACTTCAAAATCTTGGTAAGTTTGGTTGAGAACACTTTTAAGTGTTTCTGGCAAATATTCCATCGCATTGTAAGCAGGAATCGCCACAGTTACTTTTGGTTCATAGTTCATAGTTCATCGTTCATTGCCAATCGCTTTAGTACTGATTACTCATTACTCATTACTCATTACTCATTACTTATTTTCTACTTTTCCCCAATAATTCTGATTTCTAAAATTGCCTGATAAAAAATGTTATTTCGCAGTTGTTTGCGAACAATAAAAGGAAGTTTACTAATAAAAAATTCACTAAGTTTGACGATCGCGACGGGAAATCTCAAATATTTTCCTCGTCCGCCGATATAAGCTTTAATTTTGGTAAAGCCGACTTGTAAAAATAGATCGGATAATTCGCTAAAAGTATATTCTTTAAGATGAAAGCCCGTCGCGATCGCGTCAAAGTGTTTGGACACGTCATGAGGGCCAGAAAGACGGTTAGGAGTCAAACAAATATAAATACCACCAGGTGCTAAAGCCTGATAGATGTTATGTAACTGTTCGATCGCGTCGTCGGGGTGCAGGTGTTCGATTAATTGATTGCTGTAAGCAATGGTGGCGCTATTAGGGGCAAGGGGTACGGTACAGCCATCTGAGACAATTAATTCAAAGTTAATTGGTAGATTGGGATTTTTAACAATTTCGCTGGAAACATCGACAGCGTAAACTTTTTTAACTTGTTTGGCAACAGCAAAAGCTAACTGACAATCGCCAGGGCCAATTTCTAAAAACACCGAGTCGGGTTTTAAAAAATTTTTGAGCAGTTGCATTTTTTGGCTGACTTCTTTGGCAGAAGCTTGCAAATCTTTTTTGCGCTCGATTTGCGGGTGATCGCTAACTTGTTGAAAAAGTCGATCGTAAAGGTCGTTATAAAGATATTGTCTTTCTTCTTTACGAGAGTTTCGCAGTTTGGCTGCTAATTCTTTTTCAACTTGATAGTGTTTGACAACTTGTTCTTGGGTGCGACTTTCTTCATCGGTAATGGCGAACAGTTGGACGATATTTTTCATTGGGATCGATTTCATAAACTGACAATGAATTTTCTTGGGTTTCTTTGAAAGCAATGCCTAGGAATAATAATCCAGGCCAAAAAATATAAGTCATCGAATCGAGGTTTTCGCTAAAGGAAAACAAAATCAAAATCAAAAGGGTGCTTAAACCAATTCTGGCAACTTGCGATCGCTGCGCTTTGACGAGTAGCTCGATAAAACTCCAAATCGTTACACCTGCCATTGCAGCACAGCCTACCAAACCGTGGGTGTAAAGCAAGCTATTCCAAGTATGGTGCGTTCCTATGGGCAATCTACCTGTTACTGCCGGACCTTTCGGAGACATAGTACCGTTACCCCAAATCGGCGATTGTTGCCATTTGTCGATCGCCATGCGCTGAATCGTTTCTCTAACTCTCGATGAGCCAGCACGATAGCTATCGATGCTATCTTTAAAGTTTTCGATCGCGCTGAATACTACCGTGCCAAATAGCCCCGCTAAAAAACTCGTCAAAGCTGCCAACATTTGCACCCAAGGGCGAGAGATGTTGAGCATCAACCAAATTATTGAAGGAACTAGAGGCAAATAAATAATCCCTGCTCTCGAAATCGAAGAAATAACCATTGCTGTAGCCCCCAGCAAACCGAGCCAGCGCCATTTTTTATCGGTTTCGCACCAAGCAAACCAAAAGTAAATATTGCCAATTAAACCGAGTGCTGGAGCCCAAGGGGTAAATAGTTGCAAGCGATTTTCACCTGTAAAAGATGAAGTGTAACCGAGAATTTTTACGTCATAAAAATCTCCGCCACCAAACACTTCTAGAGGCGAGGTATATTGTAAGGTGTCGGGAATACCCGCTGCAATCCCAACCGCACCCAGCAGTATGAAGAACAAGCTCTGGAAACAAAGAATACAAACAGCGCGATAAATTAACTGAGGGCGAATCTGCAACGAACCAGCTAGCAGAAACATGGGAAAAAGAAACCAAGTTCGAAGCCAGCGATTCATTGTCGATTTGACGATTTGATCGGCACCGAGATCGAAATGAAGGTGTCCCATAATCAAAGAAAACTCGATAACCAGCATCGCCACCAGCCAAAGCCAGCTTACGAAAGGTACTGTTACTCTTTCAGGTAGGGGGGTTTGTTCGTTTTGCCTCCACAGGCGAACGAACACATAAATCATTAAAAAAGCCCCCAACAAAGGTGCGAATAAATACTGCGCCCCCAAATAATAAATGACGTAAGTGCCGATAATATAATACCAGACTAGTGTTTCTGGTAAGTTTTGCGGTTTTATTGCCGTTTTACTCATTTTTTTTGCCGATATTACTTTCAAATTATCGATATTTGTTAGCCGATATTGAATTCGGACTATCGATACGTTGAGGTAAAATTGGATGCGATTGTTGCTGCTGGAAACTTCTAATTTTTTGCCTGTGACGATCGCGCCACCACTGAGATAATAGGGCGGTGGTTAAAAATGCCGAACAAGCACTAGTTCCCAGCAACACCAACATGCTCTTGGGAGAGCTAGGTTTTTCGGGTTTACTGGGTTTGGAAATGGTGGCGATCGGCGGATAAGTAGATGAAATAGCCGATTTACTTAAATCGAGTTTCGCCAGGGTTGAAGAAAAGACGGCTTCGGCAAATTTGACGTTGTTTTGCAGCTCTTCTAGAGTTGCTCCCGACTTGGACATACCAATTCGTTTGCCTTCCAATTTGTTAAGTTGATTCCCCAGTTCTCTGGTTTGCGCTTCTAGTCCTTGTCTTTCGGCTTGAAGTGAGATTAATTCTTGGAAGAGATCGGCACGTTTCGATTGATTTGAATTTTCACCGCCGAGACTAAGCTGACTGAGAATGTTATCGTCGATAGGTTTACCCAAAAGCTGCCTACCTCTAGCGAATAAAGCATTTTTGGCTTCGTTTACCTCGGCAGTTTTACCAACTACTTCGGGATGACTGGAGAAGTATTTGGCATTAAGGGCGATCTCTTCGCCACTGAGATTGCTATACTCGGCTAAATATTTCTGAAATCGGCGATCGGATTGCAGCACAAAAGCATCGCCTGCTTGTGCGGGAGTTAAACCTAAATCTTGAAGCAAACGATTGTATCTGCTATTAGCTTTTTGAAATCTGGCGCTTTCTTCGGATTGTTGGCGGCGCAAAGCTTCAACGTTAGTAGAAAGTTCTTTAACCTGCTCTTTTGAACTCACACCTGAAGATTCTTGATATTCAGTCAGTTTTTGACGAGCGGCGATTAGTTTTTGCTCGGCCTCATTAAGAATCTTCGTCAGGTTGCCATTTTGCTGCACCATTTCTTCGTCTCGTTTGGCAGCTAATTCTTCTTGAAATGCTTGTTTGATAGCCTTTGCTTTTTTTTGAGCCTGTTCGGGGGTATCACCTTTGACCTGAAATTTCATTAAGGTAGTGTTATCGACAATTTTGATTGTCGGTTTACCAAATTCATCTGGTGTCATTTTCAGCTTTTTCGCTGCTTTGGCAATAACTTCGTCGGTTTCGGCAAGAAATTTGTAGTTTTCTCTAGGATCGGCGCTTTCTTGGTTGAAAGCAGATTCTGTTCGAGAGCTAGTTTCACCAATATCGGGGAGGCTGAAATTGGTGGTTACGTTTTGCGCTGACAGGGCGATCGCCCAAGAACTAGCATAAGTGGGCTTGGCTAGACGTAAATAAAGCAATCCAGCACTCCAAACTATTAAGTTAGCAATCAACCAAGGAACTATGTAATTTTTCCAACTGCCGCTTTTGCCGCTGTCAGCAACAGAGCCAAACAAAAATTGCGGTTCGTATTGCTGTCGTAGTGCTAATTGACCGCGATCGCGCACTCCGTTCCCATTACTGCCGTTGACTCCGTTTCCGTTTCCGTTTCCGTTGCTGACGGCGGTTTCGTCATCTTCTACCTCATCACCATAGGTTGGCTCTAGGGCGGTAAGGTTGTCAAGCCAGCCAGGTCTAATTTGCGTGTAACCCCTATAAATAAAGCGAATCGCTTCACTTAACTCTTCGTCTGGAGAACCTTTAACCAAGTAACCAACTGCCCCTGACAACAGCGCACGTGAGATATAATCCTCGTTATCATGAACGCTGTACATGAGAATTTTGATGCCAAGAAAACGCTGACAGATAATTTTGGTGGCGCTGACTCCATCGAGGTTGGGCATCTGCATGTCTAAAAGGACTACATCTGGTCGATGTACCTCTACTTGCTCGATCGCGGTGTAACCGTCGTTAGCAGTACCGACGATTTGAAAATCTGTCTCGGTTTGTAGGCTAGCGATTAACCTCTCGCGAACGCTTTTTTGATCGTCTACGACTAAAATGCGAATCATTGTTTTAAATCTTGAAAAGTTTTATGGTTAGTTAATTAAAAAATACACGCGATCGGTAACAAGCATTTGCTTAGCTTGCATCAGTTTTGCCAAGTTTAGGATACCTACCAAAGATTAAATTATCGATTTTTTTGTCATCTGTTGCTGACTTCTCGATACCGTGTCTTTTGTGATAAAGGTTTTCTAAAAATTCGATGCTACCCATTTTTTCTAAAACTTGAATTAGGGCAACCAACAAATCGATCGCCATCAATCTGCCTAATTGCCAAGCTCCAAACAACAGAAAACGTAGTTGCCAATAACATTGAAGCTTTTGTTGCCATGGCAATCGAGTTTGTTCGATCGCTGCTATGTATTCCGAAAACACTCGCCAATGAGGAAAAGTTACTTTTCCTCTCGTAGCGGGATCGTGCCAATAATTATACAAGTGCATCGAGTAAGAACAAATTTTTACTGATTGTTCGGGATGCCTTCGCAAGTAAAACAAACATTCTGGCAGTTCCCAAAAGCGACCGAGCAAACCCAACCTAACCAACAATACGCGATCGGATCCAGCATATTTATCGATTAAAGGAGTTTGTTTGAGCGCACTGGTACGAATCAAGCCAAATACTTGATAGCAAGAGTGAGGAAAACTAACTAAATCGCTAAATCTCTCTTGCGGTTTAAAAGAATTAGTTCTCAACTTGACGTTAGCATTGGTCAATTTAACGTATGCATCTTCGTCGTTGTAGTATTTTCCTTCGCGATCGATTACTTTAACTTGTGGATGACAAACCACAATAGAAGGATCTCTGTCTAAAATTGCGACGCATTTTTCTAAAAATTTTGGCGCGCAGATGTCGTCATGAGCTGCCCATTTAAAGTATTTTCCAACAGCCAAGTCGAAAACTCGATTAAAATTCCAAGAAGCACCGCGATTTTGTTCGCTGCGATAATAGCGGATGCGGCTATCTTTAGCTGCGTAATGCTCACAAATTGATTGGGTTCGATCGCTCGAAGCATTATCAGAAATTATCAGTTCGAAATTGGTGTAGGTTTGCGCGAGAATGGCTTCGATCGCTTCAGCAAGATAATTTTCGCCATTGTAAACTGGTAAACCGATACTGACGCATGGGGGTAGGGCTTTTGTTTCCATTGTTTTGCTCCATTTTCATAGATGTTCCGAGTAAGTGTGAGAGGGTGTACTAATAAAAAATTGTTGTTTGGCTAAAACCATCGCCATCAACTTTTTTAAAGATATGTAGATATTTTTATTGTGATATAGAATACCATTGTCACCGCTCTTATTTCTGTCGATCGCATTAAAGCTATTGTTGCGCCAAAGGCGCAGCTTTATTCGATATTTAGATATACGATTCACGGATTTGAGGTATGCTCTAATTACTTTTAATTCTTGAATTGTGGCGATAACATTAACCATTTTTTCAGCATCGCCATGCTCGATCGCCATGCTCGATCGACATGCTTTGTCTGGTTTAATGCCAATGTAATACCCTGGCAATTTGAAGAGCAATTGCCAGGGTAAAAACTGCTTTAATTTGTTATTTGTGTTGTATCTCCTCACCAGCACTACCAATTTTCAACCCACTTTTCTCAATTACTCATCGAGTACGAGCGAGTTGTGACGCTCGCACTCAATCCTCTACCCACCTATTATTTGGGAATCACCCGATTCCGATTGGCTAAATTCACCAGATCGGAGGAAGATTTATCGTTGCACGACGAAGTATCTCTGACTCGTTCTGCCTCCGTCTGTTTTTCTCGCTCTTCAAGTGACCTGAAACTCGACGAGACGCTCTTGTCTTTTTGTTGGTTTCGATCGAGAGAGAATAGTTTTTTATATAATTTTAAGTTAGCATCGGTTATTTTTGACCAGTTATAGTTGATTTTGATATATTCTTGAGCTTTATGTGCCATTCGCTCCCTTAAGCTTGGATTTTTAATCGCTTTTTGTAAGGCTGCAACTAGCGATTGGCGATCGCCCGCTTGAAACATTAAGCCTCGCTCTTTCTCGATTAATTGCCTGTGGGGAGCAATATTACTGGCGACGACGGGAATTCCTTCGCGCATTGCTTCTAACATTACTAGGGGCAATCCTTCGAGGTCTGAAGGCAAGACAAACAGTCCAGCACCTCTAACCACTTCTGCTAGGTAAGCTCCCTGAACTTCTCCTGCAAAGGAAATGCGGCGATCGTTCCCTGCTAATTTGACCAAACCATCGGCAAATCCAGCAGTATCACTTACTCCACCAGCTAGCAATAATTTCCAATCTGAGTGTTCGATTTTTTTAAAAGCTTCAATGAGAAGATCGGGTCGCTTTTCTGGAACCAATCTGCCCAAAAACAACATATAACGTCCTGGTTTCAAACCCAAAGACTTAATGTAAGCAAACTCAGAGTCTGAATTGGCGTATTCGGCGGGACCATTGGGAATATAACTAGTGTCGATTTTGTAGTTTTTCCAAAAATAGGCGCGTAAATCCTCAGAGACAACCACAATGGCATGAGAAAATTTGACTGCCATTCTTTCGCCCCAATAAATCATTTTGCTGGCAAGCTTGCCCCATTTAGCCCTTTGCCAATCCAAACCCTGACAGGTAACGATCACTTTAGCCGAAGAAAATAGACGGGGAAGCCAACTAAATAAAGCTGGCCCAAGGGCGTGAAAATGAACGACATCGTAAGATTGGCTGGTTGCGGCGAGCGCCCCAAAAGCAGAACACAGGGTAGCGTCGAGACCTTTAAAAGGAAGTGAAGGTAGACAGACGATCTTAATTCCTTTATAGCTGTAGGAATAAAACCAAGGCTTTTCTAAATAGCTCGAACGAGCGAACAAGTCTACTGAATGACCTTGAGCGACAATCCTGACATAAAGCTCTTCGCAGTAACGTTCTATTCCTCCTTGTTTGGGGGGCAGCCCTTTCGTACCAATTACAGCTATTCTCATTGCTTTAAAACTTATTTCCTTTACGTTTTTTGTCATAAAGATGTTCGCGTGGTGCGCTCACTCTTTAGCCGCTTGAGACAATTTTTGAGAGAGAAAACTTTAAGTTATTCTTAAAGATCGCCAGAATTTTCAACAAGTCAAAAAAATCTGCGAATTTTTGCGAAAGCCCATTTTTTTTTGAGCTTATTGTTGATGAAATAGGTGGTAGTGGTGGGAATTTATGCGTTCTTCCCAAACATTCAACATATTTCTATACACTGGGGTCACTACCGAGCGCGCCTCGTAAGGTCTAGCTGTCTGGGTACAAGAGTAAGCCGAGTATTTTTCTGGGTCGATCAGAATTTGTCTGACAGAGGCAGCGATCGCTTCTGCAGTTCTTTGTTCTGAAATGATGCCCGCCTCAGATGAGAGAAACTTGGGAGTTTCACCGCAGTTGGTGCTGACAATAGGAGTTCCACAGGCAAGAGCTTCAAGTACAGTCAAGGGAAGACCCTCAAAAACGCTGGTTAGAATAAACACGCTACTAATACGATGCAGATCGGCAAGTCTTTTCTGAGCGATCGCGCCGAGCAAAGTCACTTTTTCGTTTAAACCTCGCCGAGCAATCGCTTCTCGTACTGGTTCGGCTAATTCTCCGTCTCCAGCTACAAGCAGATGAAGATCTTGTTGCTCTAATTTGGCAAAAGCATCAATTAATAAAAGGGGATCTTTCTGGGGATGAAGCCTGCCAGCAAATAGAAGAAAGCGAGTAGCTTCTGATAAACCCAAGCGATTGGCTAATTGTTTTCTTTTAATTTCTTTTTCGCTCGGCGCAAGCGGATAAAAAACCTCGCTATCAAAGGGATTTTTTAGGTAAGTGATTCGATCGGCAAGTTCTGGATATCGCTGTTGATATAGTTGTGCCGATTCGTTGTGACATGAAAAAATGCGATCGAATTGCTGGATCGAATTGCCTTCTAGCGCAAAATATAGCGATGGAAAATTTTGCCAAAGAATTGCCTTGCTGCCGTTGGCAGGATCCATTTGTTTTCTAATATCGTTATGAAGAAAAAAACTTTTGTGTCCCGACCAACTTCGAGTTATTATAGTCGGCTCTAAACGATGAAAGTGCATGAAATCAGATGCCAGAGAGCGCCCCAATAAGGCGGCGGTGTACCTGACCGTTGTCGGTATCTTAGTTCTGGTGTTGTCGTCTTCGAGCGCGATTATGGGCATGAATTTAATGGCACGACCCGCAAACTCTGTTTCTTGCCATACGCCTAAAACAGAATCAGGCGTTCCCGTTCCTACTAAACGAACTTCAAACTCATTGGGTGCATATTTGAGAAACGAACGGATGACTGTTTGAATCCCTCCAATACTACTTTGCCAGGGATTAAATTGATAAAAAATTGTTAAAACAGGTTTGCGCATGATATCTTTTGTTTTTAAAGATTGTGTAAAGTCATCTTTAAATTCATAAAAACTTTACTAAAAATCCGGTTTGACCATAACCCAAACATATCATAGAGATAATACGTATTTGTTATTTTTAGTTTGAGTAATCTTGTGTAAAATACCAGTAATTATACGCAAAATTTTAGCCGATCGCCGCCCAATTTACAATCTCTACAAATATGTCCCTGGTATCATTACATAATTTAAGCTTTAGTCTTTATGAAGCTTTTAAAAAAGTATATAAGAACACACCGTTATGCCAAAACTTTGTTAAACAATGGCATTCTGCCAGCAACTGTCAATTAATCGATCCAAACCAAGAACAAGCAGATGACTAGAAAAAACGCGACTATTTTAGTCACAGGAGGAGCTGGCTATATAGGTAGCCATACAGTAAAAAAGTTAGAAGAAGCTCAATATCAAGTGATTATCCTTGACAATCTCGTCTACGGTCACCGAGATTTAGTTGAAAATTCCTTGAGAGCTAAATTAATAGTCGGAGATATTAAAAATCGAAGTTTACTAGACGAATTATTTAACACCTATTCTGTGGAAGCTGTCATTCATTTTGCCGCTTATGCTTATGTCGGTGAATCGATTGCAAACCCAGCTAAGTATTACGATAACAATGTGGTGGGAACGCTAACACTTTTGGAAGCAATGCTAGCAGCATCGGTGAAAAAGTTAGTCTTCTCCTCTACCTGTGCAACCTACGGTATCCCCAAGCAAATTCCGATTCCAGAAGATCATCCTCAAAACCCGATCAATCCTTACGGCAATAGCAAATTGATGGTTGAAAAAATCCTGGCAGACTATCACACTGCTTGCGGTCTCAAACACGTTTGCTTTCGCTATTTTAATGCTGCTGGTGCCGATCCAAACGGTTTTTTAGGTGAAGATCACCAGCCAGAGACTCACCTGATTCCTCTAGTACTAATGGCGGCTTTGGGTCGTAGAGAAGCTATTTCGGTATTTGGAACCGATTATTCTACTCCAGACGGCACTTGTATTAGAGATTATATCCACGTCAACGATTTGGCAAGAGCGCACGTTCTCGGTTTAGAATATTTGCTCTCAGGCGGAGATAGCGAAATTTTTAATTTGGGTAATGGCAATGGTTTCTCTGTCAAAGAAGTTATTGAAACAGCTAGGAAAATTACACAAAAATCGATAAAAGTCAAGTATGGCGATCGCCGTCCTGGCGACCCACCAATTTTAATTGGTAGTAGCACCAAAGCCAAACAAATTTTAGGCTGGCAACCCCAACATACAAACCTCGAAGAAATTCTTGTTAATGCTTGGCAATGGCATCAAAAACGTCACGCAACAGAAGATTCAAATTTACAAAAGGCGAGTTAGGGAATAGGGGATAGGGGATAGGGAATAGGGAATAGGGGTTAGGGAATAGGGAATAGGGAGTAGGGGCTAGGGGCTAGGGAATAGGGAATAGGGAATAGGGAATAGGGAATAGGGAATATTAATGAATACTGAAATTGACATTAAACCAAGTTTAAAATTATCAACACAGACGCAAAATATATTATGCTGTCCGATTTGTAACTCGTCTTTGCAATGGTCGTCGGAACATTTAAATTGTACGAATTCTCAGTGTCGAACCAGTTTTCCTGTCGTCAATAAAATTCCCATTTTAATTAATGAGGACAAAAGCGTATTTGCGATCGCAGATTACACAGATACAGATAATCTTCTTCTCAAACCCAAATCAAAATTAGAACGTCTTTTAATCGATCTCGTTCCTAGTATTACTTTAAATCTTTCTAGCCAAAAAAACTTTCAAAAATTTGTCGCACTACTGCAAAAGCAAAATCAAAAACCGAGAGTTTTGGTCGTTGGTGCCAGTATTGAAGGACAAGGAATCGAACCCTTATTATCAGCCAAAGATCTCGAATTAGTCGAAGTAGATGTAGCTTTTGGCGATCGCGTCGGGGCAATTTGCGACCTTCACAATCTTCCTTTTGCTGACGAATCTTTTGATGGCGTAGTCGTTCAAGCGGTACTCGAACACGTTGCCGATCCCTTCCGTTGCGTCGAAGAAATCTATCGCGTCCTCAAACCAAATGCTCTAGTCTACGCCGAAACTCCTTTTATCGCTCAAGTACATTTAGGAAAATACGATTTTACTCGCTTCACCCATTTAGGGCATCGCCGTCTGTTTCGTAAATTTGATGAAGTAGAAAGTGGTGTTGCCTGTGGCCCTGGTGTAGCATTAGCTTGGAGCTATCAATATTTTTTACTCAGCTTTGTCAACAGTAAAATTGCCAGAGCATTAGTTAAAGTTTTTGCCAGAATAACATCTTTTTGGTTGATTTATTTCGATTATTTTTTAGCCAACAAACCAGGTAGTTACGATGCTGCTTTAGGGTATTACTTTATTGGGACAAAAAGCGAAAAAGTGTTGAGCGATCGCGAATTATTAAAGCTTTATCGAGGAACACAGTATAGTTCGTTTTAAAAAATTCGATCGGGTTCTTTGATAATCTAAATCGTAAGCTGTCTTTTTTTGCACGGCAGAACTTTAGTTTGTTATTCTGAATGCGATACTTTGTTTGGTAAACAAGAATGCTAACCTACAAAGCAATGTATAAATTTCTTGACGAAGGTGTTCATGGAGAGGTGCTAGACTTTCCTGGCACAATCTCATTTGCAGAAAATTTGGACAAGGTTCGTAAATTACTGGCACATGCACTTGTTGAGATGGCTGAGACAAACCTTATCAATGGGGAGTCTTTACCAAAACCCAATCCATTGATGAGCGATCCTGAAGCCGATCTAGAAGAACCTATTTATCTTATTTTTACAGCCGCCTCGCGTATACAGGTTATTCCCGATCTGACGGCATCATGAAACGTCGAGATTTACTTCGCATTCCTCGATCGCGAATAAAGCTAAATAATTTAAATCAGTAGTCATACACTAGACATCTCAGCACTCGCTTGATATGGATGCAATTACAGTTACAAAAATTCGTTGCTACGGTTATACGGGTTTTTTACCAGAAGAACAAGTACTCGGACAGTGGTTTGAAGTAGATTTAACTTTGTGGGTAGATTTAGAAAAACCGGGAAGTAGCGATCGCATTGAAGATACAATCGATTATCGCCGCGCGATCGAACTTGTGAAGCATCAGATCGCTAATAAAAAGTATTCATTAATCGAGAAATTAGTGACAGCGATCGCTGAAGATATCTTGAAATTAGAAAAAATAGAAAGAGTCAGGGTGAAGTTATCAAAACTTGCTGCACCAATACCAGATTTTGGAGGCAAAATTACCATTGACATTACTAGGAGCAAAGTTTAATAAATACATTAAAAAATGTATTTATTCTCGGTAAAATTACCGATCGCGTTAAATTTTAATTGCTAATTTTACGCAATTACAACCAAGAAGATTATAAGCAAAATCTGCCAAATTTGTATCGAGCAAACTATATATTGGTTGTAATTATTTTTAACCAGTATAGCGACATTAATTGTAATTCAAATTATTTTTTAGGAAAGAATCATGGAACTAAAAATTAGACAAATTTGTCATCCTTTATGGCAATATCTGACACAACCAGTGTTTAATGCTCGAACGGAATCTGTTTGGAATGTACATCGTTTTTGGTATTTATATAAAATTCAACTATTACAAAATTGTTGGAGTAAAGAATGCGATGCAGAAAGCCAACATTCTTCATAAATTGATTTGTTGGCTTTCGATCGAAATATTTTTTTGTAGGGACATGGCACTGCCATGTCCTCAATCATTTAGACAACGAAATTGCCAACTTACTCTTTTGTTGTATCTGTAACGCGCCAACTGAGTTTGAGATTGAGCCAAAAATTCCAAAAAGTAACCGCAGCGATCGCAATAAAATTAGCTACATATCTTCCATTTGGCACATTAACAAAGAAGAGATTAAATAATAAATTTAATAGTAAAACGTTTAAAATTAATCCTGCCAAACAAACTACATTAAACTTCAAAAAACGCTTGAATCGTTTGCGCCATCCTTTTTGTTTGCTAGAAAAGTCGGCAAAAGTCCAAGCATCATTCCATAAAAAATTATTAAAAATAGCTACTTCTGCGGCAATTATTTTACTCCTGGTCAATCCCCAACCTAAAGTACTAGGATCGCTCAGTAAGTAAAGCATTGCCATATCTACAAAAACACCGCTAAAACCGACAATTCCGAAGCGAAGAAAACGAGTAACAGGCCATAGAGAAAAACGTAATCTTACTAAATGTTGAAAATACTCAACATATTGTTTCCAAGTAACTTTAGAAGCACCTGCAACACGTTCGCGAAAAACATAACCAGTTTCCGCAATCCAACGAATTCTTCCTCTAGCAGCTACCTCAATTAATATTTTATAACCGATCGGACTGAGAGGTTTATTAATAATCGAACTGCGCCTCACCATAAAATAACCACTCATCGGATCGGATAGACGACTGATTACTTCTGGTAAAATAATTAAACCTAGAGTTTGTGCGCCGCGAGAAAGAAATCTGCGAATGATACTCCATTCGCTTACGCCACCACCTTCAACGTGACGGCTGGCAACTGCTAATTCGGCACCGTTTTCCATTTCTTGCCACAGTTGCAGTAAAATTTCTGGTGGGTGTTGCAAGTCAGCATCGATTACTCCCAAAATTTCGCCTTTGGCGGCTTGCCAACCTCGAACAACGGCAGTTGATAGTCCTCGTTCTTTTTCGCGACGCATGACTCGAAGTTGTGGGTAATTAGGCATTAATTCGCAAGCTAACTCCCAGGTGCGATCGGGACTATTATCATCGACGACGATTAATTCGTATTGTTCGGGGATAATGCTATCTAATAATTCACTTAAAATATTGACGATTTCACCAATATTTTGACTTTCATTAAATGTAGGAATAATTAAAGAAAATTTAAGCGGATTTTGTTGCCTTTGTTCTACATTTAATTCAGAAATTTGTAGAGAACCAGTTGGAACTAGTAATAAAGAATTAGTGCGATCGCTCATAAAATTTGAATTAATTATTAGACTTAGAAGTTGATAGTTGATAAATGCGAGCTGTAAAGTTATCTAAATCGATCGTTCCCGATAAATATTGTTCTGTTATTAATTGATAGCGAGATTCGATCGCCTGTCGCATTTCCGTCTGCAATTTTAACTTCTCATTGTTAGTTTTAGGTTTAGCCCAGACAGGATTTTCTAGATCTAGCCAAATCAGACGCTCGTAAACATTTGCTACTTGCTGTAAATTTTGTTGTAATCTGGATGCTAAATCGACTGATTTTTCTGCCAACAAATTAACTGGTAAATTAGCAGGAAGATAGTAAGCCAAACGCAAAACGTGACCCCAAGCATTCGAGTTCATTGCAATTAAAGTGGGCGTTGTCGATTTGCGATCGATTATGTCTGTAAGTTCGTGAAACATCCACCGCGATCGAACCGAAAAATCTGTAACACCAATGGTTAAATACAATAGCAGCAACCCACCCGCTATAATCGATCGCCATTTATTGCCAATTCTTTCCATCCATAAAGCGATTAACAACAAACATCCAGGCAGAATAAAAATTAGCGATCGCCCACCACCAAAACCAACAGTCAATTTTTTACCGAAAATATCTACCAATAGCGCTAATAAAAGGGGAACTATCCCTAAAACGATCGCCATTCCCAAACGACGATTTTCTTTTTTTTGCCAAAGCATTATTGTGAAAATGATTAGTAAAACAATGACAATACTTCCTACTTCTGTGACGATGTGAGTGGGAAGATTAGTTGCCCAGTCTCCCAGCAATAAATGAGTTGCTAAAGTACTAGCAACATCTTGGAAATGATCTACAAACGTGATAATTTTGTCGCTAGAAAGTTGACGAAAAACATCGCTGCGGTTGCTTAATTGTTGTCTAGTTCCCCAAAAAAACCAAGGTAAAAATAAGATAACTCCCATACTCAAACGCAAGCCATGCAACCACCATCTGCGGCGATCGAAGATGAGAACAAATATTCCCAAAGTCATTACCCAATAAGCAAA
>JBOFLQ010000018.1:0-13929 GCA_051657945.1 Xenococcaceae cyanobacterium | reverse complement strand
CTAAGTTAGAATTAGCAACTAAAGAATAATCAACACTAGAAATAACAGTATCGCTATCTTCAATATCTTCTATATTCTTGTCAGTATTTTGGGCATTTTCGGTAATAACATCGGAAATCGTATCGACAATATAAAAATCACTACCAACACCACCAATCAGTGTATCTAAACCAGCGCTACCGATGAGAGTATCGTTTCCTTTCAATCCAGATATACTGTCGTTACCCACAGCCCCATCAAGATAATCGTTACCATCACCACCAAAGAGAGTATCATCTTTGTTAGTAGCAGCGATCGCAGAGACAGTGAAACTGGTATCGACAAAAAGTCCTTTACTATCTGTTGCTCGAATCGTTATCTCGGCATTACCTGTAACATTAGCTTTATAATCGAGAGTCAAAACGTTATTAACTCGATCGATCGCAATTGAATCGAATAAAGTTGGATTGGTATTATTTTGAACTGAATAAGTAAGATATTTATTGCTCCAGAAATCTTCCCAGTCGAAAAAAAAATTGGCAAGATTAATGTCTCTATTGGGAGCGTCTGTAGTGATGACGATATTACTAATATTACTTGAGCTAAGAGGCTGATTATTTCTTGAATTCTCTAAGAAAGGATTTGTGCTTCGATCGCCAGTAGCAACAGATTCAACTATAACTTGAGAAGTATTAATAGGAAAGTCATTAATATTAGTATAAATTTTGGCACTAAGATAATTTTCCGAACCAACAGCTAAATTAATTCCAGAAATAGTATCATTAATCTTCAAACCCAAGAAAGTATTTACTAATCTATCGGGATAAATTGTTTGAACAATTTTATCATTCAAGATAATTTCAATTTTAATGATATCGATTCGTTGGATTTCTTGTATTATTTGTTCTAAAACTAATTCAAATTGTGGATAATCTGAAAACCAAGAGGATAAATTTAATAAATTAAGATTATATTTTATATCTCCATTTTGCAGATAAACTGCCGATATTATCGCTCCAGAAGCAGATGCAATTTTTTTGTCTGTGTTAATTGGAAGAAAAAATTTTTTCAATAACATTTTTCCCGATCGCTTTCTATTGTCTTCTTTACGATCGAGAATATCTCTCTCTGTATAGCTATCAAATCGATCGTTATAATTTACGATCGAACTAATCTTTCCTCGCTTGCTCGTATAACTAGTTTTAGCAAAACAAAGTTCTGAATAATTGAAGCTGAAGCAAACAATTGCAGATATTCCGAGCGATCGAAAGATAGGTATAAGATAGCTACGACTTTTCATGAAATATTTCAATTACTCAACGATCGCATTAACTCAATAAAAGTACCCATCCGATCGATACAATATATCTTTTGTATCGAAAATTTAAATAATAATGTTTATTCTATAGATCGATCGCGATCGTCATTTCCAGTATTTTGATTGCTCCCGATCGCGAAACGTTTGAGGCGTAAACAAAAACGATCGTATATTTTTAGCTTAGGTAAATAATTGGCGGTTTGACTCTGACTAATGGAGGAATCCTCGATCGGCTACTTAAATAACGACTACAATTTCGCTCGATCGCTAATATGAACAATATGCTTTGGAATGTGAAAATATTACTCAAGGACTCATAATTATTGAAATTGACTGCCATCGTTCTCGTATAGAATCTGGTAAAAATTTAATTTATGTTGATTATTTAACCACTGCTCCTTGGAATCGTCAGTCCATTCAACTTCCACCAATGTATAGAGGGGTTGGTACTGCTTTATTAAGCTTTGCAATTAAACGTAGTTTTGAGTTGGAATACAAAGGCAGAATTGGTTTACATGCTTTACCTTTAGCGGAAAAGTTTTCTACAAAGATCGGACTATTAAATTTGGGATCTGATACAAGTAAACAAGGTTTGAGCTATTTTGAACTTTCTTAAAATGAAGCTTTCAAAATTATAAACATAAGTGTAGGTTTAGGAAATAAAAATAAATGAATACAAATTTTAATGAGTCATGGCTAGAATGGGCGGTCAAAATTGAAGAAGAAGCAGGTTGCGATCTTCAAGCTGGTTTACCTAAAGATAAAAATTTCCAAACATACATAGAAAAAACTCAAAGATATATCAACCATGAGAAGTTGATATCAGTTTTGCAAGAATAATTAGGAGGAGTTTTATCTCCAGAAGATATAGAAAATATTGCGATCGATACCCAAAAACGTGTCAGTAAAGTTATAAAGGAGAAAGAAAAATCTTCACACGTTGCATAGAGAGGCAGAATATAGACCGAAGCATACAATCCCAACCCTAGCGCTACATTAACAATACTAGCTAAATCAAAGTTTCGGTTTTTGAGCAAACGCAAGTTAATAAAAAGTTTTTTACTAGTAAAATCGATCGCTAAAAATAAAGGTATAAAAATTGCAGCTAAAATAGACAATCTCACAATTAGTTGCGAACCAAACCAATCTTTACGATTTCCTTCTTCCAAAACAACTTGCAGCGAAGCCAGACCGATCGCCATCGAAGCAATTCCCCACCAATCACCTTGTTTGAGAAGATGTAATTGCATTGGTTTGGGGTCGATCGAGTTAATTATGTTTCTTGTTAACTTTATATTTGTACGGTCAAACTCTGTCAAAGGACGGGGTTTTTTCTATGATGATCTTATAAAGCAAGATCGATCCTACTCTGTTTGTGACAATATCTACAAAAACCCTACCCTTACTCAAAGATCTCGATCGCCTGGAAAGTCGTCTCAAAGAAATTCCCGCCGAACCAGGTATCTATTTCATGCGGGAAGTTAACGGTAATATCCTCTACATTGGTAAATCGAAAAAACTAAGGGCGCGGGTTCGTTCTTATTTTCGCGATATTCAAAATCATAGCCCTCGTATCGCTTTAATGGTTCAGCAAGTAGCCGATATCGAGTTTATCGTTACCGATACCGAAGCCGAAGCACTTGCTTTGGAAGCGAATTTAATCAAGCAGCACCAGCCGCATTTTAATGTTCTACTTAAAGATGACAAAAAATATCCTTACGTTTGCATTACTTGGTCGGAAGATTATCCCCGCATTTTTATAACTCGCAAACGAAGAGCCAATAACGAAAAAGATCGATATTATGGCCCTTATGTCGATACTCACTTGTTACGTAGTACTCTGGGTATAGTAAAACGAGTCTTTCCCTTGCGTCAGCGTCCTCGTCCTTTATTTAAAGATCGTCCTTGCCTCAATTATGATATCGGTCGTTGTCCTGGGGTTTGTCAGTCATTAATTACCCCCGAAGATTATCGCAAGACAGTCCAAAAAGTAGCAATGATTTTTCAAGGAAGAACGGGAGAATTGCTCGACATTCTGCAAAAACAAATGGACAAAGCAGCAGAAGACTTAAATTTTGAACTAGCTGCTTCACTGCGCGATCGCATGAAAGCTTTAAATGCACTCAATGCCGAGCAAAAAGTCGCCCTCCCAGACGATACTATTTCTCGCGACGCGATCGCCCTTGCCGCCAACGATCGACATTGTTGCATTCAACTATTTCAAATTCGGGCAGGACGTTTGGTAGGGCGTTTGGGTTATTTTGCCGATGCTGCTTCGGGAACACCAGGTGCAATTTTGCAACGAGTTTTAGAAGAACATTATTCTCAAGTGGAAGCTATTGAAATACCTAGCGAAATAATAGTCCAGCATGAATTACCCGATGCAGAAATTTTGACCGAATGGTTGAGTCAAATTAAGGGACGTAAAATTAGTATTGTCGTACCGCAACGACAAACCAAAGCCGACTTGATCGAAATGGTCGAACGCAATGCCGGATACGAATTAGAAAGAACTAAAAAAGACAGCGATCGCAATACTCTAGCCCTGCAAGATTTGGCTGACATTCTCGACTTACCCGAATTGCCAAAAAGAATTGAATGTTACGATATTTCCCACATTCAAGGTTCTAATGCTGTCGCCTCACAAGTAGTTTTTATCGACGGCGTACCCGCAAACCAACACTACCGACACTATAAAATCAAAAATCCCACCGTCACGATCGGTCATTCCGATGACTTTGCTAGTATGGCAGAAGTTATCGGTCGTAGATTTCGGAAATACGCAGTCAGCAGTGTAGAGACGCGAAAACGAAGTTCCTCTGAAAGAGGCAATTTCGCGTCTCTACAAGATTCAGATTTCCCCGACTTGGTAGTTATCGACGGCGGTAAAGGTCAATTATCGGCGGTGATAGGTGTTTTAGGAGAAATGAATCTGTTAGAGGATCTCAAAGTTATTAGTTTAGCCAAGCAACGAGAAGAAATCTTTTTACCTGGTGAATCTTTTCCCCTAGATACCAATTCCGAACAACCAGGCGTGCAATTGTTGCGAAGATTGAGAGATGAAGCCCATCGCTTTGCAATTACTTTTCATCGTCAACAAAGAATGAAACAAGCAAGACGATCGCGCTTGGATGAAATTCCTGGTTTGGGTTTTCACAGACAAAAATTACTCTTAGCTCATTTCCATTCGATCGACTATATCCGAGAAGCAAATGTAGAACAATTGATGAAAGTTTCTGGCATCGGTCAAAGTTTGGCAGAAGAAATTCATCGTTATTTCCATCCTAATTAATCGTTTTTTGTAGGGACGTTATATAGAACCCATTTAAGATCTTATACCTCGATCGCTTAGAATCAACAGAAGTATGGAAAAATCCAGTAAAGATAGTATCAGAATCGATCGAGAATTGGTGCGTCGATTGAGACATAAAGCGGCACAATCCTAACCAACTTTAGAAGAATATCTAGATTACATTCTATTCGAAGATGACGCGATCGAAGAAATAGAAGAAGAAAAACTTGCCAATTGGCAAAACGATTTAGAAATTATTGTCGAGGACGAAGAGAAATTAGAGATCGATCGACAATGGTTGTCATCGATCGCCAACTTAAAAACCCAATTCGATCGATGTATTGCAATTGGCAATGATTGGCGGCAATCTTTGGGTCAATTTTGGCTATCTCAACCTTGGGCTATACAGTTCCAGACTCGATAGCAAATAAGTAAAAGACTCGCCATGTAATTGCTCGTACAGTGTGAAATCGATTTAGGGCGATTGCGCTGGGCGCACTAGCAGAGCCAATCGCTCTAGTAATATTCGTGCAGCGATCGCCTTACACAGATCCAATAAAAAATCAAACTACAGCAAAATATTGCGCGAATTAAAAAAAGAAAGAAATAAGTGAGTCATGAAAATCGAAACAATAATTTGCGATCGCTGCAAACAACGAATCACAGTGGGAAATGATTTAGTCTAGAATTGTCGCCTCGGCAAAGATATTTGCACAGAATGCGATCTCGATATCATTATCATGGAAGCTGCCGCTAGAAATGCCACAATCGAGAATATATCCCTCAAGCAAAGCTTGGAAAATTGGCTCAAAAAATACGGATCAAATACAGGGAATGAAGTTGCTGACTAGCTTATCCACTTCTTCCGGGCTAATCTCCACATAATGATCGATTAGAGTGCGTACGCTCCTATGCCCGCTAAATTGCTTGGTTTCAGCGATTTTCCCTCCCGATTGGCGATAAAAATTGGTGATTGCCGATCGCCTTGTGGAGTGAGTGCTAATTCCAGTCAATCCCAACTTACTTAAAACCGATCGAAAAAAATCATCACAGGCATCCTGACTAATAGGGCGAAAGGTACGGCGAGGAGAAGGAAAAAGATAGATAGTGCCAATTGGTAATTGGTAGTCATTTAATTCTTTTCTCAATTCCGGGTGAATTTTTACCGATCGAGCATTTTTTTTTCCCTTACGAGTTTCACGGGCAAAAGTGAGATATTCTTTTACCGAACCATTCTCGTTAAATACATCTGCTATTTTTAATTGCCGAATAGCACCCCATCTTTCCGCCGTGTAAGCGCCAATCTGAAAAATAAGCCGATGACGGGGATTTTTTAATTCATGAAGGATTTGTAAGTATTTATGGCGATCGAGTAATGAAGCTTTTATCTCTACAGAAAAAGCAAATCAAAACTTAAATATCCAAGCAAATTCTGTAAGCTTAGAAAGCAGAAGCGGGCAGGTTTATCGCAGGTATTCTTATACGATCGACATCTACGAATTAGATACAGGAAGCAGTAGCTTCGATCCCGATCGGGTTGTTTAATCATGTCGTATTGTCAGGGCGAGACAAAAGCTCAAATTAAATTCAAGTATCCAAATGATACCGACTTTCCTCCAATAACAACCAGTTGTAATTTGCAACTGCGGTTAATTGCAACTGGATCGGCGTGTCAAGGCGTTCGAAATTTTCCTGACGGAGGAATCGCAATAGGAGACGGAGGCAACCCAGGGCAAAGCAATCAACAATTTTCAATCCCTCCTGGGAATTTTGAAGCTATTTACAATTGCGCTAATAGCGCTTTTTTCTTTTTCAAAATAGCTAATTCTTGGTACAACCCAGGAAGCGGATTATTTCATTCTTGTGGATCGCCTTACTTTGCTAATAAAGTAGCAACGTTTAAGCTTTACTCGAATTTATCGGTTTTTGAAATCAATGATTCTCGTGGCAAGGTTTTTGAGAGTATTGCACCTAGTTGTCCGATAGTAGAGATTATTTGCGGCGATACCTGCCCTCCTAAAACGGTTTGCGAGTGTGATTGCGGCGACATGACTTGCTGCTGGGATGCGAACGGTATCCCTATTTATTCTTTTCCCAATTAAATATGACGTGTGAAACTTTAGCTACAAAAGCAGATATTCAGGCGATCGATGCAAAGTTAACGGCGATACAAACAAAGTTGGATTCTTTGCCCGATAAAACTTTTATTCAAGAATTGTTTGATTCGCTTAGATCTTTTCTAGAAAATCAATTCCAAATCATTCAAGAAGGAATCGATTATCTTAAAAATTCAATTAGAGAAGGTTTTATCGAACTAACTAGACTTAGTTCGGAGAATTATCAAGCTTTACTAAGTGCTATTCAAGGCATTGTTGCAACGATTGTCGAAGCAATTAGAGACATTCTTGTTAGCCTGATGACTGGCATTACTCTACAACAATCTCGTTGATTTCTTTAATGGCAAACTCGGATCGAGTGCTACAACCCATACAGGTAGTTGCGTTAATAGAGCGTCGATTTTGACTAGCAAAAACGACGCGTTAATATATATCGGTGGCATCAAAATATTATCCACCGGTTGCCAAGTACCTTGATACACCCAAGCGTTATTACTAAAATCAGTCATTAGATCTGATATTCAAGGGTTGGTTCGGGGATGACAGGTACGATCGCGATCGAATCATCTGTTACTTTGACTTCACCATCGAAGTGCAGTACGGCGCTTGGCACATAGCCCCATCCATCGGGCAATTCGATCGCACTCGCTTTTACTCCATCAGCGATCGAAAAGTGAGGGCAAGATGTATAGGTATCGGCTGCAACATCGTACAAACCCCATTCCCTATATGGTGCTGGCTTGGATTGCCAATGAACGATGACACCTTTATCTACTCCAAAAGTGGAAAAATCCAGATTGAGAAATCGATCGGGTGCTTGATTTTCGTAAACGACGAATTTACGATCGCCCTGTGGCATAATGATTTTAACCATTACAGCACCTTGTGAAATTTGTCGTAGGATTCAGCCGTGTAACCGATACAAAAAAGCCCCGTTTGACTGGCTAAAAGTTGCCCGGCGAGTTTGATACTTCCCGAATCACTCCACCGACAAGCAAGCTCGATCGATTCCGTTTTTGTGGGCGTATTGCCGTCAACCTCGGTGACAAAATTGGCAATAAATCTACGGCGATCGCGTTTAGCCGATCTACCACAGTTAAATGCTGCAGATGCTGCTTCAATGGCACTTAGTGCGGGGAGTGCGGTGAGTGGAATGACAACGGCATTGGTGACAGAAAGAGCCGTTCCACCTGCTAATTGATAACCAGGAAATAGTTGAACTGGTGTAATATTTGCCATGACTTAAATAGAATTGAATTGATTTGTTGAGACCTATCAATCAAAGCTAACCGTGGCATGGCAAGTGCCAGAAAAAAACCAGTGGTATACCCTATAGGGTACACCACGCGATTCTAAATCTTCTTATAAAATGTCTAAGGGTTTGACATCAGACAATTTTCTCGTTCCGAAGTCCTATTTTGTATTGTCCTATTTTCCACTGTCAATTTTCTGCCGCGATCGAATTTGAACTATATTTCATTTCAATCTGCGCCAAATAAGAAAAGTGAGAGTAAATTAAATTACTCCCACATTACTCCTAGAAAACTGTATTTAACTGAAGCGAACGTTAAATTTAATTTCAAACTCCGAACTTTATTTATTCTTGGGTTGATTTTTTGCCTGTTCGATCGCAAGTTCTTTCATTGCTTCAAAAGATTGACGATTGGAATTACCTTCGATCGCTTTGACAGCCAAATCTTGAACTTGTTTGAGTGCAGCTTCTAACTGTTGCGATAGAGATTTAATTCTTGTTTGTTGACTTTGAATCGTTTCTTCTAGAGAATCAATTTGTAGTTCGTAATTTTGTTTTTCTCCCTCTACTTCCTTAGTTCGTAAATCTGATTTAACTCTTGCTTGATAATTGCCGATCGCTTTACCTTCTTCTTTAGCTCTCTTAATTTTTTCCTCTAATTCTTTTTCAAAAGCTTCTACTTTTTGTTTGGCTTCAGCATGTTGTTTTTCGCGATCGGCAATGTTTTCTTCCCGTTCTTGCCATTGCTTTTCTTGTACTTGTAAAATTTCAGCCAACTCGCGCTCTAACTCATCTTTTTCCTGTTCGTATGTCTCCTCATCCAAACATCTAACGCGATCGAGATTATATTGATATTCTTGCTTTTCTCTTTCAGTTATCTTACGATAATTTTCATTACGCTCTTTTATTTCTCGTTCGTAATCCTCTTTTTCTTTATGCCAAGCTTTAATTAAATCTTCGATTTGCTGCCCTAAAGTTTCTTGCTGCTGACTAATTTGCTCCTCAAAGTTTTTAGCATTTTCTCGATAAGAATCAACCAAAGTCTCCAAAGTATCTTCTTCAATTGCTTCTAATTCATGTAATTCTTGCAACTCTTGAGTTTCTTCCTCTACCAATTCCTGAAGTTCCTGCAAAGCAGATGCCTCTGTAATTAATTGTTCGGATAAATTACTAACAGCACTACCAAACCCAACTTGCAAACCCTCTAAACTTTCGATCGTGCGATTAATATTATTTGGCAATACCTTAGCTTGACTCATATTTTTGTTACTATTTTCCTTTTCAACCGTTGCGATCGCCGAATCAACTTGCCCCGATTTATTCTCTTTATTTAACTTTCTAACTTCCGATTCCAAAGCAGACTTTTCCTTCTTCAAAACATCAAAAGCCTCCAAAATTTCCGCCTTAGTACTCTTCGAACTAACTCTTTCAACCATATTTTTTATCTCCTAGAAACTTCGCGTACTCTCTGCGTCTCTGCGCCTCTGCGCGAAACAATCCCCTCAATTAGCCCCCGAAAAAGCCCTCATTGCCAAATTCTGCGCTTGAGAAGTAACCGCCTGTAATTGTGTCGTCAATTCAGCAATTTGTTCGGTTTGTTTTTGAATAGTAACTTGCAAAGATTCAACCTTTAATTCATATCCCCTCTTCGCAGCTTCCCACTCTTTTTCAAATAAATCTGACTTCACTTTGGCATCGCGATCGGCATCTTTAATTGCCTCACCTTTTGCCTTGTTATATTCTTCTTTTAATTTGTCTTCAAAACCAGCAATCTTTTTCTGATTCTCGATGAATTCAGCTTGCTTGAACGATAGTTTTTGTTCTCGTTCCGTCCAATTTTTTTCTTTACTACGATTAGTTTCGGCAATTTCTCTTTCCTGATGACGTTTTGTTTCTTCGTATTCATCAGTTTCTAGCTGACGCTGTCTTTCGAGTTCGTATCGATCGTCGGTTTCTTCTTTTTCTCTTACTTTGATTAATAATTCTTCAGCTTCTCTAGCTTTACTCTCAAATTCTTCTCCTTCTTTAACCCAAACTTTACGAGTTTGAGTCATCTCTTTCTCGATCGCCTCTTGTCGATCGCTAGTTTTTTCTTCAATAATTCTCAGTTTTTCTTGATGTTCTTGCCTTAAAATATAGAGCGCATCAGCTACCAATCTAACTTTTTGTAACTGTTGTAAGTTTTTTTGTTCGACAGATATTGCTTTTTTTAGTTCATCTAATTTATCTGATTCTACAAATAATTTATCCGCTAATCGCTCGATCGCATTACCAAAATCTAGCTGCAATGTAGCCATATTATTGACAATATTATCGACCGTATAACTTAAAGCTCGTTCTAATAATTGTTGGTTCTTAGCTTTTTCTGCTTCTTCTTCTTTCGTTTCAATTTTAGATTCACTTTGCTGCATTTCGGATAATAATTTGCCAAAAGCAACCTTAATCCGATTCTTTTGTTCGGCTTGACTCATGACTATTCCTCTGTCAAAAAACTACAATTAGAGCGCTAAAAATTAGCTCTTTAAATAAAAAATATTTTGGCGATAAACTATGAATTATGAACCATGAACGAGCGAACTTGATTTTTTCGTCAACTCGACGTTAAAAGTATATTAGAACAAAGTTGACTTTTTAGTCAATAGGTTTGTTGATTTTTTCTTCAAGCCCAAGTAAGATGAGAATTACGGGGAGGAATAACATAGTGAACCAAAATTTTGCTCAGCTCATTCGCATGGCACGAAAGGAAAAAGGATACAGTCAAAGAGAACTAGCCAAACTTGTCGGTTTGGATTTTACATATTTATCTAAACTAGAAAACGATCGCGCCGATTATGCGCCAAAAGAAGACGTAATTCGTCTGTTAGCACAGAATCTAGATTTAGATGAAGAGGAATTAATTTTCTTGTCAGGACGAATTCCCCAACAAGAAGAAGCGCTACTCAAACAGCATTATAAAGACATGCCGACTTTGTTTCGAAGAATTCGAGAAAACCCTGAGTTTGCCAAAAAACTTTTTCAAGCAGCCTCTGGGGAAGAAGGAAAGTAGCAAGTAGCAAGTAGCAAATAGCAAATTTTTACTTTTAAATGCGTGACTTTGCCCGTTGCCCGTTGCCCGTTGCCCAATAACCATGAACGATGAAAAGTATTTTTGAACCTTTTCGTTTTATTGACAAACTGGAAATAGAAACCAAAGCGATCGAAGTGTTGCTAAAGATGCAACAGACATCTAATTATGTTCCCAAATGGCCCTTAGATGCGAGTAGAGTGGCTGAATTTTTGGGTTTGGACGTAGTTTGGGATAGTATTCCCGATGACGATGGTGGTGCGATCGCAGCCAGAATTTTACCATTAGAGCGTCTGATTGAAATTAATGAAGACATTCCTACGCTGCGGGGAGGTTTTGGCGAATCGACGATCGCCCACGAAATCGGACATTGGGTATTGCATATCAATCCCAATTTAGTCGATCGCTATTTACGTTTGGCAAAACGAGGCATTGAAATTCAAGTCGAACCGCTTTTATGTCGTAGCGTCAACAATCTCGACGGTATTGAATGGCAAGCACAATATTTTGCTGGTTGTTTGTTGATGCCTCAATATAAATTACTCGAATTACAACAAGGAAAAGATTTAACCAAATGGCGACATCTTTACGCGATCGCAGAAGAATTTGGCGTAACTATTTCTAATTTAGTCAATCGACTTAAAGATTTAGGTTGGATCGAATTAAAAGATAATTCTCGTCAAATTTGCTTAGGTGAAGCTGTACCAAAAGGTCTTGGAAAACCAAAAATAAAAATGCAAAAAATTTAAAAAATTTTGTCGATGACAGCCAAAATAATACTCGTAACTGGATCGACTACTGCTACAGTATTTCCGATAATGACAATGTTTTTGTTTGAAGGAAGATTCAAATAACTGTTGACTCGATCGGACAGTACTATTTGTTTGGCAATTCCAGGCGGTAATTTTTTACCTTTTGCCAAACGTTTTTTAATGCCAGGTGGTAAAGAATTAATTTGGTTGTTAATTTCTAAACGATCGCGATCGCTTAACAGATAATTATTAGAATTTTTGTTTCTAAGTAAATCTAGTAATAAACTTTGTTGTTCATAAGTCAAAGTAAAATTATTAGTTGTAACTGCAAAAGTTTGAGTAGAATTTTCATCAACGCGATTTTGTTTGCTTTTATGATGGCGATCGGGGCGTGCTAAAACTGGAGAGGTTAAGAAAGTAAAATTGATGGCGATAAGGGCGATCGATAAAACTATTTGTTGTTTGTTTTTATTCATAGTTATTGAAAGAATATAGGAAATCATTACTGACTCTGCTAAGAAAAACCCCTTATCTGTGTGAATCACAACAGATAAGGGGAAAAAATTAGATTAGGAAAATCTTTGCTTAGATATAGCTTGCGCTATTTTTATGCGAAGCGGAAGTTAGCTTGACCTAAATCGTCGATGTTGACGTTTTCAAGAACGATATATGCTTCTGAATTTGCACCATTGAGGTCGCCTACACCAAAGTCAAGGGTTTTAGCACCGATATAAGTATTGTTACCCAATTGGAAGAAGGCGGAACCCGATGCACTTAAAGGAGTGGGAGACTGTTGTCCACCACGAGTCATTAAATACTCGAAGTCATCGTATCTAACGGCTGGATTGATACCGAATCTTAATTCGATAACATCGCTATTAACATCAAAGTCTTTGATAACGTCAATGCTAGGAACTCTTTGGTTTAGCACGGTACCAGTAGGTCTACCTAAAGCATCTAAAACTTCTACGGTTTCAAATGTTGCAGGCTGTAGTGAATCGGTTTTTGTGAAAACAAAAGTATCGCGACCAGCATTACCGTAAAGGGTATCATTACCTTTACCACCGTAAATAGTATCGTCGCCAGCATCACCATAGATAACGTCTTTTCCATCTTGACCGAAGATGGTGTCGTTACCTCTACCACCATAAACGGTGTCTTTACCAGCACCAGCTTCGATGAAATCTTTACCATCGCCACCTTCGATGAAATCTTTGCCCGCACCACTTTTGATGGTATCGTTGCCAGTCCCACCGTAAAGTTTGTTGTCGCCAAACAAATCGATTAAATTGTCATTGCCTGCGCCACCGTCAAGAATGTCGTCACCTTCGCCACCGTTGAGAACGTCGTTGCCTTTACCGCCGTCGAGGCTGTCGTTACCAGTTCCACCAGAGACAGTATCATTACCATCGCCACCAACTAATAAGTCAGAACCAGCGTCACCGAAGATATTGTCATTACCACCCAAACCGTAAATGGCATCGTTACCTGCTTGACCATTAAGAGAACCAAGACCTTTGTTATCTAAATCGTCGCCAATCCAAGTACGAAATTGACCAAAAACTGGAGTTACCATAATCTATTTTTCCTTTGTAATTTTTTCTTGATTTCTGTTTGTTTTGTGGCTCGCTTTGTGTTGCTTGCCTCGATGAATTAATACTATCAACAGTATTTTTTCTATGCAAGTGGATTTGCGGTATTTAAAGTTATTATAAAATCGCTTTTTTTATTGATACAATAGCTTTTGTAAGTATATTTTTTATTTAAAAAACAAAAAATAAGTTTTAAATTTATAATTACAACAAATCTTCTTTATAAAAGAAAACTTTTTTACAGTTTATTTATTTGTCTTTATGAAAAGAATATTTTTGGTAACTAGTTATTTATCAAGTATATATAAAGCAAAAAAACTCTTCTCCGTGTTTTTAGAGAAGAGTTTTTGGTAATTGTTAGTTAGTTCGGCGTTGAGTGCTTAAAATGGTTGATTGTTCATTGGGCATCGGGCATCGGGGAGGCGCGGATACGTCCGTTACCGAGGCGGCAAAATCTGAGGTTTCCGAGGCGGCGATCGGCGGAGGTTTCCTCAGATTTGTTTAGCCGCCGTTCAGATTTGTCTTGCCGCCGTTCCGAATTGCATTGCGCCGTCATCGGGCAA
>JBOFLQ010000017.1:0-104893 GCA_051657945.1 Xenococcaceae cyanobacterium | reverse complement strand
TATTCATAGCTTCGATCGCCACAAAAATAATTCTACGAGCGCAATAGTTTTATCTCGAACTCATAACGACTCCAATATGGACTGGATAGTTCTAGATTTTATCTTGGTTTTTTGAACTTGTTTATTATTCAGAGCTTCGATCGCCACAAAAATGATTCTACGAGCGCAATAGTTTTATCTCGAACTCATAACGACTCCAATCTAGATTGAATAGTTCTAGATTTTATCTTGGTTTTTTAAACTTGTTTATTTATTCATAGCTTCGATCGCCACAAAAATGATTCTACGAGCGCAATAGTTTTATCTCGAACTCATAACGACTCCAATATGGACTGGATAGTTTTAGATTCTATCTGTGTTTTTTGAACTTGTTTATTTATTCATAGCTTCGATCGCCACAAAAATAATTCTACGAGCGCAATAGTTTTATCTCGAAGTCATAACGACTCCAATATGGACTGGATAGTTTTAGATTCTATCTGTGTTTTTTGAACTTGTTTATTTATTCATAGCTTCGATCGCCCTAGCTAAAAGCGTCGGTATGAAACAAGAGTGCATACGTCGCGGTTTCTACTACGAAAACGAACAATGGGTTGACCATATTATTTATGCTGCCATCCCTCCCGATTTAGATTTAGTCGAACATCCGCCAAAAGATTTAAAAAATTAGGATTTTTATAACTACGTTTATTGTTTATAGAGCCAACATAAATATTTTTCTAATTTTTCAAAATAGTTATTGCTTGATTTGTCAAGCTTCTTATTCAAAAAAACATTTTTAAAAGCAAATTTTTAAAGTTTAGATAAAGAAATGCATTATCTTTATTAAAAGAATAAAAACATTTTTTAAAGCATTATTTTTAACGATAGAAGTCTAATCTAGAAGGGCTTATATAAAATGCATTCGAGCGATAATTGTTATGAATAGACGCGATCGAAGCCCGATTATGACAAAATTTTATAATGGCGAATTACTCTGACAAATAGCGAATTTGTATTACTTTACAACTAGCTTAATTTTTAAGTTTAACTGAGTACTAATACGTAAAAAATGAAGCAACTTATGGTAAATTATTAGCTTAAGTTCGGTAGAGCGTGGGTAAATTTACAGAAATTTATCTTTAGACTATACTTCTTGCAATGGTTAAAATTGCCAATGCAAATAATTTTACGTAATTAAGTAAATGTCGATTGTACTTGGTGTTACTGAACTCTCAGCCTTTGAAATAAAGTTTGCATGACAAACATTTAAATTTAGCCTTGCAAATTTTGAATGATGCTTTCGCGCTCTTATAATTATTGGCAAAATTTAACCAAACAGATAAAAAATCAGCTTTACCAAAACATTCTATTCTCAAACACCTAACACAAACAGAAAGACTATGGCTAAAAGTTTAAGTAGCAGTACATCTTTGTTTAAATCTCGATCGAAAAGCGCTCAGCGCCAAGAACTAGATGTCAATACATACATAGTAATAGCGATCGCGTTGGTTATAACCGCAATTGTCTATCTAGCATTATTGCCATTTAAAAGTTCTTATCTTGGCATTCTTTTATACGAGCGTGGCTTTACTCAATATCTAGACATATTCTTTGCCAGTATCGTTATCGCGATCGCTGTCCTCAAATTCGGCAAAATTCAGCAAGAATCTAAAGCTTTAGGCAAAAATTGGCTATCTCAACGCCTTTCAGTTATTTCTTTAGAAGAGCCAAATTCCGAACAAGTCGTCAATCTTCAGCAGAGTTTGGCGAAAGAAGGTAGTTTAATTGCCGGACGTTGCAGCCGGGTTATCAATGCTTATATGCAATCGGGCGATCGCAAGTCAGCCGCTGAGTTTGCCATGGACGACTCTTCTTTTTATATTAGCGCTTCAGAATCATCATATTCTTTCCCACGAGTTTTAATTTGGGCAATTCCCTTGTTGGGCTTTATCGGAACGGTAATGGGAATTTCCGATGCAGTGAATGGTTTTTCTGGTTTGTTGAAAGGAGCCGAACAAATCGACAAAATCAAAGAAGGAATTGGTGCTGTTACCAATGGCTTGGCGATCGCTTTCGACACGACGCTTTTATCTCTTGCAATGAGTATTTTGGTAATGATTCCTTTAGTACTAGTCGAACGTCGCGAAACAAAATTACTTTTAGCGATCGATGTTTTTATCAACGATAAACTACTACCAAAACTAAAAGAAAAATCGGTTGGTTTTGATGAAACCAAAATCAATTTAGCGATCGATCGCGCCATCAAAACTTATCTACCCAGTCCTCAAGAAATCATTCGACCAGTCAACGACTACGCCCAACAAGCAGCCCAAGCCCTAGCAGAAAGTTTTTTACTAGAAGTTAACAAAGTCCAAAATATTAGTAATAGGTTAGCCGAGCAGATCGACATAGTCAACGAAGCAACCTTAATGAAAGTACAAGACATTAGCTTTAATTTGTTAGAGCATATGTCTAAAGTTAAAGCAGATGCGACCAAAGACCGTCAAGAGTTTTTAACTTTCTTCCAACAGCAGAATCTCACTAATCTAGATATTGTCAAAGAGATTCAAGAGACGATCGAGCAATCCAAAGTCAACAATTCTTCGGTTTCCTCTTCTATTTTAGCGATCGCTAGTAGCTTATCACTTCAAACCGAACAAATTAGCAAACAATTAGAAAATGCTTCAGGCGCGCTAGAAAGCCGCGTTGTCTCTTTAGAACAGTGCATCAATAGATTTGCCGAACTATCCCAAGTACAACAAAACTTCCCAGCAAACACCGATCCTACGCAACAAGTAGAGCAACTCAAACAGATTGTCAGCGAAATGCAAAGTTGTTTCGAGCAATTCCGTTTTGCTGTCGAAAATATGAACAAACCGCGTCGAATTACTTTAGTCGAACAAGATAATGTTGAAGGTTAATTATTAATGCCCAGACGAACAATTTCTCGGCAAAAAAACGAAGTAGAATTATTTCCCTTTCTATCGGTTTTGGCTTGTACGATTGGCACTTTAATTTTGCTGATTGTCATTATGACAGTACAGATGATGGGTAACCAACAAAAAGTAAAAATCGAAGCCAAAAATGAACAAAGACAAGGAGAAAACCAAGCAAAAACTCCTCGTTATGTTGAATGCAATAGTAAAGGTGCAGTTATTTATCCAAGCCAGCAACTAGTTCCCAAATGGAAATTAGATGAAAAAAACTCACCCTTGAAAAAATTTTTGGCAGAAGTTAAAAACAACGGTAACAGTCAATATTTAATTATTGCCGTCCGCCCCGATGGTTATGACGTTTTCAAAGCAGTTAGAGCAATGGCAGAAATTCAAAAAATCGATATTGGTTACGAACCGATCGATCGCGGATGGCAATTGGAGGTTGTTAAATAATGAGCGATCGTTCGTAGCAAAATTGGTTAGGCAAATGGAATAAATTATGAGAAAAAGACGCGCTCGCAAACCAAGTCCACTCAATCAAAATTTAGACTCTTTTTTAGATACTCTCACTAATACAGTTGGAGTGTTGATGTTTGTGAGTTTGTTTATTAGTTTGATAGCAGTACAGTCAAGCAAAACTCGTATCGAGATCGTTCAAACTCCTTTAGTTACAGACACAAACAAAAAACCTCGCTTTTTTGAAATACGTGCTAACAAAGTTATTTACATAGATGACAAACAAGTCGATCGACAGATCGAACAATTTCTTGGCGAATTAAATTGTCAAAAACCAGAAAATCCTCAAAATAAAAACGACCTCGCCATTTACAACGACTACATGCTGCAAACGCGAGAATATCAGCTATGTTTGACCAACCAGGCGCAGCGAATGCAAAATTTCCGACCAAAAACAGCTCACTATCAAGTTCGCTTGGTCGATTATAAATCCTCCGCTTGGCTTTACGAACCAATTGAGAATGCTAAAGGTGATTCTATTGCCAGCTTAGCAAAACCTAATTCGCAATTTAGCAAAGCTTTAGACAGTTTAAACCCCCAGCAGGAATATTTAGCTTTTATCGTTAGACCTGATAGTTTTCAAGCTTTTCGCCAAGCACGTCAACAAGCTTGGAAACAAGGTTTTCGAGTTGGCTGGGAACCTCGTAAAACCGAAGTTCCCATTATCTTTAGCTCTTCGGGTGGTAGAAACATCGGGATTCAATAGTCCAAGGTATAGGGTTTACGCTAATCCCTAATCCCTACTCCCTATCCCCTTTTAAACAGGCATTCCCAAAATATCCTCAATCTTAGGCATTTCTTCCAAAGGAATTACTCTTCCCTCGTCTTCAAAATTTTCAATCCGATCGAAATTGAGATAGCGATACAAATCTCCAGCAAAGGGATCGATTTTCTCTTTGACAATAGACATATATTCTTCAACCGTCGGAATGCGTCCGAGTACGGCACAAACTGCCGCTAATTCTGCCGAACCTAAATAAACTCGCGCACCTTTGCCCATGCGATTGTTGAAATTACGCGTAGAGGTTGAGAACACCGTTGCATTATCTTCCACTCGTGCTTGGTTGCCCATACACAGAGAACATCCCGGCATTTCCGTCCTCGCACCAGCAGCAGCAAAGACACCGTATACCCCTTCAGAACGCAATTGCGCTTCATCCATACGAGTGGGAGGACAAACCCACAAACGCCCTTTGACGTGACCTGCATTTTCTAAAATCTTGGCAGCAGCACGGTAATGACCGATATTGGTCATACAAGAACCGATGAAAATTTCATCAATTTTGTCGCCCGCACATTCCGACATTAATTTTACGTTATCGGGGTCGTTAGGTGCAGCTAAAATTGGTTCTTTAATGTCATTGAGGTTAACTTCAATAACATCTACATATTCAGCGTCAGCGTCAGCAGACATTAATTGAGGATTTGCCAACCATTCTTCCATCTTGGCAATGCGACGCAAAAGTGTACGTGCATCTTGGTATCCTCTTGCAATCATGTTTTTCATCAACACGATATTAGAAGTAAGATATTCGGCGACAGTATCTTCACTCAGTTTAATCGTACAACCAGAACAAGAACGTTCCGCCGTTGCGTCGGTAAGTTCGAATGCCTGTTCTACTTTCAGATCGGGCAAACCTTCCATTTCCATAATCCGCCCGGAGAAAACATTCTCTTTATTCTCTTTGGCAACGGTTAGTTTACCTTGTTGCATGGCAACCCAAGGAATCGCATTGACGATATCGCGAAGAGTAACGCCAGGTTGTAATTCGCCTGTAAAGCGAACCAAAACCGATTCGGGCATATCTAAAGGCATGACCCCTAAAGCAGCAGCAAACGCCACCAAACCCGAACCTGCGGGGAAAGAAATGCCCAAAGGAAAACGAGTGTGAGAGTCGCCGCCAGTACCGACAGTATCGGGTAACAACATGCGATTCAACCAAGAATGGATAATGCCATCACCTGGTCGTAAAGCAACCCCACCTCTTTGAGAAAAGAAATCGGGTAAATCTTTGTGAGTTTTGATATCGACTGGTTTGGGATAGGCGGCGGTATGACAGAAGGTTTGTAGAGTGAGATCGGCGCTAAAACCGAGACAGGCAAGTTCTTTTAATTCATCTCTTGTCATCGGGCCGGTGGTATCCTGAGAACCAACGGTAGTCATATGGGGTTCGCAAGAAGTCCCAGGACGAACGCCAGCTACGCCGCAAGCTAACCCTACCATTTTTTGTGCTAGGGTAAAACCAATCCCCGTATCGGCTGGTATTTGAGGACGAACAAACCGAGGACTTGGTTCTTGTCCTAAAGCGGCGCGAGATTTATCAGTTAATGCCCTACCGATTAGTAAGGGAATGCGTCCACCCGCCCGAACTTCATCGAGAATGGTATCGGGTTTGAGGGTAAAGGTAGAAATGATTTCACCTGCGGTGTTGGTAATTTCTCCTTTGTAGGGATAAATAGTAATGACATCTCCCGTTTCCATTTGGGAGACATCGCATTCGATCGGTAGTGCGCCAGAATCTTCCGCAGTATTAAAGAAAATTGGGGCAATCTTACCACCTAAAATATAACCGCCCGATCGCTTGTTGGGAACGAAGGGAATATCTTTGCCAATATGCCACAGCAAGGAATTGATTGCCGATTTGCGCGATGAACCAGTACCGACGACATCACCAACATAGACGAGAGGATGTCCTTTTTGCTTCAGTTGGGCGATCGTCTCTAATCCCTCTGGCATCTTAGACTCTAACATTGCCAAAGCATGAAGGGGAATATCGGGACGAGTGGTAGCATGAGGTGCGGGAGATAAATCGTCTGTGTTGGTTTCTCCTGCTACTTTGAAGACGGTAACTGTAATTTCTTCTGCTAGTTTGGGACGACCGATAAACCAGTCGCCATTCGCCCAAGAATCGAGTACTTGTTTGGCATAAGGATTGGTATCGGCTAAAGTAACGACATCATTAAATGCATCGAATACCAATAAAGTTTTGCTAAGGGCGATCGCGGCGGCACTAGCTAAGTTACTATCAAAAGATTTGAGAAGTTCGATTAAAGAATGAACGTTATAACCGCCCATCATCGTTCCCAATAAGTCGATCGCGCCTTGGGGAGAAATTAAGGGACAGGATGTTTCACCTTTAGCAACGGCAGTTAAAAATCCTGCTTTGACATAAGCTGCTTCATCTACACCAGGAGGAATGCGATCGCGCAACAGCATTAATAATTCTTCTTCTTCTCCTGCGGTTGGATTTTTTAATAATTCGCACAACTCTGAAGTTTGCTGCGCGTTTAACGGTAGGGGCGGAATTCCCAAAGCCCCTCTTTCGGCTACGTGTTGACGATATTTTTCTAACATTATTCGTGTTCTCCCCAGTTCGATCGATTCAGTCATATCAAGCAAATTTATTATATTGGTTCATGGTTCATAGGGCAGAAGATAAGTAGCAAGTAGCGAGTAGCGAGTAGCAAGTAGCAAGTAGCAAGTAGCAAGTAAAAAACGGCTGTTACCTTCTGCCCTCTGGAGGCGGAAAAATCGGAGGTGTCCTCCGAAAAGTTTATCCGCCGTCCCTCTGCCCTCTGCCCTCTGCCCTCTCCCCTCTGCCCCTACTCCCTCTTTTCCCTTTTCCCTTTTATTGTGACAAACAATCGATCGGACAAGCAGACTAAAAAAGTCGGTAATCTAAATTTCCCCTAACAATTTGATGTCGTCTTAGCAACTAAAGAGATACTAGTTTCTCGCAATCTTTCTTAATTATTAGAGGGTTTTTTTTAATAAATATGTATTAATTAAACTATTTTTAGCCAATTTATTCACAATTAATAATTAGGAAAACAAATTTTTTCAAAAAATCTCTATTTTAAAAAATGTGTAATATAATTTTTTGAATCAAAACTTGTTTTTAACATTTTTATTAATAGGCAAAAGAATAACGGCTAAAAATATGAAAATTTTTCTAGAACGTAAAATTGAATCCTGCCCTAATACGATAACTTGTGTGATTTGCGCTCGTACGTTTGCTGTTAGTAACATCAGAGCTTTACTAGCTAGCAATCGAGGCTTGATTCAAGGCGATATTTGTCCTCATTGTTTACAATTAAACTCCAAAGAAATTAAACATAAATTAAGAGAAAAAGCTTTATTTTTGCTAATTCAGTCGCCCAATCTCAATCTACCAAAAATTCCTATTCATCAACAATCGTTAGAATTACTAACGCTCTCCAAAGAAAGAATTAGATTTCCTAATTTTTTAGATTGGTTATTCATAAAAATTGCTATTTTCTTTGAAGAATATCAAGAAATGGAAACATCCAAACTAGGTTTAACTCAATGTATTTACCAACAGCGATCGCAATTAGAAAAACTTTTTCAGAAAGAAACATAACAGAGGCTGGGGACTAGAGCAAGAAGGCAGAAAGAACAAACCTTCTAATAAAAATGTTTTCTACTTAAATTAACTGGCTGATTATTTATGCCATGCTGCATTAGTAGACGAAGTCGATTTGGTCAGTCGTCAGAAGTCAGGAGTAAAAGCGCACATCTTAATGGCGGCATAGGCAATGTATTAGTTGTCCTTGTAGGGCTTCTCGCACGGATAGCTAAAATAAATCAAAGATTTTTCCAAAAAATGTTGACATGAAGAAGAATATTCGCTAAATTTAGAAATGTTGCAAGCGAAGCCCAAACGCAATCGCTGGTCTTGAGCCCCCATCGTCTAGTGGCCTAGGACACCTCCCTTTCACGGAGGCGACAGGGATTCGACTTCCCTTGGGGGTACTAATAATAAAAGAAGAGCAGATGATTTTTATCCTCTGCTCTTCTTTTTTAGTGCTGAGGAGGCGCGTATTCTGTATGAGAATTTACGGCAATCGACAGTTAAAAACCTTACCAGGACAGTTAACTCGACCGACATCAGCTAAAGTACGAGAAGCATTGTTCAATATTTGGCAGGGTCGAATTGACGATTGTCGTTGGTTGGATTTGTGTGCGGGAAATGGTTCTATGGGAGCAGAAGCTTTGTGTCGCAGTGCGGCTATGGTAGTAGGGATAGAACAGTCTCCTCGTGCTTGCAGTATTATCAAACAAAATTGGCAGCAAGTAGCGCAAACTTCGCAGCAGTTTCGAGTTTTAAAAGGCGATGTAACTGTCAAAATAAAAAGTTTGACGGGAGATAAATTCGATTTTATTTATTTCGATCCTCCCTATGCTAGTAATTTATATCAGCCAGTACTGACAGCGATCGCCAACGAACAACTTCTTGCTGAATTCGGCGAATTAGCAGTAGAACACGATCCTAAATTTTGGAAAGCAGCAAATATACCAGGATTAGAAATATGCCGCCAAAAAACTTATGGAAATACAAATTTAACCTTTTATAGTTAACCTGTAGGGTTCGATCGAACTATTCACCCCTACATGAGAATAATTAATTTATGGACATACCGATCGAACGAATTCGTCTTTCGCAAACAGCAAAAGACCAACTGATTAAATTAAAAAGATTAACAAAAATCGAACAGTGGAATATTTTATGCAGATGGGCATTGTGTCGTTCTCTTGCCGAACCTAGCATCCCTTCAACAGCAACCATTCCTGCCGATAGTAATGTGGAAATGACTTGGAGTGTTTTTGGTGGAGAGATAGCAGATATTTTGTTAATTGCCCTCAAGCAAAGATGTCACAACGATAGTTTGGGAACGGATAAAGAAACTTTAAAAAACCAATTTCGCGCTCATTTGCATCGCGGCATCAGTTATTTAGCTGGCGATTCTAATTTGAAAAAAATTGAAGATTTAGTAATTCTTAGTTTAGAAGGAAGCATCGATCGCCAATAAAAGTAGTTAGAGAATTAACTTTTAAAGGGTGAGAACGAAATAATTCTTCGCGATCGCGCCCGATCTTGTTTGATTTGTTTTGGATTCCAGCGATCGAGAATTTCTTGAATTTCCTCGCGATCGCGAAAGAGCTATATATTGTTTTTGTTTTTGAAAAACAATTTCGATCGGTAACGTCGTCAGCAAGTTTAAAGCTTTAAGGTGAATACTATCTACACAAAAAATAGGCTTGCCAATATTTTTTATTTGTTGGCAAGCCATTTTATTTAAAGATTTTTATCTCTAAAAAAATATTCTCAACTCCGATTGTGTAGCACTTACGGCGTTTAGTATTCGGACACAAGTTCGTCATCCGTGCTTCCCGAATCCGCGTCTTAAAAGAGGCAACGCATTCCGAACTTAATTTAAACTCTTCGTTCTGCAACAGGTGCGGTAACGGTTTTGTGGCGATTGATGCCAATAGTAGAACCTATTAAAGAAGCAACTAGTCCAAACAAAGAACCAAGTGCAAAGTAGCCACTAATTTTAGAAATATTATCGGCAATATTGCGAGCTTCTTGAGCCGATACGTTGGGAGCATTAGCGGGAAGATTTGCACCACCTTGTTGAGCTTGATTGATAACTTCTCCAGCATTGGAAGCAGCAATACCAAAAGCACCACTTACACCACTAGAAACCAAAAAAGCACCGAGAATTAAAGTTGCTGCCCAAAGAATAGCACCATTAAGAAGAGCCGTATTTCTATTTAAAGGGCCGCTAGAACGACTAGCTGTCATTCCGCCCAGAAATAAAGAGATTAGCAGACTAATAATCGACCAGATACCGATTGCCGTTCCTACCTCTCCAGCATTAGAGCGGGGTGCGCCAGAATTAGCAATCCCAGTTGCACCGATCGCCGTTCCCAAAGCACCCAAAACTAACTGAAGGGACAAAGCAACCACCAATCCAGCTAAAATCGGTCCCCAACGAACGCGATCGTGATAATCTACTAAAGCAACGCCACTTTGTTCTTCTCTAATTCTACCAGCAGGGTATTCATTGCTGTATGTCATAATTATTTACTCCTTCGTTAATTTTTCGATCGAATTATCTCAGAGTTTATGTAAAGCTCGTTACTTCCACACCTACCTTGAGAAAGGTTCTCGTCAAAAAGTAGTATTGCTAAAGAAAGAGAGGGGCTAGGGGATAGGGATTAGAGGTTAGGGAGTAATGAGTAATGAGTAATGAGTAATGAGTAATGAGTAATGAGTAATGAGTAATGAGTAGCAAATTATTACTTATTACTTTTGCCCGTTACCCCTTTTGCTTGCCGATCGCGATCGACGTTGTTATAAAAGTCGAATGCGAGCAGGTAAACAGCGCGATGAGTCATTGTTTGAATCCAGATTGTCTCTACAAAAATCTAGAAGCAACCCAAATTTGTCAAAAGTGCGGGACTAAATTGTTATTAGGCGATCGCTATCGAGCTTTAAGCATTCTTGGTAAGGGAGGTTTTGGGAGAACTTTTTTGGCGATCGATGAATTTAGACCTTCCAAACCAAAATGCGTCATCAAACAATTTTTACCAAATGTAAAGGGGAAAAGCGCCATTGCCAAAGCGACTGAATTATTTGCTACTGAAGCGATCGCTTTGGACGAACTTGGCAAACACGAACAAATCCCTGAATTACTTGCCTACTTTAACCAAGAAGAACGTCAGTATCTGGTTCAAGAATTTGTCGATGGCGATAATTTATTAAAGGAACTTGAAAATAAAGGTGCTTTCAACGAAGTACAAATTCGCAAGTTGCTTGAAGATATGCTGTTTGTTTTGCAGTTCGTTCATGCTAACAATACAATTCATCGCGACATCAAACCAGAAAATATTATTCGACGCAAACGAGACGGCAAACTAATTTTAGTAGACTTTGGGGCTGCTAAAGCTTCAGAATTGGGAGATGCGGGCGTTACTGGTACTATAATTGGTTCGGCGGGATATGTAGCACCAGAACAAGCGCGAGGCAAACCGCAATTCACCAGCGATCTATTTAGTTTGGGCGTAACTTGTCTGCATTTACTTACTAATGTTATTCCCTTAGAATTATTCGATCTTGGAGACGATCGCTGGATTTGGCGCGATTATTTAACAGATCGTCCAGTGAGCGAACAATTAGGGCAAATTATCGATAAATTAGTTGAAAATGCTACAAAAAGGCGTTTCGCTTCAGTAGAAGAAGTTTTACATGCATTAAAAACAATCACTTCAGTAGGGGCGAATGGTTATTCGCCCTTGTCTCAAACATCCGATCGCAATTCGCCCCTGTTTGAAACATGCGATCGCAATTTGCCCCTGTCTCAAACAGCCGATCGCCCGATCGTCTCATCACCGCCAACACCTCCAAAACCAAAAACAAATTTACCAATAAAAATCTTTGAATTTAAAACGGCAACAGTTACCTCAAACACCTCACTTGTCGGCAAGAAATTCATACTGCAAGCTGATTTTCGTCGTAGTGAGGCTAAATATGTCGCGATCGAAATAGATGATGGAATTAACATCGATTTAGTTGTCATTCCTGGCGGTAAATTTTTGATGGGTTCGCCAAATAAAGAAGCGGAAAGAGGTAGCGAAGAAGATCCCCAACACGAAGTAACCGTTCCTACTTTTTTATTGGGAAAATATTTAGTCACCCAAGCACAATGGCAAGCATTGATGAAAAATAATCCATCTCGATTTGAAAAAGATGGTAAAAATCGACCCGTAGAAAGAATATCTTGGTTTGAGAGCAAGCTTTTTTGTGAAAAATTATCCGAATTAGCATGTCGTGAGATAAGATTACCCAGCGAAGCAGAATGGGAATATGCTTGTCGTGCAGGTACTACTAGCCCATTTTCTTTTGGTGCGACTTTGACAACAGAACTCGCAAATTACAATGGAGAATTTACTTATGCACATGGCGTAGTTGAAGAAAATCGCCATCAAACTACAGAAGTAGGTAGTTTACCAGCTAATCCTTTTGGTGTTTACGATTTACATGGAAATGTAGCGGAATGGTGTATCGATACATGGCACGATAATTATACAGGTGCGCCTGTAGATGGTAGTGCTTGGATTAGCGGCAAAGAAAAAGAGGCGCGAGTACTAAAAGGCGGTTCTTGGTTACATGTTCCCGGTTCGTGTCGTTGCGCTTCTCGTTTAAATGCTTTACCTAATAGTAAATCCGATGCTTTCGGTTTTCGAGTTGCTGCAAGTTTTTGAATTAGGAAGTAGGGGTTAGGGAGTAGGGAGTAATGAGTAATGAGTAATAAGTAATGAATTTTTTACGTCACGACTTCTGTACGGACGTTCCATGGAACAAGCCAGTTGTTTTTTTGAGGTTTCACGGACTTCAATAACGTTCGGTTTCCGAACGTTACAGTCCTCCTCAAAAAAAGTAGGGCGTAGTCCCTACTGACTTCTGAACGTCACGACTTTGCCCGATGCTCATTGCCCGATGCCCAATGAACAATGAACCATGAACGATGAACCATGAACCCCGAACCAACTATATTTATATTAAAGATGGATTCTAGTTAAAAAATTCAATATGGGTTTATCTGTTGAAGTTAATAGTGATAACTACAATACAGAAGTTGTAGAAAAATCTTATGAAAAACCAATCATAATAGATTTTTTTGCGACTTGGTGCGGCCCTTGTCAAATCTTAAAGCCAATTTTAGAAAAATTGGTAAAAGAGTATGATTTTGTCTTAGCTAAGGTAGATATCGATCGCTCACCCGAATTAGCAAGTCAATTTAGCATCGAAGGAGTACCGGACGTTAGAGTTGTCGTCAAAGGTGAAATGATGCCTGGATTCGTCGGAGTTTTACCAGAAGAACAATTACGACAGCTACTTAACAAATTAAATCTAAAATCTAATCTAGACATCGAATTAGAAACTATTCGAGAAGCTAAAGCTAGAGGAGATTTTCAACAAGCAAAAGCTATTTTCGATCGCCTGTTCGAACGCTATCCCGAAAACAAGTTGTTGGTTATTGAATCAGCTAAATTTTTAATCGATCTCGATCGATTGGAATCGGCTAGCAAAATTTTAGCAACTGTTAATGTTAGCGATTCAGAATATTACTCGCACGCACAAAGATTGCGATCGCTTATTTTCTTTAAAGAAGTAGCAGAAACACCAGAAGAAAGCGAGTTGGCTCAAAAATTCAGCCAAGCTTCTCGTTTGACTTTGCAAGAAGATTACGAAACTGCCCTAAAACTTTTTCTAGAAATTGTTAAGGGCGATCGCAAGTATAAAAATGATGGTGCGAGAAAGGCAATGCTAGCAATTTTCACTCTCTTAGGTAACGACCATGCTTTAACTAATGAATATCAAAAACAATTGATGATGACTTTGTATTAAAGACGGTAAATTGTCACCGACTTGCGGTCGAGGGAACAGGGAACGGGCAACGGGCAACGGGCAACGGGCAATGGGGAGGTGCGGATTCGGAGGTTTCCTCCGAATTGCATTGCGCCGTCATCGGACAAAGTCAAAAGTCAAAAGTCAGAAGTCAGCACTTCGACAAGCTCAGTGACCAGTCAGAAGTTAGAAGTCGTGACGTAAAAAATTCATTACTCATTACTCATTACTTATTACTCATTACTCATTACTCCCTGTTCCCTGTTGCGGCTAAATATTTAATCTCTAGATTCTTTTTTCCGAACTCGATAACCGATATCGCGTCGGTAATACATTCCTTCAAACTGAATCGAATTTAAAGCTTGATAGGCGCGATCGCTAGCTAGATCGAAGTTATCTCCTAATGCAACTACTCCTAAAACACGGCCGCCATCTGTAACTACTTGTTGTTGTTGCAATTTCGTTCCAGCGTGAAAAACCATTGCACCTTGAGAAATAGCGCGATCGATCCCTGCGATCGCAACTCCTTTTTGATAATTACCTGGATAACCTCCCGCAGCAGCAACAACACAGATAGCGCTTTGCGATTTCCAAGCAAGAGGGGGTTGTTGTGCCAATCTTTTCTCGACACAAGCTAATAAAATTTCGTCGAGAGGTGTTTCTAACAAAGGTAAAATCGATTGAGTTTCAGGATCGCCAAAACGACAATTAAATTCTAGTACTTTTACTTCTCCCGTCGGCGAAATCATCAAACCCGCATACAAAACGCCACAGTAATCGATGCCTCGTTTTCTTAATGCCGCCACAGTTGGCTGCAATACTTCTGATTCAATTTTTTGCATAAATTCGGGGGTAGCGATCGGCGCGGGTGCATATGTTCCCATTCCCCCTGTATTGTTGCCTGTATCGCCTTCGCCAATACGTTTGTGGTCTTGTGCTGGCAAGAGAGAACGAACGCTTACACCGTCAGTTAAAGCGAGAACGGAAACTTCTTCTCCTTCTAAAAATTCTTCAACGACAACGGTATTAAAATTATTGTTGAATAAATCTTCGATCGCGCTGTTAGCTTCCGCAACGGTATTGGCGACGATTACTCCTTTTCCCGCCGCCAAACCATCAGCTTTGACTACAATTGGCGCACCTTGAGAGTTAACGTAAACTTTAGCCGCTTCTGCATCTGTAAAAGTCTTAGATTTGGCTGTAGGAACACCAGCTTCTATCATTAAAGCTTTTGCCCAAGATTTACTAGCTTCAATCTGCGCCCCTATTTGAGTCGGGCCAAAAACAGCAATACTTTCTTTTTGCAGGTAATCGGCAATTCCTAGCGATAATGGTAATTCTGGCCCAACTACAACCAACGAAACATCGTTATCTTTTACTACTTTAGCAATTCCCTCAAAATTATCTACCGCTAGAGTAATATTTTGGCAATTTGCCATTGTCTCTGTACCACCATTACCAGGTATGCACAAGACTTGTTCGACGTTTGAAGATTTTAGTAACGCCCAAGCTAGGGCGTGTTCTCTTCCTCCGTTGCCAATTACGATAACTTTCACCTTATGATTCTCTCGCTAAAAAATTCTGTTCCTACAACTTTTGCTCGTCGAGTTGTAGATAAATGCAATTCATTATCCCACAAGCGTCGATCGATACTACGAAAAAAAAAATCGATCGAGATGTGCCATCATGGACAGCTATGTACGAGTGCTGAGTATAAGCTCGAAACTTTTATTATTAATTCATTCTATGGCGATTCATTTAGTAACTGGGGTAGCGGGTTTTATTGGTTCTAATTTGGCAGAGACACTGCTACAACAAGGCGAACAAATAATTGGGGTCGATTTGTTTAACGATTATTACGATCCCTGTCTCAAGCGCAAAAACGTGGCTAGTCTGACTAAATATCCTCATTTTAAATTGATTGAAGCCGATATTCAGGAAATCGATTGGCAACCAATTCTTAAAAATGTAGCTACTATTTACCATCAAGCGGCGCAAGCAGGAGTTCGTGCTAGTTGGGGTCAAAGTTTTCGTCACTACACGGAAAGAAATATTAATGCGACGCAAATTCTCCTAGAAGCGGCGATCGAAGCAAAATCTTTGCAACGTTTTGTGTTTGCTTCTACTTCATCGGTTTACGGTGATGCGGAAACTATGCCTACTCCAGAAACTATCTGTCCCGAACCAGTTTCTCCTTATGGTATTACTAAACTCGCCGCAGAACGCCTCTGTAAACTTTACCACGATAATTTTGACGTTCCTACTGTATCTCTACGCTATTTTAGCGTTTATGGCCCGCGTCAGCGTCCCGATATGGCTTTTCACAAGTTTTTTAAGGCAGCGATCGCCCAGCAACCTATTTCTATTTATGGGGATGGACAGCAAACGCGAGATTTTACTTTTGTCAGCGATGTCGTTGCTGCAAATTTGGCTGCGGCAAGTGTACCTGAAGCTGTGGGAGAAGTGTTTAATGTTGGCGGTGGTAGTCGAGTAGTTTTACTCGATATTCTCGATCGCATGGATGAAGTTATCGGAAAACCCGTGCAAAGAAACTACGTTGAAAAAGCAATGGGTGATGCCCGTCATACTAGTGCTGACGTTAGCAAAGCTAGAAAAATTTTAGGTTACAATCCTCAAGTTTCTCTATTTGAAGGTTTAACTAAAGAGTGGCAATGGATTCAATCTTTGTATAGTTAATTTTTGTCTCTCTATTGCATTCCGTGCAGCACTGCACGCAATCGCCAAAAAATTTTCTCAACATCTCTGTTAGTTTATTGAAAAATTGCAAGGAGGAAAAAAAATCAATAAAAAAAGAGTTGACAAATAAAGCTTTTTTTGATATTGTAAATAGTAATTTTCATAATGGGAATCTGTGCGACTGCTGCAAAGGCACAGATTCCCATTATGAAAACAAATTTATCAAAAACAATTATAAAAGTCAAGATTTCAACCAAGTCATTTTTTCGCCTCCTTCTGTATCGACTTCGTATACTAGTTGTTGAAAGATTTGTGATTGTTTTTCGCGATCGAGACAATTAAAGATAGAAATAGCAACATAATATAGGCTAATTTCTTTCATTTCAAAGCTTACACAATCATTAATTACTAATCGATTGCAACCAAGTTTTCTGACTAGGGATCGATTTTCAGCTAAGCGATCGCGCCTTAATCTAAATGACTTGAGAATTACAAATCTTGAAAGTATTTAATCAAAAATTGACGATCGATTTTTGTTGGAGTTTAATGGTCGTAAATTTTCAAACCCATTTAGCTTCTATCGATCCAAACATATATGCTTAATAATTCAGCTAGAAGCATAGTATCTGCTGGTAAAAAATTTTTAGTAGAAGTTTCGATCGTCATGCCATGCTTAAACGAGGCAGAAACTTTAGAAACTTGTATTAAAAAAGCACAAAACTATTTATCCCAACACGAAATTTCTGGCGAAATAATCATAGCAGATAATGGCAGTACCGATGGTTCTTGTGAAATTGCTCGACGATTGGGAGCAAGAGTAATTGAGATCGAAGAAAAAGGATATGGCAGTGCTTTAAGAGGAGGTATATTAGCTGCAGAAGGTCAGTATATTATTATGGGCGATGCTGACGATAGTTACGATTTTACCAATCTCAGTCTCTTTATTGAAAAACTACGATTGGGCTACGATTTAGTAATGGGAAATCGTTTCAAAGGCGGGATCGAACCAGGTGCAATGCCTCCTTTACATAAATATTTAGGAAATCCAGTTTTAACGGGAATAGGAAAACTTTTATTTGCTAGTCCTTGTAGCGATTTTCATTGTGGATTGCGCGGTTTTAGAAAGAGTGCGATCGAAGCTTTAAATTTACGCACGACGGGAATGGAGTTTGCTAGTGAAATGGTAGTTAAAGCCACTCTTCACCAAATGAAAATTACAGAAGTTCCCACTACTTTATCGCCCGATGGTCGCAGTCGTCCGCCTCATCTTCGTAGTTGGCGAGATGGTTGGAGACATTTGCGCTTTCTATTACTATATAGTCCGCGCTGGCTATTTTTATATCCAGGTGTTTTCTTGATGTTAGGTGGTTTGTTCGGTACTCTATATTTTTTATCGAGTCCGAGAGTACATTCATTACTGTATTCATCTACAGCAATGTTTATTGGTTTTCAAACCATGGTTTTTGCTCTTTTTACTAAAGCTTTTGCGATGAGTGAAGGATTAATTCCTGAAGATCTTCGCTTAAAAAAGCTATTTCATTATCTCAGTCTAGAACTTGGATTAATCTTAGGAACTTTGTTGTTGTTACTCGGAATTTTAGGCTCTTTTTATGCTTTTTATATTTGGAAAGCTAACTTTTTTGGAGCCTTAAATCCAACATACACTATGCGAATTGCTATTCCCTCGGTTACTTTTTTAGCTCTTGGTTTTCAGATTATTTTTTCTAGCTTCTTTTTGAGTGTATTGAGTTTAAAAAGACGATAACTAATTAAATTTCTTACAGACAAACAATTCAATTCATTATGGAAAATTCAAGATGGCTATAGGTGCTGCAATTAGAGAAATATTAGGCCCTCTAGAAAGACCGATATCAAATTTATATCGTAGTATATTTATCGATATTCATGCTTTAGTATCACAGATAGACAAATGGGTTGCTGCTTCTCATATTTTAGAGCTTGGTTGCGGAGAAGGAGCGATTACAGAATGTTTAGTTAAAGTTTATCCTAATGCCTATATCACAGGAATTGATATTACTCCTAGAGTAGGAAGAATGTTTCAAGGAGAAAGCAAAAAAGTTACTTTTAAACAACAAACTATTCAAGATTTTGCTGTCGATAATTGTGCCAAATTCGAATTACTCGTTATTAGTGATGTGATGCACCATGTTCCTTGGGAAATGCATTCTGAATTACTTTCTGATGCTAAAACAGTTCTTAAGCCTGGTGGCTATTTAGTACTTAAAGATTGGGAACGAAAAGCTACTCCCATTCATTTACTTTGTTATTGTTGCGATCGATATATCACAGGCGATCGAGTGCATTATAAGACAGCTAATGAATTAAGAAGTTTGATTCAGGAAGTCTTTGGAGAAAATAGTATTCGTGCAGAAAAACGAATTCGTCCTTGGTCAAATAATATTACTTTTCTCGTCCAAGTTTAGACAGATATTTGATTATGCAACAATTGTGGTTATCTGTCTTAATACCTACTTATAATGGTGCTAATTATCTAGCATCAGCTTTAGATTCAATAATTGCTCAAAAGGAAACCGCTTTTGAAGGAATTGAATATATCATTGTTGATGATGGTTCTACTGATGAGACGCTTAAAATCATTAATTCTTATCAAGATAAATTACCATTAAAAATTATTCAAAGGCAAAGACAAGGAAACTGGGTTGCTAATACAAATTATGCTCTTTCTGTGGCTAGTGCCGATCGTGTTTGTTTTCTTCATCAAGACGATCTTTGGTTGCCAGAACGTTTGACGGTAATTAAAAGTTTAATTCAGAAATATCCTGAAGTTAATTTATTTCTCAATCCATCTATGTTTATCGACGATCGAGGAAAACATTTAGGATTATGGCAATGTCCTTTACCTAGTCTTCCTACCATAATTAATGATAATGTAACGATCGAACGATTATTAGTTCAAAATTTTATCGCTATACCTGCACCTGTTTTTAAGCGAGAATTAGCTCTCAAAATTGGTGGCTTAGACGAACAGCTTTGGTATACAGCAGACTGGGATTTTTGGTTAAAAATTGCTGCTTCTGGAAACATTATTTATTATTCTAAACCTTTGTCTGCTTTTCGAATTCATGGAAATTCCCAAACAATTCTGCGTAGTTCATCGCTAACAGATTTTCGGCAACAGTTAGAATTAGTTGTAAGAAAGTATTGGTCGAGTTGGCAAGCACCTCGATCGATTAAAAACTCGATTTTAAAAATTGCTCTTTTTTCGATTGAAATAAATACAGCTTTAGCTGCTAAAATTCATGGTAAAAAAATTAAATTTTTGCCATTAATTAAACAATTTTTACTATTGGGAATGACAGGTTGGTTTAAATATTTTTATTATTCTAGAATCTGGGAAAGAGTATCGGCTCGATTAAAAACAAGATTAAGGGGTTCAAATATCCTTAGATCGTGACTAGGTGATCGGGGTAAATTTAGGCAATGAAAACGATTATCCTCACATTAAAAAAATTATTTAACCATCAAGTTTTTAGGTTTTTGATTGTTGGTTTTTTTTGTGCTTTTCAGAATATATTTCTACTTTATTTTTTTAAAGAATTTTTGCACTTACACTATCTAGTCTCAATTATTATTTTAAGTATTGTCGTTAATAGTATTGGATTTTATTTAAATAGACGCTATACATTTCAAAACAACAATAATCAATTTTGGAAAGAATTTATTAAATATCATACTGTCATGTTGTCTAGTTATCTAACAGTTTCAATCTCCATGTATGTTTTGGTAGATATCTTTAATATTTGGTATTTATCAGCATTTCTGATTATGACTGTAGTAATTACTATTTATAATTTTGCACTTCATAAAAAATGGACTTTTAAATGATTTTAATTTAACGATATCGAATTTTAGACTAAATTGACCCAGCATGCCAAAACAAGAGTTAAAAGTTATGGTTGGTCGAATATTGTTAAGAAAATAAAATTATTGTTCGAGCGAGTATTATCTCTGTAGTGATAATTTAATGAAAATTCCGATTAAAGTAATTGTTATTGCCTTGTTGTGGTTAATTATCATCAATCCTGGTTCTCTCAACGGAGATACACTTCGTAGATTGAAAATTACTCATGCTTTATGGACGGGGACAGAAGAAGTACCTTTAGATTATCAACCTAGTTCGAGGGCAGATCCCAATGCTGGGGTTTTAGGCGTGGGAGGAAAGCATTATTATGGTGACGATCTAGGACAATCTTTATTGATGCTTCCTGGTGATTGGTTGGGAACTCAACTCAACCAATTTTTACCACAACAGGAATCAAATTTTTTTCGGTCTTTAGTAGTTAGTTTTCTGATTTTTGTACCACTAAATCTTGCTGCGATAATTTCTTGTTTTTGGTTGCTACGGCTTTTTAATTTTAAAGAAGTTATTGCAGGTACGGCAAGTATTACTTTGCTACTTTGCACTACAGTTCTACACTATTCCCAAGTACATCAACAGAATAATCAACTGTTGCTTTGTGTCACTATCGGTTACGCTACTGTTTTAGCTTACGTACAGCGCCGCGATCCTCGTTTTCTTATTTTTAGTGGCTTAGCTTTAGGTATTGCTTTTTTGATTCGGACAACCAGTATTATTCATATTTTCACTGTATTAATGTTTCTGGTTAGCTGTTTACTCTATCAAAACCGAGACAAACCAAACAAATTAAAAGCGATCTCCCGCACTCCCTGCGAAGCCATCGCACCCTTTAAGATAGGAATACCGTGGATAATAGGTTTTATCCCTTGGTTTATACTAGGGCGCTTTTTAAATTACATCCGCTACGGTAGTTTTTTGACGACAGGGCATAGCCTAAGTGCAAAAGAAATTAGTAGCGATACTATTTTTTTAAGTCTTGCTAATTTACCTCCTAATTATCCTTTTACTAATCCACCTCATGTAGGAATTTTAGGAGTTTTATTTTCTCCCGCTAAAAGTATTTTTATTTACGATCCTTTGCTATTACCTTGTTTGATTTTAGGAATTATTTTCTGGAAAAAGTTTTCTCCTTATCTTCAATGTTATTTAATAGCTTGTATTTTCAACTTAGTCTTACATATATTTTTAACCAGTCGTCTCGATTTTTGGGCAGGAGATTCTGCTTGGGGAGCAAGATATCATCTTACTTCCATTCATCTTTTACTTATTCCTCTTATCGCTTTATTTATACAACAAATTAAATTCCTGAAAGGCTTTAAACGCTCGATCGCCCTAGGCGCGATCGTTCTAGCATTTTTAGTACAAATTAGTTCGATTATTCTGCGACCACCTGTAGAAGTAAAGAGATTTGTATTCAATCAACCTGAAGATTATCTTGAATTTCGTTTGGCTAAAAGATTGAATAATATTACTTGTCTGTTCGATCGCTCATTGCCTCAAAGATGTTATGACAAAATTTATTCAAATCCAAAAAGTCCACTCGTCAATCAAGTTAATTTTCTCCCCATAAAAATATCTCGCCATCGTAATTTAGCTTTAATGATTTGGGGATTGGCATTAATGTCGATCGTTATAATTACTCTCAAATTCTATTTTGCTTACTAGCTTTACATTTTCAAAAATCTATTGGCGAACTCAAATTATATTTTCTGCTGCTTATATAACTCCTTAAATTTATTTTGCTGTATTTTATGGTCAACAATTGGTTGGGGATAATCATATTGATGGCGAACTAAACTAGTAATTTTTCCTGTCACTAATTCTTCTGTATCGAGAAATCTTAACTCTGGCAACCATTCCCTAATATACTCAGCTTCAGGATCGAATTTTTGTGCTTGCGAAGCTGGATTAAAAATACGCAGAGGCTTCGGATCCATGCCACTCGAAGCACTCCATTGCCAACCACCATTGTTAGCAGAAAGATCGCCATCATATAACTTCTGCATAAAATATTTTTCTCCCCAACGCCAGTCAATAATCAAATCCTTTGTCAAAAAACTAGCAACGATCATGCGACAGCGATTGTGCATCCAGCCAATTTCATTTAACTGTCGCATCGCTGCATCGACGATCGGATATCCAGTTTTTCCTTCACACCAAGCTTGAAAATGTTGTTCGTTATTTTCCCAGGGAAAATCTTTAAATTCTTTTCTGTAGGCACCATCTTTTAATTCGGGGAAAAAATACATACAATGTTGATAAAATTCGCGCCAAGCTAATTCCTGTTGCCAAGCTTGAATTTTTTCTCGGTTTTCATCACTGCGACTATTTTCGTATGCTTCAGTTGCAGCTTGCCAAAGAGTACGAATCCCGATCGCGCCAAACTTATTTGCCGCACTAAGTCGAGACGTACCATCAATACCAGGATAATTACGCTGCTCCCCATATTCATTAATAGCAGCATGACAAAATTCGTCTAACCTTTCCTTTGCTGCTAATTCTCCCGGTGCGAGTAATAAAGGATTATGCCAAACAAAACCCAAATCTTTTGCACTCGGTAACTCGATCGCGCCTGAAGAGATGGCAATCTTTTTTTCTGCTTCGGTTAATCCCTCTGCATTTTCTAACTTTGCTGCGGGAGAAAGCTTGTTTTGTTTGCTCCAGTTTTTCCAAAAAGGACTATAAACTGTATATTTATTTCCAGATTGAGTAACTATATCTCCTGGCGCATGTAATAACTGATCCCAAAAATTTTGTACGAAGATACCTTTTTCTTGCAACGCTTCGGTAACTCGTTTGTCTCTTTCTTGTGAATAAGGTTCGACATCCAAATTCCAAAAAACAGCCTTAGCTTTTACTGCTTCTGCTAACTTAGGAATAGCTTTAGTCGGCTCGCCTTCAAGAATTAATAACTCACTACCAGCTTGCCGATAACTTTTCTGTAATTCTTGCAAGCAACCAATCATGTAAGTAACTCTAGCCGGCGCTACGTCATCTCTTTCCAAAAGATTGCGATCGAGACAAAATACGCCTACTAGTTTAGAACTTTGTTGACGAGCCGCAGCCAATCCTAAATTATCGGAAATCCGCAAATCGCGACGATGCCAAAATAAAATTAAATCGGACATACATTTATTAGCTTACTCTCGGACAAAACTTTTCGATCGAATATTTCTCAACGTTATCAACGATCGAATCACATTTCTTCATCCTAGCGTTTGATAGTTCTTTTGAACTACATCTTTTATTTTTTTATCTTCAAGTTTTAATTTACAACTAAAAATGATATAGACAATAAAATATCTACAACGTATCGTATTTAAATGAAGAAGTTTAGATTTATACGGCGATCGAGATACTAAAGATACTTACGACATATTTTACAGATACCAACTGGTTTTCATAAGTTATCTGCAACTTCAGTTTCTTTCCATACAAGTTTTAAAATACGGCGCGCCAAGGCAATTCGGAGGCAACCTCCGAATTGACGCGCCTTACAACCAAAAGGGATAAAGATAATAAATCACCTACAACGTATCGTATTTAAAATAAGAGGTTGAGATTTAAACGGCGATCGCGCACGATCTAACTTTAGTTACAAACAACAATAAATTAAATCTTTTAATATCTATTCAACGAAAAACAACACTTAGCGTCCTCCTCCGCGCCTCTGCGACTCTGCGCGAAACTCCTTCAAATATAAACGCAAAAAAAACTAGCGATCGCCTATAAAACTAAGAAAACAAATCAACAACTCGAAATTTCGATAATGCAACTAAACAAATCAGAACTACGTAAAACGATCGTAAAACAAAGGCGATCGCTATCACCTGAAAAATGGAAAGAAAAAAGCGATCGCCTTTGTCAAAATCTGCAATCTTTACCAACATTTCGATCGGCACAGACAATTCTTGCTTATTTTAGCGTCAGACAAGAACCAGATTTGAGTCTTTTATTTAAAGATAATTCTCGCCGTTGGGGATTTCCGCGTTGTGTCGATAAATCTTTAGAGTGGCATTTGGTGCGATGGCTTCGCCCCGACGGAGTCCAATCGCCCGATTTATTAGAAAAAAATTCCTATGGAATTAAAGAACCATTACCTGATGCACCTAAAATTGAAGCAAAACAAGTCGATCTAATACTCGTTCCAGCAGTTGCTTGCGATCGCAGAGGATATAGATTGGGTTATGGTGGCGGTTATTACGATCGCTTATTCAGTTCTTCAGAATGGCAAAACATACCTAAAATTGGCATTGTTTTTGACTTTGCTTATTTCTCAGAATTACCAAACGATCCTTGGGATAAAAAACTTGATTTTGTCTGCACTGAAAACGAATCTCAAATACAATAACTATGTAGAAGGGAGCAGCTATTAAAGTTGAGGAAGTTTTTGCTAACAGCTATTCAATTCGCGATCGAATTATTATAAATTATTGGTGTTTTTTATTAATTATAACTATGTCGATTCCTGAAATTACCGAAAAACTTTTTGCAGCAAAAAAAGCAAAAGGACTGAGTTTTGCCGATTTGGAAAAAATTCTCGATCGCGATGAAGTATGGATCGCTGCCGTTTTTTATCGTCAAGCTAGCGCCTCGGAAGAAGAAGCAAACAAAATAGTTTCGGCATTGGGATTAGAACCAGAATTAGCCGCCGCTTTGGTAGAATGTCCTGTTAAAGGATTAGGTGGCGTAGTACCTACCGATCCTTTAATTTATAGATTTTACGAAATTATTCAAGTGTATGGCATGCCACTCAAAGCAGTCATTCACGAAAAATTTGGCGACGGCATAATGAGTGCGATCGATTTTACTTTAGATGTTGAAAAAGAAGAAATCTCTAAAAACGATCGTGAAAATTCTCCTTTGGAGACTCGCGTTAAAGTAATTATGTCGGGGAAATTCCTGCCCTACAAAAAATGGTAAATTCAAGAGAATAGGGAACAATTCGCAATCAATCCAACCAACAACAAACTAAAATTATGTCAGCAGCAATTATTAAAAAAGGATCTTTAGTTCGTGTCATTCGTGAAAAATTAGAAAATAGTTTAGAAGCAAAGGCAAGCGATACCCGTTTTCCTGCCTATCTTTTTGAAAGTAAGGGAGAAGTACTCGAACTTAGTGACAATTACGCATTAATAAGATTTTATGTACCAACACCTAACGTCTGGTTGCACGTCGATCGATTGGAATTAGCCAATTAACATTGCTCGGTAATAACAGTATTGAATACCTAAATCTCAAGCATCTTCGCCCCTACTAGACTATTTTTTCATTTGGAAAAAAAAATACAAAAATAGGAGCGATCTGTGTCCTAATTTCTTTGTTAGTCTTTAGACTGCCAAGCAACTATAACAATTAAATTAATAATGAGCGAAAGCGAATACATCAACGAAACTGATGCTACTAGAGTTAGAGTGCTTAGCGAAGCACTCCCATACATGCAAAAGTTTGTCGGCAAAACGATCGTGATTAAATATGGCGGCGCAGCCATGAAAAACGATCGCCTCAAAGATAAGGTTATCGGCGACATCGTTTTTTTATCTTGTATGGGGGTGCGTCCCGTAGTCGTTCACGGTGGTGGACCAGAAATTAACAGTTGGCTCGATAAGCTAGGAATTGAACCACAGTTTAAAGATGGGTTACGAGTAACCAACGCTGCTACGATGGATGTAGTGGAAATGGTTTTGGTAGGTAGAGTTAACAAAGAATTGGTTTCTTTAATTAACCAAGCAGGCGCTTTAGCTGTCGGTATTTGTGGCAAAGATGGTAATACGATCGCCGCTCGTCCCGTCGGTCAAGAAGGAATTGGATTCGTTGGCGAAGTAACTCAAATTAATACAAAATTAATTGTAACTTTAGTAAACAGTGGCTACGTTCCAGTTATATCGAGCGTGGCGGCTGATGAAAATGGACAAGCTCATAATATTAATGCCGATACAGTTGCAGGGGAAATAGCGGCAGCTTTGGGTGCAGAAAAATTGATTTTGCTAACCGATACCGCAGGCATTTTGAAAGACTATCAAGATCCTGCCAGTTTATTAACTAAATTGAATATCAAACAAGCTAGAGATTTAATCGAAACAGGAATTGTTTCGGGTGGAATGATTCCTAAAGTTCAATGCTGCGTGCGATCGCTCGCTCAAGGAGTGCGCGCCGCACATATTATAGATGGTCGCATTCCTCATGCTTTATTATTGGAAGTATTTACCGATCGCGGTATTGGTTCGATGATCGTAGCTTCAGAATATACGGTTTAGGGAATAGCCAATAAGAAACGTTTTAACCGATCGCTTTACTAATTCCCGCACCAATTAAATAAAAAATGCTAACGACAATACATTGAATTAGATAGGCGATCGCGATCGAGCTATAAAATTTAGCGTTGCGATCGGCTAAAAGTTCTTCCCATGCATACCATTTTCCCTGAATATAGCTAATCGTAAAAGAAACGCCCAAGATCGCAATAATCCAGAGTGGTATTGACGTATAACCAGTATAAAGAGCGATCGCAACTAGAGTGACACTTAAAAAAATTTGTAGATACATCATAATTAAAAACTATCTTTATTCCCATAAACGACGACGAGGCGAACCATTAAGACTTTGATGGGCATCTTTAAGCAAACTGGGAATGTCCAAATTTTCGGGACAACGGGGCAAACAATCGCCGCAACTATTGCAACGACTAGCTTTGTTACCTGGAAACCAATGTCCTGCATTCTCAAACATGCGGTAGCGATATTGACCGTAATCACTCATGTCGTAAGCAACGCTTAAATTTCGCAGTCTCAAAACTTCAGGAATGTTAATTTGTTCGGGACAGGGAAGACACTGATAGCATTGACGGCAAAGTTCGTTATCTAAGGTTTGTTCCGCGCAGTCTTCTAGTTTTTTGAGTACTTCTGCTTCTGTAGAAGTGAGAGGATAATCGCGATCGCTTACCTCTAGAGGGACACTTAATTCTTCTGGATTGGCAGCACCAACACTTAAAGTGGTAATGCGGCGATCGCTCAACAAAAACCGATAATTCAATTCAAGAGGAGAAAAAGGTTCGCACAAATTTTCGAGCTTTTTTGGAGGCGTATAAAGTTTACCTCCTTTATCTGCTGGCGAGATAATTAATATCCCCATGTCTTTTTGATGTGCCAACTCGATCGCTTCTCGATGGCGTTGAAAAAAGTAATAATAATGAAGGTTAACAAATTCAAATAAATTTGTATTAATTGTAGCGAGAATTAATTCTAAGCTTCCATGGGTAGAAAACCCTAGGTGTCTGACTTTGCCATCTGCCATTGATTTTTTTATTGCTGCCAGACAACCATTATTATCTTCAACCCAAGCTAAATGTTCCCAGGTATTAATGCCGTGAATAGCCAAGCAATCAATGTAGTCGATTTGCAGCCGACTCAACGATTCGTCAATCCATTGCTGCATTTGTTCGGGGTCTGGCGTTGGCGGTAGCTTGGTAGTAACATACAATTGCTTTCGAGCGCCTGAAAGATCGGTTTGAAGCGATAGCCCTACATACTCTTCGCTTTTGCCATAGCCTCTGGCAGTTTCAAGATGATTAACGCCCAGCTCGATCGCATGATGAATTGTTTGCCCTGCCTGTTCTCGATCGCTCAAACAGCGCATCGTACCCAATGAGAAAACAGAAAGATTTAAATTAGTTCTCCCAAACCGTCGATAGCGCATTTCAGTAGGATGGGATTTGCCCATCTTAATTATGTTTGCCCCTTTTCTCTAAATTATGATTCTTCCGTACTAAAACGTGCTTTTTGAATTAGCTCGTCGGGAGAAATGTTGGCGAGAAATTCGCGGAAAGCTTGACGTTCTTCCTCATCAGCATCGCGATCGACTGGAATAGAAGCATCAGCAACTACTTCTTCCATCACCCAAATGGGGCTGTCGGTGCGTAAAGCCACGGCGATCGCGTCACTGGGGCGACAGTCAACTTCTTTGTTTACACCGTTTTGGTTTAAACACAAAACGGCATAAAAAGTATTATCTTGAAGAGAATGAATAATAATTTTTTCCAAAACCATCTCCCATGCCTCCAAAAGATTGCTAATCAGATCGTGGGTAAGAGGGCGAGGCGGTTGCTGTTTTTCCAAAGCACTGATGATTGCCCTTGCTTGATCCTGTCCGATAAAAATAGGCAATGCTCGACGGTCAGTACTATCTTTGAGCAACACGATTGGGCTGCGCGTGACTGCATCTAACGCGATTCCAGCAACTTTCATTTCAATCATCGGCTTAGCCTCTAGAATAAAGTTGACAACTAAGTAAGCAAATCGAGCGTTGCTGTAATTAAACCATTTAGGTTTTATCTCTTTCGCGCTCGATCGATTTAATCGATCTCACCCAGATTGAATCAATTTGCTTAACTAATTATTCAGTCTTATCGATTCAATTTAGTTGAGTAATGTTGTTTTATCACAGTATGACCTAATTTAGGTTTACTGCCCTTACAAGTTATGAAAAAATTACAGTTCTTGATATACCCCAAAACCTATACCAGCATCCAAGTTAAAGCTTCGAGTCAACGATCGAGATTTAACTTTTGGACGGTTGAAAAGAGGTTTTGAGATTGACTAGATCTGTTTTCTGGTTCGAGAAAATTATCTTTAATTTAGTTTTTGGCATAATTATGTGGTTACTATAAATATTTTGCCACGTTCCAGATTAATCTAGTTAAAAATGTGGATAAACAGCTATTTTTTTGCTTAATTCAACCAATAGCAACACATTCAATTCTTTTTCCTTTAAAATCTATTTATCCCATCAAATTGAGCTAAAAACGTCAATTATCTTTGCTTGTTTCCTAGCTCGCTTTAGTTATTTTAGTTGCAAACGTAAAAAAGTGTTTACAGGATTAATTCAAGCTTTAGGTTCGATTAAAGCGCTAAACAAAGATAAATTCACTCTGACAGTTTTGAAGCCAAATTCATCGGTAATTTTGTCAGATTTGGCGTTAGGAGACAGCGTAGCCGTAGATGGAGTGTGTTTGACTGTAGAAGAGATTGTCGCCAATGGCTTCGTGGCGACAGCTTCTCCAGAAACTTTAGAAAGAACTACTTTAGGTAACAGAAGTCAAGCAGTAGAATACGTTAATTTAGAAACCTCTCTAAGAGTGGGTAGCAAACTGGGAGGACATTTCGTTAGCGGTCACGTTGATGGAATTGGTTGTTTAATTTCCTCTAAATCGACAGAAAAAGCCTGGGAAATTTGTTTTGGTGCGCCCGATTCCCTACATAAGCAATGGCAAGAACGAATTGCTCGCTATCTCGTTCCCAAAGGAAGTGTTGCTGTCAACGGTATTAGTTTGACTGTGGCTGAATGTGACCCTGAAGGAAATTGGTTCAAAGCCGCAGTAATTCCCCATACTTATGCAGAAACTAACTTATCTCGCTTAAAAGCTGGCGATTTGGTCAATATTGAAAGCGATCTTCTCGGCAAATACGTCGATCGCTTACTAAGTCATCGTTTAGCAAACCCCACTAAGCATGAAGAAATAAGTCTCACTTTTTTGGCAGAAAATGGGTATCTGTAATCGATTTCTCAAATTTAACTTTGCCTTCACAAGAAGGCAGGAGGCAGAGGGCAGGAGGCAGAAGGTTTGATTGAAAGGTGGGATTTGCATTGCTGAAAAAGACTGGCGAAGGCGTAGGGGATTGAACCCACCACCAAGCGCAGACCACTCAAGAGTGGGGGTCTTAAACCCGTAGCTAAGGTCGAAGGCAAGCAGGAGGCAGAGTTTGTGAATCTAACCGAAAAATCAACATATGCGCCCTCTGCCTCCTGCCTCCTGCCTTCTCCCGAAGGGAGATAAATTTTTTTTCTTAATATAAATTCATACGCTACGATGACCAAAAATCGTGCGGCTAATTTTTCGGATCTTGACGAGATTATTAGGGTTTGAGTAAAATAAAAACGTGCTTTTACAGAATTCGTGTGTCTATTTTTAGAAAACGCCTCTACAACCCTTATTTCTCGTTAACATAACAAAATAGACACAAATGTTAAATTGTAACTGCTTGTAAAAATAACTTGACAAACAAAAAAATATTGGGTGACGAAAACCAAGTGATTATATTAATCGATCGCCTGTGTTGTAGGGACGTTTCATGAAACGGAGGACGCGATCTGGTCGGAAACCGACCAGATTTCAGCCGTCCGTTCCCTACATTTTGTTTTATAAAAGCGATCGCGCCATCGATTAAAAATTAGCGTAATCAACGATCGCGCCAGCTATTTTATCTATTACATCAGCAACTGGCATTGCTCCTAATTCTCCAGAAGCACGGGTGCGAATACTCAAGCTGTTACTTTCTAACTCTTTATCGCCGATTACTGCCATGACGGGAATTTTTTGCTTTTCAGCATTGCGAATCATTTTACCCAAACGCTCTCGACTCAGATCTGCTTCAGCACGAATTCCTAGCACTTTCATCTTCGTCTCTACTTGCTTGGCAAAGTCAACATGAGCGTCACTGACAGGCAACAATCGCACTTGGACTGGTGCTAACCACAAAGGAAAATCACCCGCATACTCTTCAATTAAGATACCAATCAGACGCTCTAGAGAACCAAAAGGAGCGCGGTGAATCATAACTGGACGCTGACGAGAACCATCTTCGGCAGTGTATTCTAAGTCGAAACGTTCTGGCAAATTATAATCTACCTGAACCGTTCCCAACTGCCATTCTCTTTCCAGTGCGTCTTCAAAGATAAAGTCTAGCTTCGGCCCGTAAAAAGCAGCTTCGCCAATACCTTCAAAATGATTCATGCCTAGCTTTTCTACTGCGCGACGAATAGCACCTTGCGCTTTTTCCCAAGCTTCATCAGAACCAATATATTTATCGGATTCAGGGTCGCGGAAACTCAAGCGTGCTTTGAATTTTTTCAATTGCAGACTCTTAAATACCGACAAAATTAGATCGACGACATTAAGAAATTCTTCGTCTAATTGTTCTGGTGTCACAAATAAGTGAGAGTCATCGACTGTGAAACCGCGTACTCTAGTTAGTCCTCCCAATTCTCCAGACTGTTCGTAGCGATATACCGTTCCAAATTCAGCCAAGCGCATCGGTAAATCGCGATAAGAACGCAATTCGCTCTTATATATTTGAATATGGAAGGGACAGTTCATCGGTTTGAGGACAAACCCTTGTTCTTGTTCGGCAGCTTGTTCGTCTTCCGCCATCATTGGGAACATATCTTCTTGATATTTCTGCCAATGTCCCGACATTTTGAATAAATCGACTCTGGCAATGTGGGGAGTTACTACAGGAAGATAACCTCGTTTCAATTGTTCTTGTTTGAGAAAATCTTCCAACAGCGATCGCAATACCGTTCCTTTGGGAGTCCACAAAGGCAAACCAGGGCCAACTGGATCGGCAAAAATAAACAATCCCAATTCTTTGCCGAGTTTACGGTGATCGCGTTTGAGAGCCTCTTCTTTGCGTCGCTTGTGTTCTGCTAGTTGTTCTGGAGTTTCCCAAGCAGTACCGTAAATTCGCTGCAACTGTGCCTTGGTAGCATCTCCACGCCAGTAAGCACCAGCAACGTTTTCGAGGTCGATCGCCTTGGCATTAATCTCGCTGGTATTTTCAAGGTGAGGGCCAGCACACAAATCCCACCATTCATTACCTAAATGATAGATGGTAATTGGCTCAGAAATTTTTTCTAAAATTTCTAATTTGTAAGGTTCTTTAATCTCTTCAATGCGGCGTTTGGCTTCTTCCCTGCTAACTTCTTCTCGAACGACTGGCAGTTTGCGATTGATGATTTTAATCATTTCTTTTTTAATTGCCGTCAAATCTTTTTCAGCAAAAGGTTCGGGACAATCAAAATCGTAATAAAATCCATTTTCCGTCCAAGGGCCAATAGTTACCTGTGCTTTGGGAAACAGCTTCTGCACCGCCATTGCCATGATGTGGGATGTTGTATGACGGATTTTTTGTAACGATTCCGATTCGCTAGTACGAGGCAATCGCATTACTTCTTGTTCTTCTGGGGAAGGCATCGGCTGTTTAACCATGCAAGTCTACTCTTTTTAATCTATCTAGTTACTATTAATTCTGCTTCTATGATAGGACTTTACACGCTGATTCAGCTTAGCTTTTAGAATTCAGCATTTGGCACTTTGATTATTTTCCAAAAAACTGAAAATATTATTAGATATATTAAGCTTTGTAAAAAACGCTAATATAAAGATTAAGATAATAAATCTATTTTTAATGTATGCTACCCGAACAACCAACAGAAAAAGAACTGCTTAAAACAGTCTTAGAGCCGCTTTTGGAAGATTTTCAATATTGGTTTTCGCGATCTCGTTCTTTATTAGAATCATTAGAATTAGAACAATTGTCTTTTATTCCAAACCAAGAAAGAGCAGAATTGCTCGATCGCATCAAACTCGCTCAACAAGAAGTTAGCACTGTTCAGATGATGTTTAAAGCAACTGATGGTGAAGCGGGAATACCAGCAAGCATGCTAGTTCCCTGGCATCGTTTGGTTGCGGAATGTTGGGATGTGGCAAGAAGATGGAGAGCTTTTAAGGCAGCAAAAAAAAATTCTGATGACAATTTAAACTAATTTTTTAATCGATCGGTTTCTCATCTGCATGGTTGAGAATGCCATTTTAAAAAAAATTTAATTTTATAACATTACTCTGCAATTTGGAGGAAAATCTTCTAATGTTACACGTACTTTACATCCTAGCTTTTACGACAATTGCTTTTTTAGCCATTGGCAATTTAATCCGTAGTTTAATTTCACTTAGTTACGATACTCAAAGGGTATATCCCAATACGTCTGGTGCTTACGATCGCACCTCTTCCTATCGATATAATGTTTCTCGCCGTCAAATTTCCCATCCAGAATTATTAGACGAACAAGGCAATCCGATCGACGAGCCTTTATTAGTGATGCGTTCTGTTTCGGTAGAAGATGCGCGTCAACAACTTGATTCGATTTATAATTCTTCTCCTAACAAAAATCTCGACAAAGACGAGAAATAAAATGCGGAGTTCGAAACGCTTTTTTGAGCAGTGCTTCTTTTCGAGCTACTTTCGATAAGAGTTTTAAAATGTTTTGGTTTGGCTGTTGCGCTCTACTACACCATATATAGATGCGAGTAAAAGCCAACCGATCGTGTTGACTCTAAGATCGTAGATGGTAACATCAAATAAATTAAAAATAATACAACTGGCAAAAGCGAACAAATAAGTCACAAAAATCAACAAATCCTGACTGTTGAGAATAGGTGTTTTTTCAGACAAAGCCCTCAAGCAAACTGCTGTTAAATTAACGGCTCGAATCGCAACCCAAGCGACGATCGCGCACAAAAACAAAGTTCCTGGTAAACCAGTTTCCACAGTCATCATTAAAAATAAATTGTGTGGATGTCCCAGCCATTCGTGCATTCTCTCTAGATATAAAGAAGTAAAATTACGCATACCCCAACCCGTCCAAGGACGTTGTTGAATCAATTCCCAGCTAAATTGCCATTGGGTAATTCGTTTAATCGCTTCAGGGCGATCGGGGTACATTTCGTCTGAAAGTCTTGCCCAAAAATAAGCTGGTACGATTTGACGAAACAATTGACGTAATGGATTTGGAGCAAAAGAAGCACAAAGTATGGAACTAGTAAACAAAGTTACGCCAACTGCTAGCTTGCGCCAACCCAAATATAAAGCAAAAGCCATGGCTGCCAAACAGGCTATCCCCCAAGCATTACGAGAACTAGTGCCAACTATGCCGATGCTGTTACCGAGTTCGTTAAAAGTTAAAAACAATAACATCCAAAATAGTTGTTTTTTCTTTTGCTGTCTCCAAGCTTGGTAAGTTTCAATCCACAGACCAAATCCCAAGATAAAAACAATTGTTAAATAAACAGCCAAAAAATTGGCATAAATAAATACCGAAGCCATTCTTCCTGGAGGAATTCCACCAGCTACTAATTGCCAGCCCAAAATATTCGGTATCGACCAGTTAGCAAATAATTGACCCATGCCCAAAATGACAATTAGCGGCGAGGGAACGATCGAAATCCAAGCTAATTGTCTTAGTTGAGAGGGTGTTTGAATTAATAAGCTGAAAGTAGCGAATAAAAGAAAAAATGGCAAAAAGTTGCCTAAACCTAAAAAAGCGTCGGTACGATTAACCGCAAAGCTACTACTGATTGCCAACCATAGACTAAAGGCAATTATTCCCCAGGTAAGAGGGCGGCAAGTCGCGACTTTAAAATGACTTCTCCCAATGTTCAACGCACTCAAAAATAAAACAATCGTTCCTAGGGAAGGAATTAAAGGTAAAAGTAGCAAACCCAATTGCGCCCAGTTCCATGCCGCCTTTAAGTTCCGATCGTCAATGGGAAAATCTTGAGACAGGAAATCACTGGACAATAAAGAGTAAAAAGAAAAAAAATTCGCTTGCTCGTTATCTTTTTTTTTTGATTGTTTGAAGACCCCAATCTTAATTACCTATTTACCTATTAAATTAGTACTCAGTTAGCTATTTTCTAATAAACCATACCCCAGCACTCAGAACGAGTCAGACGGATTTGTGCCAAAGTAAAAATAGTCGGAACAATTCGACCGTAATTGGTGGCGATCGCGCGCCAACCGAGATCGGCAAGCAAATATCCCCACAAAATTGGTCCTAAGACAGAAAAAACCGTTCTTGTCGTACCATAACGCGCTGCGCTGACAGCCATACCCTGACGTGCTGTTTGCAGGACTACTTGATTTTCAAAATAATTTGCTGCTGCTGCACCGCCTCTAATCAAGGCTGTTTTGGCAGTTTGATAGCTGGCAAAATGAACTGCAAACTGTCTGGCAATATGCTGAAGCAACCAAGGTTTAATTAGCGAACCAACTGCCAATAAGCTGCTGCCTTTGAGCAGAATTTTTAAGGGATCGTGTTGTAGTTGAACTGGTAGTGGCTCGGGCAAACTCGAGCGAGCAAGCGAACGAACCACTCTTCCTCGTAAAGATTTTTGTTCTTCGATTGACAAACGCTGCCAAGCTTTACCGACCAAATGCAAAAAAACTTCAGCTTCGAGATCGACTGTTGACATTTGCTCTGAGTAGGGAATTTTTAAATACAAACACACTTGAATGAGAGTGTTTCTGTAGGTTACTTCTTGAGTGCGCCCTCTCAAAACTGTTAAACCATCTGCTGCTAAGTAACGAAATCTATTATCGATCGCCTCAACCCACGAACTCCAATCTTTGCTTTGCACTTCAATCGGTTCGGGCGTTCGCCAATAATCGATCGGATTAAACTTACGGCAAAAAAGAATTTGCGTTAAATGTTTTAATTCGTCTTCTGTTGCCAGCTCTAATGCCGCCCTCAGTTCGTCCAATTTTTTTTCCTCCACAACCCCTATCCTGAGTAGGTTATGTTTATTTAATACTTCACCATGAATTTATCATATTTATTTTTGAGTCGCAGTGACTCGAACGTTTGTCTTTGTTAACAAGCGATTATTTAAATAAACAGTGCTATGTTTCTCCGCCAAACGTGTTTAACTGGCGGAGAAGAGATTTCTTCACAATTTAGAGTACGCCTGCGTTAGCTAAGCCTAAAATAATACCAGTACCCAAAATATGTCCCAAACTAGTGGTTGCCAAAAGTTCGGCAATACCAAAGTTTCTCCATAATTCGGGTTTTGGTACGGGTAAATCTGGTCCTACACCTGGTTGTTGAATGGCATAGCGACCGACGGCGATCGCAAACAAATTAGAGAGAATCATGATTAAACATACTGAGGTATTCCACTCTACAGTTGAGGGAGCAGACTGAAATGCTAAGAGTAAACTAGACATCATTTGGATTTTAATTCCTCTGCAAACAAAGTTTTCTTAACAAAAGGAATTATAAAAATCTCTTCTAACGAAATCTCATTTTGTTTTAATAATTAACACTAGATCGAAGTTTTAATAAGAATAAATAGTTGAAACAAATAATTAAAACTATGCGAGTTAAAATATGCGGCATTACTAACGCCGAACAAGGTAGCGCGATCGCTTACTTGGGTGCGACAGCTTTGGGTTTTATGTGTGTTCGAGAGTCGCCGCGCTATGTAACGCCAGCCCAAATTCAGGCGATCGTCGCGTCTTTACCCACTGAAGTTAACAAAATCGGCGTGTTTGCCAATGCCAATCTGCAGGCAATTGTTGAAGTTGTTAGGGAAGCTGGTTTGACGGGGGTGCAGTTACACGGTGATGAATCTCCTGGCTATTGTCAGCAACTGCTCGATCTATTACCGAATCGAATTGAACTACTCAAAGCTTTTCGCATTAAAACGCCATCCTCTCTAGCTGAAGTTAATAGCTATATTAGTTGTGTCGATACTTTACTTCTGGATGCATATCATCCACAAATGTTAGGTGGAACTGGAGCAACTATTGATTGGACTGCTTTGACAGAATTTCAGCCAGACTTGCCTTGGTTTTTGGCGGGAGGATTGACTCCCGATAATATTCTCGCTGCTTTACTCAATCTAAAACCTGACGGTATCGACTTGTCGAGTGGAGTCGAGCGATCGCCAGGGGATAAAGATTTGGATAAGGTTAATCGATTGTTTTCTAAGTTAAAAAGTGCCGAGCGCTGATTAAATTTTAATTTCTACTGGGCACTTTTAACCGAGCATCTAAAGAAAGCTTGGCTGGTGACGAATCAAATTCAAAAATTCTTCTCTAGTTTTCTGCTCGTCTTGAAAAGCTCCCAGCATAGCGCTAGTTACCGTCCAAGAACCAGGTTTCTGTACTCCACGCATGGACATGCACATGTGAGTAGCTTCCATAACTACGGCAACCCCTTGAGGTTCTAAAATCTCCTGAATTGCTTCTGCAATTTGACGGGTGAGACGTTCTTGAACTTGTAAACGTCGAGCGTACATTTCGACAATGCGAGCTAGTTTGCTCAAACCAACCACTTTTTGGTTGGGAATATAAGCAACATGCGCTCTACCCATAAAAGGTAGCATGTGGTGTTCGCACAAACTAAAGAAAGTGATATCTCTAACCAATACCATCTCATTGTGTCCTTCATCAAAGATGGCATCGTTGACAAGGGTATCTAGAGACTGTTCGTAACCTTGGGTCAGAAATAACATTGCTTCTGCAACTCTATGGGGAGTTTTGATCAGTCCTTCACGTTCTGGATCTTCGCCGACAGCTTCTAGCAGATCGCGCACTGCATCCATCATTTTTTCCTTAGCGCTTTCTACAGCGGGATTTATATGCGCTGGTTGTCCGTTATGACTGTTGCGATCGGGTCTACTAGGAACGCGATCGATTAAGCTAGAATTTAAAGGATTAGAACCGTTACCGTCACTTTTGCCGTTGCCGTTTTTCATAATTGAAGATCCAGAGCGATTAGAACCGTTAAAATTAGAGCCGTTAGAAGAAGCTTTGGTCATAGTTTAATTGTGAATAATACTTTTGGTTTGTTGGAAGTCATGTTTAATGAGAACTGTACAAGCGTTGAGCTATAAAGCCCCTGCACTTGGCATAATAGTCATTTCTTCTAAGACAGCACCTGCTGGTAGCATGGCTGCATATAAAATCGATTGGGCGACAACTTCTGGCTTTAACATTGCCGAACGATCGAAGTCTGCTTTGACTGTGTCTGTATCCCAAATGGGAGTATTAACCGAACCTGGAGAAATGCTGATGACGCGAATGCCATTAGCTCTTTCTTCGACAGCTAGGGTTTTTGAGAAAGCGATTAAACCTGCTTTGCTAACGCTATAAGCTCCCCAACCAGAAAAAAAGTTACTTGCCGCAATTGAAGCAACATTAACGATCGTTCCTGACGAACGAGCGCGCATTTGTGGTAAAATACCCTGCACGCATTGAAACACGCTAGTAAGATTTAGGTCGATAATTTGTTGCCACTCATTTAAAGGAGTGTCGGCAAGATGGTTGGTATAACCCATACCAGCGTTGTTGACTAGAATGTCAATATCTCCAAAATTCAGGGCGATCGCGGCAATTTTTTCGCGAATATCGCTCAAATCTGACAAGTTTAATGGATAGGCTTGGCTTTTTACGCCAATTTCTCTAGCAGCGCTAGCCACTGCTTCCAAGCGATCTAGAGAACGACCGATAACAGCTACATCAATCCCCGCTTTTGCAAAAGCCAAGGCTGTCTCTTTACCAATACCGCTACTAGCTCCTGTAATTATAGCCCGCAGTTTATTTTTGGAAAAATTCATGCTCTAGTTAGGTTTTGGGTATGTCCTATAATTCGGTGTCGATCGATCGCCAGAAAAATCTTTGATGCTAGATAAATGCATCTTTACTAATTTCACGTTCATTCATTTGTGGAAAAATCTGAATTTGACGATTTAAATTTTAAACCGTTGTTCGCACTCGAAATCAATACTCGATCGACTTAACTCCAAATTGTATTGTACGTAGTCGTTAACAATTAAGTATTCAAATTGAAATTATTTAAATACTTGACACCGAATTTTGCAAATTGCTCGTTGGCAACTGGTTGTAGATCGAAAGATCGTTACGAAATGTTGCCTCAAAAATTATAACACTCTAACAAAGTTAATTCTTAAAAAAATATATATTTTTGAACTTGACAAAACTATTAAGCAGAAATTTCTTGGAAAACACCAATGCGGCGAAATTTTTGATAACGTAATTCTTTAAGTTGTTGCGGAGTATGTTTTGACAGCTCTTCAATGCTATCGATGAGCGCCCTTTTTAAAGTTGCGGCAGCTTGTAGTGGATTGGCATGAGCGCTTCTAGTCGGTTCGATTAAAATGCGATCGATAATTCCCAATTCTTTTAAATCACGAGCTGTAATTCTCAAAGCCGAAGCAGCTTGCTCTGCTTTTTTAGCATCTTTCCAAAGAATAGCAGCACAAGCCTCGGGAGTGGCAACTGTATAAACTGCATGTTCGAACATTAAGAGTTTATCGCCAACACCAATTCCTAAAGCACCACCAGAACCGCCTTCGCCAATTGTGGTACAAATAATTGGCACGTCGAAACTAAACATTTCTCTAAGATTATAGGCGATCGCCTCTCCTTGACCGAGTCTTTCTGCTTCTGCACTCGGATCTGCGCCAGGAGTGTCGATAAAAGTAACGATCGGCATGCCAAATTTGTTAGCGTGTTCCATCAAACGCAAAGCCTTACGATAGCCACTTGGGGAAGCCATGCCAAAATTACGAGCGACGTTATCTTTGGTATCTCTACCTTTTTGATGTCCGAGTATCAAGACGGGACGACCTTCTAAACGAGCGATACCACCGACCAAAGCAGGATCGTCCCAACCACCGCGATCGCCGTGCATTTCGAACCATTCATCGGCAATCAACTGAACATAATCTAAAGTACTTGGACGACGGGGATGGCGTGCTAATTGTAAGCGTTGAGCGGGAGTTAAGGTACTAAAAATTTCTTGGCAAAGTTGTTCTGCTTTTGCTTCTAATTGGGCAATTTGCTCGGAGACATCAACATCATTTTCGTCAGCTAGTTGACGAATTTGTTCGATTCTCGATTCCAATTCCCAAAGAGGTTTTTCAAAATCTAGTAAAAAAGTTCTGCGCTCGGTTTGGGGCATAGTTTGCTCGGTTATCAGTAAAGGCGCGATCGGAGCAATTGCAAGCGAAATCGATCTTTGTCGATCTTAACTACATAGCTAACTGTTAGCCGATCTGGTCAGTGCATACCTTTTGATTATCATCGATTTTGTGCTTTTTGTTGAAGATTTATGAAAACAATTTCCTTGCCGATCTTCAAACAAAGTTTTTTGCGTAAATGTGCGGAGAGAATTTTAACCACATTTACATATTTCCGTATAACAACGATGGTACGTAATTTTCAATAGACAGAAAATAAAATTTAGATTCACCCATCAAATACAAATTATTTTGGCAATGAGTCAGCGCAATTAAAAATTATTAGTAATGACTATGCAGTTTTTAGGTATTCGTTGCATCGAGCTTTTATTAAATTACTATCGTTCTCCTTCACTTCACCTCCGCAATCAGCTAGTTCAATTAAATGCCGGATTAGTACGTAAAGTTGCCCATCAAGTAAGTAGAAAATGTGCTGAACCGTATGAAGATTTAGAGCAAATCGGTTATTTGGGTTTGATTCGGGCGATCGAACGTTTTGACCCCCAACAGGGTTCTGCATTTAGTTCTTTTGCCATGCCCTATATCCGAGGCGAAATACTGCACTATCTTAGAGATAAAAGCTCTGTAATGCGAATTCCTCGTCGCTGGCAAGAATTGCATACAAAATCTAAAAAATTACGCAAACAGTTAACAGAAAATTTAGGCAGAACGCCAAAAGACTTTGAAATAGCTAAGGCATTAAATGTCAGTTTACAGGAATGGAATGAATGCCAGTTAGTAATTCAAAATCGCTTGCCAATTAGTTTGGATGCAATGGTCAATCACTCTACGGATTGTTCTGTAACTTTTGGCGATACGATCGCCGATCCACGCCATCAAGAAACGCAAAAACGAGAAGAAGACAGACTTCAGCTACAAGGCGCGATGAATCAATTAGAGGATAAAACCAAGGCGGCGATCGAATGCGTTTTTCTTTGGGATTTACCTCGCAAAGAAGCAGCTCAAAAAATTGGCATCAGTCCGATGACAGTTACCAGACACTTACATAAAGGAATCGAACAATTGGGTTCTTTATTACAAACTAGTGCTGCTTAATGGTTGCTGTTTGAAAATTGAGCCGATCGATTAACTTTAGTTGTACTTGCTCCCTTTGGTTGTGGTTAGCTCGAATTTTTGCCGATGGCTTGGCACTACCTGCGGCTTTATCGAATGAGTATTTTAAATGTTTAAAATTTCATTTCTAGCTAACTGATGAAGATTAATAAAATTAAGCTATCGATACTTTGGTTGTTGACATCGATTGCTTTATATCTAGCAAATTTACCGCCTAGCATCGCTCAAAATTCTAGTGAAGCCGATAATTTGTATCGAGCTGGCATTAATTCTCTCGCTACAGAAAGATTATTAGTTGCCAAAGGTGAACTCGAACGCGCGCTTCAACTCTATCAAAATTTGAACGACAAGGAAGGTCAATTTAATACGGCGATCGCTTTGGGAGAAGTTTACTATCGTCAAGGTGAGTTTCAACAAGCACGACAAATACTTGAGCGTATCGAATCGATTTCTGGAAATTTTCCGCAGCAAGGACGACTGTGGACGACTAAAGGATTAGTTTATTTGGAAACTGGTGCGTATCGACAAGCGATCGTCGCATTGCAAAGAGCAGAAATGAACCGAGGAACGGATCTTGCTCTACACAATCGCATTCGCATTGGTTTGGGAGAAGCTTATCGCTATTTGGGTTTGTATCCACAATCTCTTAGTTACTTAGAATTAGCAAGTCGAAATGTAGGCGATCGCCACGACTACGGGCGCAGTTTAAATGCTCTTGGAGAGGTACATTTCGACTTGGGAGAATATGATAAGGCGCTAGATTATTACCAACAAGCATTAAATGTACGTCAATCTTTGGGCGATCGCTACGGTGCAATTCGCACTCTTAACAATTTGGGTCAGATTTATCGACAGATGGGAAAATCTGTTGAGGCGATCGAGTTTTATCAGCAAGCGCTTAGAGATTCTGATGCTTTGGGCGATGCGACAAATAAAGTTTACATTCTCAACAATCTGGGCGAAACTTATGCTGAATTAGGCAAACAAACCGAAGCGATCGATTCTTTTGGAGAAGCTTTAAGTATTTCTCGCAATAATATTACTGTTGCTTACGTTCAGACTCTCAATAATTTAGGTAAGTATTATCGTCGCTTCGCTGAGTATGAAAAATCGCTGGAAAATTACCAACAGGCGATCGCTTGGGCGCAAAAATTAGGCGATCGACCGAGTCAGGGTAAAGCTTTAATCGGTATGGGGGAAACTTATCTTCAATCCAAGCAACTCGAGCGAGCGATCGGCAATCTTGAAGCTGGTGTGGATATTTTTGAGTCGCTACGACCTGGATTGCTTGACGAACAAAAAGTATCTCTGTTTGATTTACAAACCTACGCCTATCAGTTACTGCAAAAAGCGTTAATCGAAGCAGGAAAATACCAACCCGCTTTAATTGTTGCTGAAAAAGGACGAGCCAGAGCTTTTGCCGAATTATTAGTCAAGCGAATTTCTGAATCGAATTATAGCGAAAAAAACGATAAACCGTTAACTATTAGTCAAATTCAAGCTGTTGCCAAAAACTCTAAAGCAACACTAGTCGAATATTCAGTACTTCAAGATGAAAAAGGACAAGAATCGGAGTTACTTGTTTGGATTGTCAAACCCACAGGAGAAATTTTATTTCGACGCATCGATTTAAAATCTCAAACAACTGAATCAAAAACAAGTGTAGATTCTCTAGAAAACGCTTTGCTACAAGCAACTCGCAGTCAACAGACAACATCTTTGAGCAATTTAGTTTGGAGTGTCAGAGAAAATATGCTCGATCGATCGATCGGACAGAGCGATCGAGTTGTTGCAAGCAGTCAAAAAGCTTACGAATTAATAATTCAACCGATCGCCGACTTACTACCAAAAGATCCTCAAGAAAGAGTCATTTTTATTCCTCAGCGATCTTTATTTCTCGCTCCTTTTCAGGCACTGCAAGACGCTTCTGGAAAATATTTAATCGAAAAACATACCGTTGCGATCGCGCCGTCGATTCAAATTTTAGCTTTGACACAAAAACAGCAATCTACCATCAATTTTCAACAAGCCCTCGTCGTCGGCAATCCCGCGCCCATGCCCGAAAACTTATCTCCTTTACCTGGTGCGGAAGCGGAAGCAAAAGATGTCGCTCAACTGTTGCAAACACAAGCTTTAACCAAAGAACGAGCAACCAAACAAGCAGTATTGAGTAAAATTTCTGGGGCTTCGATCGTGCATTTGGCAACTCACGGGTTATTTAATGAAAGACAGGGTTTACAAAGTTTTCTCGCCCTAGCTCAGAGCGATCGACAAGACGGTTTGTTAACGGCAGAAGAAGTTTTGAATTTACCCTTAAAAGCAAATTTAGCAGTTTTGAGCGCTTGCAGTACGGGAAGGGGTCAAATTACGGGAGATGGGGTAATCGGTTTATCTCGTTCTTTTATGTCGGCGGGAGTACCGAGCGTGATTGTCTCGCTCTGGAATATACCCGATTTACCCACTGCCAGTTTGATGACAAAATTTTATCGCAACTGGCAACAATCTCGCGATAAGTCTCAAGCTTTGCGTCAGGCGATGCTAGAAGTAATGAAAGAAAATCCCGATCCTTACAATTGGGCGGGATTTGTGTTGATGGGACAATCAGAATGAGTAGGGGCATGGCACTGCCATGCCCCTACCATGCCCATACCCTCGTCATACAATGTCCTGTCGCCAAAAATTAAGAGCGTCATTAAAAATGCCATCAGTCCTACATCAAGGTAGTACGATCGCAATTTGGCAGACATTCGATCGCCCAAATCAGAAAATGGCTCGGTTGCATGAAGATTTGAAAATATTAAACGATCGCGTTGTCGATTTAGAGACTATTTGCAGTAGCGACGACTTTAATGTGCAAAAAAGATTCAAACAAATGGAATCTAACGATTTTTTTCGATCGAGCTAGGTTTGAGGCGATCGATCTGGCTTTTAGATTTGCAGGGGTGTTAAAAAAATCAGTGATGTATAAGGTAGTAGTCGATCGCTAAGCATAATAAAGAAGCACATCGACACGAAATCTTCAAGGAGAGATTGATGAAACCTAAATCTGAAAGTCAAGGTTTCAAGCTTTCTGGCATCGTAATTATTTGGGGTTTAATTATAGGAATTCTTGCTGTCTCCGCTTCTCTAGTATCTTCAAAGACTGCTATTATAATTTTGTCATTAGATCTAATAATCTGCTTAAGCGGAAGTTTAGTTGCGATCTGGCAGACTTCCTCTGCTCAAACAACAAAGATTTCTGAGTTGACGAAAATCGTTAAAACTCTCAATAAACGTGTTGTCGAATTAGAAACAGTTTTAGAAGCTATTTACGAAAATCACGAATTGAAGGTTATCAAAAATTTTAAAAATGCACGATCGAGCGATCGTAATTAATTTAAACCAGCTTGCAGATTTGCGCTTTCAATTATTAATTTTGTTGACTGACAAATAATAACTGTTCCCCGTTCTCTGTTTCCTGTTAAATTATCGATCGCTTTCTCTTCGATAATTATGAATACTTTTAACGACATTTCAACTTCAACCAAAAATTTCGATCGCAATACTCAAATAACAGACGGCGGTAATCCCCTCAGCATTGCACCAATGATGGATCGCACCGATCGCCATTTTCGTTATTTTATGCGGCAGATGACACGCCGTACTTTGCTTTATACGGAGATGATTACCACTGCGGCAATTGTTCACGGCGATCGCGATAAGTTACTGGGTTTCTCGCCAGAAGAAAAACCCCTTTCGCTACAACTTGGCGGTGACAATCCCAACGAACTCGCAGAATGTGCCAAAATTGCCGAAGATTTGGGTTATGACGAAGTCAATCTTAATATTGGTTGTCCTAGTCCGAGAGTGCAAAATGGTAACTTCGGTGCTTGTTTGATGGCGCAACCAGAATTAGTTGCTAAAGCAGTAACAGAAATGCAAAAGGCGGTCATTATTCCTGTCACTGTCAAACATCGCATTGGTATCGACGATCGCGATCGCTATGAAGATATGGCAAATTTTGTTCGCATTGTCTCGGAAGCTGGTTGTCGTCGTTTCACCGTACATGCACGTAAAGCTTGGTTACAAGGTTTGAGCCCCAAAGAAAACCGCGATATTCCACCTCTACGCTATGAAGAGGTACATCGTCTCAAACAAGAGTTTCCCAATCTATTTGTGGAAATTAACGGCGGTATTACCAGTTTAAAACAAGTTCGAGAACAATTAAACTTTGTCGATGCTGTCATGATCGGACGGGCTGCTTACGATAATCCTTATTTATTTGCAACAGTCGATCGCGATTTTTACGACAATAATGCAATTTCACCAACTCGTCACCAAGTTGCCGAAGCGATGCTACCTTATATCGATTATTGGTTGGCAAAAGGTTGGAAATTACACTCAATTAGCAGACACATGCTTCAGTTGTTTGCCGGACAACCTGGGACTAAAGTTTGGAAAAGATACCTCAGTGAAAATGCTTGTAATGAAGGTGCTGGTTTTGAAGTTATTAAAACCGCTTTGACAAAAGTAGAGATTAGGTAAGTAATCAAGTCAAAAGTCAAAAGTATGGAATTAGTGAGTTGAAGATCTCGATCGTAAAACCAATTATGAACATTAAAACTCTTGCCAAAGTTTTGTCGAACAAAAAAATACCTGTACTAGTACAGGTAACTAAGCGGCTTATTATGGAGGAAAGAAATTGACAGACTTACAAACTGCCATCGACAATAAGGGCAAAGTTAGCAACCACAAAGCGTAGACAGGAGTCTCAAATCTCAGATTTGGAGTTACTGGGAATGCGCCTTACCTTCTTGTATATATATTAGCTCATAAACATAGATTTTTTTCTATTTATTTTTAAATAATCATAGTTTTTGTTCTATTCATAGAATAGATAACTTTGTATAACTCTCGATCGCAAGAATAGTTTTACCTTTATTTTGTAATTTTGGGTCTCGATCTGATGCCCATTTATCTAACCAGCAATTTTGATGACAGCGATCTCCGTCATTTTTTTTGACTAATTTTTACTACGCGATCGCGAAAAGTTTATGGTTTAAATCACATCCAAAGTTTAATTATTTTCCTTAAATAAAAGAATAGAAAAGGATAAAAAATAAAAGTTTAGTCTTTTCAAAAACTCCAATTTAGTTTTTATAACAAAGGAAAAATATTATGGCACAACCAACAGCTCTAGAGCAAGAAATGCTTGAGTTGCTAAATCGGATGCGTTTAAATCCCACTCAAGAATTAAATTTATTACTTAATGCATCTGACCCAAATATTAACGGTGCATTAAATTATTTCAATGTCAATTTAACCGAATTAAATAACCAATGGAGTACGTTGATTCCAGCACAAGCATTAGCTTGGTCTAGTCAATTAAACGATTCCGCTTTCGGTCACAACCAAAAAATAATTCAATTCGACCAGCAATCACATCAACTTCCTGGTGAATTAGATTTAAGTCAACGTGTTATTAATGCTGGTTATAGCTGGAATATGTTGGGCGAAAATGTTTATGCTTATTCTAATTCGCTTATTTATACTCATGCAGGATTTGCGATCGACTGGGGTATTACACCAACAGGAATTCAAACCCCAGCAGGTCATCGCAATTCCATAATGAACGACAATTTCCGCGAAGTTGGCGTTTCTGTTACGGAAGAAAACAATCCTGATACAGGAGTTGGATCGCTAGTAGTAACTCAAGATTTTGGTAACAGAACCGCCTTAAATAACAAGTCGTGGCTTTTAGGCGTTGCTTTCCAAGATGGCGATGGAGACAATTTTTACGATGCTGGCGAAGGCTTAAACGATGTAGATATTACAGTTACTGGCATCAACGGAACCACATTCAGCAGTACTTTTAAGAACATGAATGCGGGCGGATATCAAATATTGCTAGACCCTGGACAATATCAACTACAATTTCTTCGTGCCGGTCTGATACTCCAAACGCAATCAACTACCGTAAGCAACAAAAACGTCAAAATCGACATGGTTTTGAGCGCTAATTTCTTTGTCGGTACTAATGGCAATGACACCTTAAACGGGAGTATTTATAACGACACGCTTAGAGGTGGTATTGGAAACGATGTGCTTAGCGGTGGTAGCGGTAACGACCAAGTAAGAGGAGATACGGGTAACGATATTTTACAAGGCAAGGCGGGTAACGATGCTGTCTATGGCGGTACTGGCAACGATTCTCTCTTTGGCAACCTCGGTAACGATTATCTAAGAGGCGATGCCGGCAACGATACTCTTCACGGAGGATCGGGCAGCGATAGCCTCCTCGGTGGTAGCGAAATTGATATTTTAATCGGCGTAGAAGCTAGTAGTACTAGTGCAGGACTAGGTGAAATCGACAATCTAACTGGAGGTACTCAAAAAGATACTTTTGTTTTAGGCGATGTTAATCGAGTTTACTATAACAATCTAGCTACAGGTAATAACGGTTTAACCGACTATGCCTTAATTACCGATTTCAATCTAGCTCAATTAGATGTTATTCAACTTCGCGGTAGTGCTAGCGATTATCAATTATTAAATACATCTGTTGGTTTAAATACTGGCAAAGGGATTTTTCTCAACGATGGCGAATTAATAGGCATTATTCAAGGAGATACTAATTTGAGTCTTAGCAATAGTAGTGCTTTCGCGTTTGTTTAAAAATAGGGAATAGTTTTTTAACTTTTGAATGTATCAATAAAAAAGAGTCGATCGCCAAAGAATCGACTCTTTTTTTTAGAAAGGTTTAATTTGCAAAATTTTTTAGCGAAGTTTGTATTTAAAACTAGAATTACCAGAATATTTAGATAATTTGGCTAGTTTTTCTAATTCTTGAGCGCCAGTATAAAATTTTCCATTAATTTCCCAAGTGGGAAAAGACTGAATTTTTTTCTGAAGACAAAGATCTGTTTGTGGATTATTGCCTTCAGGGGCGCATTCATTGTAAGGCATTTGTTTAGCTGCTTCTTTGCCAAATAATTGCTTTTGTTCGAAACAATGAGGACACCAAAAAGCACCATACATCATAGCACCACTGTCAGTTAAATGCTTAGCTAGTTCGGTTTCTGCGGCTGTTGATTCTGTAGTAACTTCCCAACCATAAGGCGGTTCTGGATTTGTTGTCGGTGTGGGAATAACCGTTCGCGCGCTAGCATCGGGAATATTGTAAATACCCAAAGCACCTACTAACGTTAGCAAAACAACGATCGCACCAGTGAAGAAAATCTGACCGATATCTTCCCAGTCGCGCCCGAAAATTGTCAGAATAAACATACTCAAAGCAAATAAAGCAGAACTAATACAATACCAGCAAACGGCTTTGAGATCGAACGCCAACACGTACATCAAATAGCCGCTAAAAGCTGTCATGGCAGTGCTTCCAGCCAGCATTAGCAGCCAAGTCCAATTTTCCAATCGATCTTTTAATTTAAAATTGCGATCGCCATCGACCAACAATGGACTCAACGCAAAAGTCGCCATACTCAAATAAGCAAGACAACCAAACAAACTCAACGGCAGACCAAAAACTGTACCGTAGCGACTGTTGAGAACATCACTACAGGATTGTTGGACTGCATTTGCCGAACAAACGGCTTCGCCGCCAGTTAGCTTAGTAATAGCTAAATAGGCAGTTAATAATGCCCCAGCGATCGCGATCGCGCCAATAAGCGGACGCGACCAGCGCTGAATCCAAGGAAGAGAACGTCGGCGGCGCATTGATTGGCGCATAATGTTAAGACCTCTTAATAATCTAGTTAGTTCATTAATTCATTACCGAGTATTATTTTTTTTCGAGCGATGAACTATTAGCCATAAGCAATGAACTTTTTTTGACTTAGATTCTAGCTTTATTTATGTAGTTTTACAGACTTAGTCGAACTCGATTTTAATTTAGTTCGGGCTGTTTGTTTGGCTGCTTCGACAAATTGAGAAACGCGAATGGGATCGACTGTTTCCTCGATTTTGCCTCCTCTTTTTAGCGAACTAGCAACGATCGCCCCGTCAGCAGCTTGCATCAGATTGGCAATATTATCCCAATCTGCACCGCTACCAATAAAAACTGGCGTATTTCCTGCTGCTGCTGCTGCTAGTTCCAAATCTTCCAAGCTTGGAGGACTGCCCGTCGCCCAACCAGATAAAATCACCGCATCAGCTAAACCTCTCTCAATTGTATCTTGGACGGCTGTAGTTAAATTGGGCGTACCCAAAGGACGAGCATGTTTGACTAGTACATCGGCTAGAATAGCCACATCAACACCTAATTCACGGCGATAGCGCAATAGTTGATGGGCATTGCCTTCGATTAATCCTTGATCGGTTGCCATTACACCAGTCAAAACGTTAACGCGAATAAATTGAGCCTCGACGCAAGCAGCGATCGCCATCGCACTACGAGCATCGTTTCTCAGTACGTTAATACCAATTGGCAACATGACCAAAGTTTTCAGACGATCGATCGCCAAAGTCATCGCGCTGACGACAGCAGGATCGACGCAATCTTTCGCAAAAGGAGCGTCAAAAAAATTTTCGACGATAATTCCATCAACACCCCCTGCTGCTAAAGCCGTAGCCTCTTGTTCTGCCCTGTCAAAGACAGCTTTAAGATTACCTCCCCAACGAGTAGAGGTAGGCAGAGGCAACAAATGAACGACCCCAATAATCGGATTATTTGTCTTGAAAATTTGATATAAGTCCACTTATGTTTTACCTAATCGATCGCGAGCGAGTGTGCCGTTTTCAAAGATAACTATTGTCTCAGATTGAGTTGAGACTCTCAAAAATTTTATCCAAATACAGCTTTTAAAAATACAAACAACCTAGTTTTTTGCTTAGATTGATTTTTATATATTGATGTTTATGTTAAAATGTCTTAACAATGATTTTATAGTTATTTAAAACGCCTAATACTCAGCCAAGCGAGGGTGACTCTATCAATTTATTCGATCGCCCTTCATTAAAATCGATCGCCCCAAGCGATTAGCGAGATTAGGTGTCAAACTAGTACTTAAAAAACATCAAGTACAAATTCTCTCACCCTTTTACTACTCTCTAACCGAGCATGGCAAATAAGCCAACAATTGCAATATCTCATTTAGGCTGTGAAAAAAATCGCGTAGACTCAGAACACATGCTAGGCTTGCTAGCCCAAGCCGGCTATCAAGTCGATGCTAATGAAGAATTAGCCGATTATGTGATCGTTAACACTTGCAGTTTTATTCAAGCTGCTAGAGAAGAATCAGTTCGAACTCTTGTTGAATTAGCAGAAGCCAATAAAAAAATTATTATTTCTGGCTGCATGGCTCAGCATTTTCAAGAGCAGTTACTAGAAGAATTGCCCGAAGCAGTAGCTGTAGTGGGCAGTGCCGACTATCATAAAATAGCCGACATAGTAGCCAGAGTCGAAACAGGAGAAAGAGTCAAAGAAATATCCGAGAAACCAACTTATATAGCCGACGAAAATGTTCCGCGCTACCGTACCACAACTGAAGGCGTGGCTTATGTTCGAGTTGCTGAAGGTTGTGACTATCGCTGTGCCTTTTGTATCATTCCTCATCTGCGCGGTAACCAAAGATCTCGCTCGATCGAGTCAATTGTTACCGAAGTCAAGCAATTAGCAGAACAAGGTGTACGAGAAATAGTTTTAATTTCGCAAATTACTACCAATTATGGGTTAGACTTGTACGGCGAGCCTAAATTGGCAGAACTGCTTCACGAATTAGGCAAAGTGGACATTCCTTGGATTCGCATTCACTACGCCTATCCCACTGGCTTAACTGCCAAAGTTATCGAGGCAATTCGAGAAGTTCCCAACATTTTGCCCTATCTAGATTTACCATTACAACATTCCCATTCAGAAATACTTAAAGCTATGAATCGTCCTTGGCAAGGACAAGTTAACGATGCTATCATCGAGCGAATTAAAAACGCTCTGCCAGAAGCGGTTTTGCGAACTAGTTTCATCGTTGGCTTCCCTGGCGAAACTGACGAGCATTTTTCTCACTTAGTCAAGTTCGTCAAGCGTCACCAGTTCGATCACGTCGGCGTATTTACCTTTTCTCCAGAAGAAGGTACAACAGCTTATAATTTACCAAACCAATTGTCTCAAGAATTGATGGATGCTCGTCGAGAAAAGTTGATGGCAGTTCAACAGCCGATTTCAGCCCAGAAAAATCAAGCTTGTATTGGTAAATGTGTCGAAGTGTTGCTCGAACAAGAAAACCCGCAAACAGGCGAGTATATAGGGCGATCGGCGCGCTTTGCCCCAGAAGTTGATGGCTTGGTTTACGTTACCGTGCCAGAGCAAGGTTTTACCCCCGAATTGGGAACGATCGCAACCGTCAAAGTCAAGGACGCTGACGTTTACGATTTATATGGCGAAATAATGGCGGAGCAATCCGTTCGGCTTTAAGTTATGTTTTTCACCAACTATTTTTTCAAAAAAATAGTTTTATGGGGAGTAACCGTAGCTAGCTAGCTAACAATACATTAAGTTTTTTAAAGAAAACTAAAGAAATAACGCAAAAAAGTTACTTATGACTATTGATTTTAAAAGTTTAGGACTATCTGAAGTTTGTGTCGCACAACTAGAAAAGTTAGGTTTTGTCAGTCCTACTAACATTCAAGAACAAGCGATTCCCGAATTATTGGGAGGGCGAGATGTATTCGGTCAGTCGCAAACTGGAACGGGAAAAACCGCCGCCTTTTCATTACCGATTCTCGATCGCATCGACCCTAACACCTTCGCCGTACAGGCTTTAATTTTAACGCCCACCAGAGAGTTGGCGCAGCAGGTAGCGCAAGCGATCGAAGATTTTACTGGCGATCGCAGATTGCAAGTCTTGACAGTTTACGGCGGACAGTCGATGGATCGTCAGATTCGCGGTTTACAAAAAGGCGCGCAAATTGTTGTCGGTACGCCTGGAAGAATTATCGATTTGCTCGATCGTAAGGTTTTAAAATTCGATCGATTGGCTTGGGTTGTTTTAGATGAAGCTGACGAAATGCTGAGCATGGGCTTTATCGACGATGTCAAAAAAATTCTGCAACAAACTCCCAAAGAGCGACAAACAGCTTGTTTTTCGGCAACTATGCCCCCAGAAATTCGGGATTTAATCAAGCAATTCTTGAATTCTCCCGTAACTGTGACCGTTACGCAAACTAAAGCAGCGCCATCGAGAATCGATCAACATGTTTATTTAGTTCCGCGCGGTTGGTCGAAAATTAAAGCACTGCAACCAATTTTAGAGATTGAAGAACCAGAATCGGCGATTATTTTCGTAAAAACGAAACGTACTGCTAGCGAGTTAACTATAAAACTGCAAGAAGTAGGGCAAAGCGTCGATGAATATCATGGCAATCTTTCCCAAATTCAACGAGAAAGATTAGTAAAACGTTTTCGTGAAGGTAAAATTCGTACCATCGTCGCTACTGATATTGCGGCGAGAGGTTTAGATGTTGAAAATTTAAGCCACGTCATCAACTTTGACGTACCAGATAATACCGAAACTTACATTCACCGTATCGGTCGGACTGGACGTGCTGGTAAGACAGGAACGGCAATTTCCTTGATCGAATCATACGATCGCCGCATGCTCAGACAAATCGAGCGTAAACTAAAACAAACTTTAGATATCAGCCCAATTCCCAATCGGGCGCAAGTAGAAGCGAAAAGACTGACTAAATTGCAAGCGAAAGTCAAAGAAACTCTTGCTGGCGAACGTATGGCTTCTTTCTTGCCTTTGGTAAACGAATTGAGTGGTGAATACGATCCACAGGCGATCGCAGCAGCCGCATTACAGTTGGTTTACGATCGCGATTGTCCAAACTGGATGAAGACAGATTGGGAAGTTCCCTCAGACGCTTCGCCCAAGCCAATGCTCAAGCGCAAATCGAATGGTAGCCGTCAGTCTTACAACAATGATGGCAACGGCAAGTATCGTTCGGAAACTGCCTCTGGCAAGTCAGAAAAACGCTATAGCGAAGAAAGCAAGCGCAGACGCAAAAGCGATGAATATGGTGCTTCTGAAGGACGTAAGAAACCAATTAGTTCAAAAACTGTAACTCAGAACAATACACGATAAAATAGAAATTTGTCGTCATCATTCTGAGAGTTAAAGGGAGTTATTTGAGTGCTAGAAGAGAATATGGTTGCCAATCAAAAAACTGAAAATTTAATTTCAGGCTTCAGCATCAAACATAACTCCCCAGAAGAAAAAAATAACTTGCCAGCTCAAGCTATTAAAAGAGGGGGTTGGCAAGGATTGATTGAAACATATCGCGATTATCTCCCAGTCAGCGAATCTACTCCAGTAGTGACGCTTTTAGAAGGAAATACGCCTTTAATACCAGCTCCCTATATTTCCGATCGAATTGGTAGGGATGTACAAGTACTTGTTAAATATGATGGTTTAAATCCTACGGGTAGTTTTAAAGACCGAGGTATGACCATGGCAATTACCAAAGCCAAAGAAGCTGGCGAAAAAGCAGTAATCTGCGCCAGTACTGGCAACACTTCAGCCGCAGCAGCAGCATACGCCCGTCGTGCGGGAATGAGAGCTTTTGTAGTAATTCCCGATGGCTACGTTGCGTTAGGAAAATTAGCTCAGGCTTTGCTCTACGGTGCGGAAGTAATTGCAGTTAAAGGTAATTTCGACGATGCGTTAAACATCGTACGCGCAATGGCCGAACATTATCCAGTCAACTTAGTTAATTCCGTTAATCCTTACCGTTTGGAAGGTCAAAAAACGGCAGCATTTGAAATTGTAGACGTATTGGGAGAATCACCCGATTGGTTGTGCATACCAGTTGGTAATGCAGGTAATATTAGTGCTTACTGGATGGGATTCAACCAATACCAGCAGGCAGGTAAATGCAAGCGTTTGCCTACAATGATGGGATTTCAAGCTGCTGGTGCAGCACCCTTTATTGCTGGTAAACCCGTTGCCCATCCAGAAACGATCGCTACGGCAATTAGAATTGGGAATCCCGCCAACTGGGAAAAAGCGATCGCTGCTAAAGAAGCTAGCGGCGGTGAATTTAATCCCGTTACCGATGCTGAAATTTTACACGCCTATCAAATGCTAGCAGAACGAGAAGGCGTTTTCTGCGAACCTGCCAGCGCTGCCTCTGTAGCTGGTTTATTAAAGGTAAAAGATCGAGTACCTAGTGGTGCGACAGTAGTGTGTGTGTTGACTGGTAATGGTTTAAAAGATCCTAACACCGCGATCGATTGTGGTGGTAATGCTGTTAAGACAGGAATCGAGGCAAATCTATCCGTAGTTGCTAAAGAAATGGGTTTTTAATCGATTTTTGAACCGGGAACAGGCAACAGAAAATTCTCTTGACGCAAAAGTAAAGGCTAGGTAAATAAACTCGATCGATTCAGGGCGATCGATTCAGGTAAGCGATCGCCTCAAAATGCCATAATGACAATTATGGAAGCCCGAACCTTTGAATACAGGCGACGGGATGAGTTTACTAAAGCTTTACTCGAATAAATGCTACAACTGTCTGGAAATAAAGAAGAACAAACTCGATCGCAATCGAAAACTGTAACTCTCGATGTTAGTGGGATGAAATGCGCGGGTTGCGTCAAGGCAGTCGAACGCCAGTTGAATCAAAATCCTGGTGTGGTTTCGGCGATGGTCAATCTAATTACAGAAGTAGCTGTAGTTGAATACAAAGCTGGCGCGATCGAGCCAGAAATTTTGACAGCAAAACTCACGAAAACGGGTTTTCCTTCTCAGTTACGTCTTTCAAATAATCGTTCTTTTGATGCTGTCAGTATTGATTTGGCAGCTAGGAGAAAACAGGAAAATCGCCAACAAATCTGGCGATTGCTAACCGCCGCAATCTTACTAGTTTTCTCGACGATCGGACATTTAGAACATTTTGGTGGCTCTTCTATCCCCATTTTGAGTAATATTTGGTTTCACTGGGGATTGGCAACTCTATCTTTAATATTACCAGGACGTTCGCTTATCGTTGACGGTTGGCGTGCTATTTGGCACGGAATGCCCAACATGAATACACTGGTGGGATTGGGGACTGTCAGTACTTATTTATCTAGCTGCATTGCTTTAGTATTTCCACAATTGGGTTGGGAATGTTTTTTTGACGAACCCGTAATGTTATTGGGTTTTATTTTTTTGGGAAGAATTCTCGAAGCTAGGGCGAAAAGTCGGGCAACAGCAGCTTTAGAAGCTTTAATTTCACTACAACCGCAAACAGCACGAATTATTGGTAAAGATCGCCCCGAACAAACAGGAATTGAAATACCAGTCGAACAAGTGCGAATAGGCGAATGGGTACGTGTTTTGCCAGGAGAAAAAATTCCTGTCGATGGCGAAATAGTTTTCGGTGAAACGCTGGTGGATGAATCGATGCTAACGGGCGAATCCTTGCCTGTTGTCAAGCGATCGAACGATTCCGTCTCTGCTGGTACGATGAATCAGTCGGGGGCAATTATTGTCAAAATAACTCGTATTGGCGATCGAACTACTCTGTCACAAATTATTGCTTTGGTAGAAGAAGCACAAGTTCGCAAAGCACCAGTACAAAAGTTGGTCGATCTTGTAGCGGGATATTTTGCTTACGGAGTAATGGCGATCGCTAGCGCAACATTTTTATTTTGGTATTTTTTGGGAACGAAAATTTGGTCGGGTGTTTTGACAGGTATGACTCCAACCATGGAACATATGGTTAGCCAAATGCCTGAAATGAACTCTTCTACTTCGCCTTTGCTGTTAAGTTTAAAATTAGCGATCGCCGTTCTCGTGATTGCTTGTCCCTGCGCCCTCGGTTTGGCAACTCCCACCGCTATTCTTGTCGGTACGGGAATCGGTGCGGAAAAAGGCATTCTCGTCAAAGGCGGCGATATTTTTGAGAGAGTACATAAGTTGAAGACGATTGTTTTTGACAAAACTGGTACTTTAACAATCGGTCAACCTCAGTTAACCGATTGTATTCCTTTAATAGATATTAATAGCGATCGCCTGATACAAATAGCGGCAACGGTAGAAAGTGGAACGAATCATCCTCTGGCGACAGCAATCGTACAAGCGGCAGCAGTAAGAGAATTATCTTTATTAGAAGCTAAAGATTTTGTCACACGATCGGGATTGGGTATTTCTGCTTCGATCGAGGGACAAAAAGTTTATTTGGGTAACGCAGAATGGCTTGAAGAATGTGGCGTTTTTATAAATGATACTGTCAGCGAAAAAGTAAAAGCGCTAACTGAGTTTTGTAAGACAGTAGTGTATGTTGCTGTAGAAAACGAAGTAGCTGGAATTATTGCCTTACAAGACTCTATTCGTCCCGATGCCAAAGAAACTGTTGCAAATCTCAAGCAAAGAGGATTAGAAATTATTCTTTTAAGTGGCGATCGCGTTGAAGTAGCCGAAGCGATCGCTCGTCAATTAGAAATCGATCGCGTTTACGCCCAAGTCAAACCAAGTCAAAAAGCAGAAATAATTAAATCTCTTCAGTCATCAGATAGAGATTCGATCGTCGCTATGATCGGCGATGGAATTAATGACGCGCCAGCTTTAGCAAGGGCAGATATCGGTATTTCTTTAACTGGAAGTGCTGATGTTGCTATTGAAACAGCAGATATTGTTTTGATGAAAAAGAATTTGTTGGGTGTGGTTGAGGCGATCGAACTCAGTCGGGCTACATTTGAAAAAATTCGTCAAAATCTTGGCTGGGCTTTAGGTTACAATTTAGTCGCCATACCGATCGCTGCTGGTGTTTTGCTTCCGAAATACGGACTACTTTTAAACCCCGCCGTCGCCGCAGCTTTTATGGCACTCAGTTCTTCGATCGTCGTTATCAATTCACTGTTATTGCGCCAGCAGGAGGGATTAGGGGCTAGGGGAAGCATGAAAAATAGCAAGTAAACTTTAGGAACTATACCTGTTACCCGTTCCCTACTCCCTACTCCCTATTCCCTATTCCCTCTAAGGTGATACCTGAATATCAACAGTTGCAGTAACTTCTGGATGTAGTTTGACTTGGACTTGATAAATTCCAGTCTTATTAATTTCTGGAACGGTAATTCCTTTTTTATCTACTTCCATTCCTGCTTTTTCTTTAATCAGATCGGCAACGTCTTGAGTCGTTACCGTTCCGAAGATAGCATCGCCTTCACCAGCTTGTTTGCGAATTGTCAAACGACCGATCGTGTTTAGTGCAACTTTACGAGACTCAGCTTCTTGTTTTTCAGCAAGTAATCTTTGTCTTTCTTTTTCTCTTCTAATTTCTACTTGTTTGAGAATCCCTGGAGTCGCTAGAGCAACAATTTTTTTGGGAAGTAAATAATTGCGAGCGTAACCAGGTGCTACTTCGACTAAGTCGCCAGCTTTACCTAATTTATTCACATTTTCATTTAAAACTACTTGAACGCGCTTAGCCATTTTTTCTCCTATAAGCTTTTATCTGCTCTATGCCGCATCTAAAAATATCGGTACTTCGATACGGTAAAGTCCAAATTTGGATTTCCAAATTCAAACGCAATCTAATATTGTATAATTGAAAGTCTTTATCTAGCAACAAGCAAACTTAGATTTTTTAAATAAACTTCAATTCTGAACCGTGAAATTAACTCCACAGCTAGACTTGGCGAAGAATGAACGAGATCGCAAAATTTGAACCTGCGACATCCTGCTCCCAAAGCAAAAGACAAGCAAAAAGGCAATGAAAAATCGATGGTATTGCACCGATCGCAATCCAATACTAAATTGTGATTTGGGGATGAAATGGGGATTCTTGGAGACTTCCAAAAGAGTATTCAAAAAGACGTTCTATTATTTTAAATGAATTATTATGAGTCCATTTTAACTAGCCAGCAGAAATCTTTGCCAATCTTTAAATAAAGCTGTTTAAAAAGCCTAAAAATTGCACAGAAATGAGTCTTGCTAAATATCTCGGTATTTTCGATCGATTTTAGTAGCGATATCACAAAGTAAGGATTCTTGAAAGTTATATAAAATATTTTTGCCATCAGTCATGACGATCGCCCTGATTCAGGAATGCGATCGCGTCATTAAGTTAAATTACGGTTACATAGTTGATGATAAGTATTTTTGAGAAGTATCATAAAAAATTTTTAGACAAATATAAATAATTGTTTTTTAAAATCTCGTGCTTACCTATAATTTCAGTAAAAGTAAAATTCCTAAAACTCATAGCTATCCATTAAAACGCAGCATTTTAGACCAATATCTTAATGATGCAGGACTAACTAAAATAAACAGCGTCAATTATTATTTCAATTTAAAATCTAGTAGCATCATCATACGAGGTGATTACTGTGGTGAGTCACGTAGAGGCTGGTTGGCTGCTGGATTTTCAAGTATTTATTTATGGGCTGTACCATTAGACAAACGAGAAGAAATAAAAATCATGCTTCTTAATGAGGCATTGGCAGCTTTAATTGAGTGGTTATGCAAGGCTGAACGAGAAGGAAATGTTTGGAGAGCTAAATCACATCAGATTGATTTTTATTATAAAAAACGTCAACTTTTGATTAAGGAATGGTAGCTTATTGGACAACCTTCAATCTTTCTTTTTTTTGTTCGATCGAGATTTATGATTTTTGCAAGAGGTTAACTTTCGATCGCCCTAACAATTGTATGTAAAAAATTATTTTATTATTACATTTCTTTTAAATATTGCTTGTAACCTAACTTTTCTAATTTTTCCTGTTTGGTGAGAACGGATTCGGATAAATTTTGACGATATTGCTTTACTTGTTTTAATAACTCGCTGTCGCTGGATGCGAGTATTTGCACTGCTAATAAACCCGCATTGGTAGCATTGCCGATCGCTACGGTAGCAACGGGAATTCCTGCTGGCATCTGCACGATCGAATAAAGAGAATCAATACCGCTTAAAGTACGAGTGGTGACGGGTACGCCAATGACGGGGAGAGGAGTTAAAGAAGCTACCATACCAGGTAAATGAGCCGCACCACCAGCACCAGCAATAATTACTTTAATACCTCGATCGCAAGCAGTTTGTGCGTAGTTTACCATTTTTTCTGGAGTGCGATGAGCGGAAACGATCGCTACTTCGCAAGTAATCTCAAACTGTTCGCAAATGGCGATCGCAGCTTGCATGGTCGGTAAATCGGAATCGCTACCCATAATAATGCCCACTTGCGGGTTTTTGTCTGTCATTTGGCTTAATTAAATTACTAACATTAAAATTGACTGAAAAATTCCGACGATTAAACCGAGTACGCCACCTAAATTGACAATTGCTTGTAATTCGCTTTTGACAATGCCGTTGATAGCATCTTCTAACTCTTTAGGAGAAGTAGCGTTGACGCGATCGACAATTACTCGATCGATCGCAAGAATGGGAATGGCTTTAGCGACAATTTTTTCTAAATCTGCTTCTAAATAGCGGTCTAAAATTAATGCTGATTCGTAACTAATTGTTTCGAGGGAACTAGTTACAGCAGCCGAAGAACGTAGTCTATTAATAATTACAACGGCAACCTTATCCCAATCAACTGATTCGCCCAATCCTTGTATAAATTCTGCTCCTTTATCTTGAATGTATTGTTGAACGGTTTCGCGAGTTGTTTTACGTAATTGTCTGACCGTTCCTACTGGTAAGTTTTGTAGCGATAAATTTTTCAACCAATTCTTGATGCGATTGCGAATTTCCAGAGAAAGAATTAATTCTTTTAATCTTGTATTAGCAATTTCTTTTTCATCTAAGCAAAAAGTTCGCAAACGAACCAAACTATTTTTTAAGCCAAATAAATTAGCAACTACCCAATAAGTACCGCTAGATTTTTCGCGAAACCCTTCATCAATTACTTGAATATTGCGATCGGTTAAAAAATCGACTATGGCTTGTCTGAGAAAATCTGGTGGTATAACTACTTCTAAAAACCAATCAGAAAATTGTCTGGCTTGAGTATCGCTCAAACGAAATTCTAAGAGAATGCGATCGAAGATTTGATTTATTTGTTCTTCTAGAAAATCGGAGCGACGAGAAAGAGCCTTTAATAATCTCGGTAAAGATTCTCCCATTAAATCTTCAAGAATTTTGGCTAAGATTTTAGCCGTTTTTTGTTCTTTATCTTCTTGAACTTGTTTAATTCCTAAATTTAATAACCAGAGAATTGCTTGTTGAACTCGTTCGATCGCCAACAGACGCTTTGCTAAGTTTTGCAATTCTTCTGGTGTCAGCAACGAACTCATAATCGTATCGGAGATTTTTTGAGCCAGTCGAGCTTGATTGCTGGGAATTAAACCAGGAGTAAATGGTAGTTGGCGTTTACCTAGATAAATTGGTTTGTAGGGACGAAACAGCATTTGAATGGCTATATCGTTGGTAAAGTAGCCAATAATTCCTCCTGCGATCGGAGGTATCAACAATGTCCAAAGGTCGGGCAACACCAAGGCAATTATCTACTAATAAAGGTTAATGTCTTAATCAAGAATGGAGAAGTTATTTTATATTTCCTAATTTACAATCTTTTTTCGAGCGCTAACACTCCCATAATGCCACCAGCAATTTGATAGTGTATGGCTCGATCGAAACCCGCTTGCTTGGATAACTCTACTTGCTCTTCGCCAGTGGGAAAACGCTCCAAACTCGGAGTGATATAAGCATACTCTTGAGTCAAACCAAATCTTTGTGCGGTGGGAACGACAACATTTTGTAGATACCACTGCACAAATGCTTGCAAGTAAGGTTCGCTGGGACGATGAAAATCGAGAATAGCAGCTTTTGCTCCTGGCTTGAGAACGCGATGTAACTCTTTTAAACACAAGGGTATGTCAGTTACGTTACGTAAACCATATCCCATCGTAGCGCAATCAAAATAGTTATCATCGAATGGTAAATTTAGCGCGTCGCCTTCTACCCAGCTAAGGGATAGAGTAGGAAAACTTTCTTGAGAACGCTGGTGGGCGATCGCTAACTGTTCGCCAGAAAAATCAACGCCAATTACTCGACCAGTTACACCAACTTTTCGCGCCAACATACATGCTAAGTCGCCACTGCCACAGCAAACATCTAAAGCTACATCTCCGGGTTCGGGATAGCACCATTTTACTGCCATTTGTTTCCAGACGCGATGTTGTCCCAAGCTCAACCAATTATTTAATTGGTCGTATACAGGTGCGATTCTATCAAACAGCGCTTTAATATCGGACGCTCGATCGAATGGTTCGTTTGTCATTGGTCTTAAGATCGGCTATGATTCTTCGTCACAAAAACAAAGATTTTTCTAACTTACCAGATTTGTATGGTTTTCAAAAAACTATCTTTAATTAATGCTATCGGTTGGGGCGCTACTTTAGGAGGTAGTTTGGGTATTTTTACTTTTGTAGCTACTGTTCTGTACGATACGTGGTTTCCTTTGCCAAGTTTGGCACAAATGTGTATACCCTTAGATGTTGTTGGTGGCGAGGGTAGAGAAATCTCGAAGACTGTCTCGCCTCCTGGGATGGTCTTAGTTAAGGACAATTGGAATACCGATTTTATCGTTCCTAACGGCTATCCTTCAGGACAGTATATTGCTACCATCACTTCTAAATCTAGCGAAAAATCGGCTAAGTTTAACGTCAAAATGTTTCTAAAATATAGTGATAGTAGTTTAGACAAAGCTTTTGAGGGCGATATCGAATTATCTCCCGGTCAATCAAGAAATATTTTTGGTAATCCTCGCGTGGGACAGCAACCCTATCAAGTAAACGTCAGAGTCGGCGGCGTTGATGCGTTGGGATACAGTTATATCTTGGCAGTTAATAGTTGCGAATAACAGAGAACTCTTTCAACTCAACGCGATTGCAGAGGGGCTGGCTGGCGAGGTCTCCTCGTCAGAAAGAACGCCCCGTCTCCGTGCAGGCTGCGCGATTGCGTTGAGTTGAAAACCTTTTTTTACGATTGCCAAAAACTTTGACTAGATTTTGAAAATCGCGAAGCGCAATCGCGATTGTTATAGATAAATTTATAGTTTTTTGTCAATCCTGGTATATATACTTAGTCAACAACAAGTTTTTGGAGGTGACAAATTTAGTAGCTGTTACAAACGATAATATCGATTGTCACTTGGAAATATAAGGATTACAAGCTTTAATAATAAGTTTTTTAAGTAAATAGACAACAGAGGTGCATCATATCCTATGTTATAAGTATGATACCAAATGATTCGAGAACGTCAATACGTTGTTTCAAGTTCTGTCAAACTAGTTGATTCTCAATAAGCTTTGACGTTTGTTGTGACTCGATCTTTAAAATTTTAAAAGTAACAAGTAAATCTCATAAGTTTTATATATAAAAAAAAATAGCGATCGAGACTAAAAAATTTTCGCTCGATCGATAGGGATCTTAATTTTAAGATCGAAACATTAATAATAAATGGCGAGCAATTGTTGCCCACCATCTACAATTTAAAACTTATTTACCCATACCTAGCTGTTGGGCTTTTTGATATACTTTACCTTCAGTCAAAAGAGAGGGAGCAATGATTACTTCCACCTGTTGCATTTCTTTGATATTTTTCGCGCCCAAAGTACCCATACTAGTTTTCAACGCGCCCAAAAGATTGTGAGTCCCATCATCTAATTTAGCTGGTCCAGCCATAATTTCTTTAATCGTTCCAGTCGTACCGACATTAATACGAGTACCGCGAGGTAAAACTGGACTAGGTGTTGCCATGCCCCAGTGATAGCCTCGACCTGGAGCTTCAGCCGCTCTAGCGATCGGCGAGCCAATCATGACGGCATCAGCACCGCAAGCAATACATTTACAAATATCGCCGCCAGTCACAATTCCACCATCAGAAATGACGGGTACGTATCTGCCCGTTTCTCGAAAATAGTCATCGCGAGCGGCAGAACAGTCTGCCGTAGCAGTTGCTTGAGGTACGCCAACTCCCAATACGCCGCGAGAAGTACAAGCCGCACCAGGACCAATACCAACCAATACAGCAGCAGCACCAGCCTTCATCAAATTGAGAGCGACATCGTAAGTGACGCAGTTACCCAAGACTACAGGCATGGGCATTTCTTGACAGAATTTTGCTAAGTCCAGAGGAGCGATCGAGTCGGGAGAAAGATGAGCGGTAGAGACTACAGTTGCTTGCACGAAGAGAAGATCCGCACCAGCTTCTGCTACTGTAGAACCGTACTGACTCGCTCCAGCAGGCGTTAAACTAACTGCGGCAATACCGCCTTTTGCCTTAACTTCGCTAATTCTTTTCGAGATTAGTTCTGGTTTAATCGGTTCGGAATAAAGTTCTTGCATTAAACCGACAAACTCAGTTTTGCCTACAGAGACAATCCGATCTAAGATGGGTTCTGGATCTGCGTAACGAGTTTGAATGCCTTCTAAATTGATAACGCCTATTGCCCCCAATTCTGAGAGCAATACTGCCATCTTGACATCGACGACACCGTCCATAGCGCTAGCAATAATGGGAATGTTTCGCTCGATTCCACCGATTTGCCAACGAGTATCTGCCAAGCTGGGATCTAAAGTACGCGCTCCGGGGGCGAGTGCAATTTCATCGATCCCATAAACTCTCTTCGCTTTTTTCCCCTTGCCAATTGATATATCCACGCTAGATTTTGTTCCCAAAGATATTAGCTTAGGCTACCAAATTTTTGAAAAAATTGGTAATAGGTATAGGGATTTTAAAAATCCCCATACCTATTACCAATTACCAAACTATGCTGGGTAAATCCGCAAACGACGATTGGGTTCGTCGCCAAAACTATCGGAATTTAGTCGATAGTGTTCGACAAGTTCGTGTTGCATTTTGCGAACTTTTGCCGAGCGCGGCAGTAATTCAACTGGTTGTCCTTTGGGGATGACAATTTGTTCTACTGCCAAGCGTGCTTCTTCTAAAGCTTCAATTTCATCCTCATCGCCACCTCGGGTAAATAGGCGCATGTCTGCTGCTTCGGGAATGCTAGGGTCATCCATACCAACAATTCGTTGGAGAGTGCGCGTAATTTGCGCGATCGTATTCGACTTAACCGCATGGACGGGTGTTTGATGATTTTTAGCAATTTGTCTGAGTTTGGACTGACTTTTTAATTGCGATCGCAGCGCCAGAACAACATCAGCACTATTAAGATCTTTGGTTAGGACAATAGGAAGATTCATTACTTCGACGATCTGCTCGATTTGCGATCGACCGATACCATAAGGATAGACATAAACTGGCCAATCTTCACCATTTGGGCCTGGGGTGCGAATTTTTTCGCTAGTCGGTTCTTGAGTTAACCAAGATTGCTCCAGCAATTGTTCGAAATCGCGATTGCCAGCAGAGCGCGAAGAGCTATCGAGACCATTATTTTTATTGGTTTTGCCTGTAAATGGTAAAACTGGACTCATCCTGCCAGAGGCGCGCCAACCGAAAGGACGCGTGGGTATTTCTGCTGGTGTCGTTCTGACCATTGATTCCAGATGCGAGCGACGAGGTGTTTCTTGAGTAATTTGAACTTCTCCTCGCTCGTCGATGCTTCTAAGTTGCGGTATCGGCTCTCTGCCTCTAAGTAAATTGTCTACAGTTCCAGCAACATCTTCATGAACTACCCAACGCTGTCTTTCTTGCATTTCTACAGCAATTTCAAAGGTTGGGGGCGCTTTTCTTTCGAGAACTGTTTTTTGCGAACCTCTTCTTCTTGCTTCGTCGTCACCCAAAGTTACTGCTTGAATGCCACCAACTAAATCTGATAGAGTTGGATTCTTGATCAAATTTTCAATGCTATTGCCGTGCGCGGTTCCCACTAATTGTACGCCTCGCTCTGCGATCGTTCTAGCGGCTAGAGCTTCTAACTCCGTACCAATTTCATCGATGACGATTACTTCTGGCATGTGATTTTCTACTGCCTCGATCATGACTTGATGTTGCAATTCGGGACGAGCGACTTGCATTCGTCTGGCACGACCGATCGCGGGATGGGGAATATCGCCATCTCCAGCAATTTCGTTGGAAGTGTCGATAATAACTACTCGTTTTTCCAATTCGTCGGCTAATACTCTGGCAATTTCTCGCAATGCCGTCGTTTTACCCACTCCAGGACGACCCAATAATAGAATCGATCCTCCCGTTTCGACTAAGTCGCGAATTGTGGCGATCGTACCAAATACAGCCCGACCGATCCGACAAGTCAAACCAATAATTTCTCCTTGACGATTGCGAATAGCACTAATTCGATGCAAGGTTCGTTCGATTCCCGCTCGATTGTCGCCGCTGAAGATCCCGACTCTTTCGATCGAATAGTTTAAGTCTTCTTTGGAGATGGGATTTTCGCCCAAATAAGTTACTTCATCGCGAAAGCGAGCTTCTGGCAGTCTTCCCAAATCCATGACTACTTCGATTAAATTATCTCGCTTTGGATGCCGATCTACATGAGCGCGAATGGCTTCGGGTAAAATTTCCAGTAATCGGTCTAAATTATCAGTAATTTGCATCCGTTGGGCGGTTATTTTTTCTGTCATTAAATGAGCTGTTTTTAACTATTATTTTTTTTTATTTTTTGATTTGTGGTATTTCTACCATGAATAAAAATTGAGGTCAACAATCTTTAGAAAGATAGAAAATTTAAATTTAACCGAGATTTTTAAGTGACTTGACAATTGAAAGATTTAATTTGATTCACAATTTTGTTTGCTTTAGCAACCGCTTGCCACAATATTTTCGAATTATTTTCTAAGCATTTTTCCGCTCGAGCGTTATTAATTAAATCGCTAACAAATCGAACTTCATTTTGTAAATTTATCGCTTCAAGTTCTTGTAAAATTGGCAATAACAAAGAACGTGCATAACTTCCATAAGCAACACCAGAAATATTTTTTGATTGTTTTTGGTTGTTTGTTATTCGCGTGTTTTCTGCTTTTAACAAACCGGCTGCATTCAACTTAAAAACGGTATAATTATTAGTGCCACCAGCTAGTTGGATATAACCAGGTAAATTAGCTGCTAAAGCTTTTTTTGCAAGGGCGATCGCAGCGTGGGTAGTACCCGCGCCAATATCTCCACTCATCGGTCTTCCGTCTGTTTGCCAAATTAAAAGGCAAGGTAAAGGTGTAATAATTTCATAGAGAGTACGAAGATAATCGACGTATCCCTCACCATCAGGACAACTAATTGCCAAAAGTTTTAATCGATCGCTCCATGGAGCGATCGCGTTCCACAATCTTTGAAAATCTTTTTCGTGTCCGACATGGGTATGAATTTCGATCGCGTCGATGCCTAGTTCCAAAATTATTGGGGCGATCGTTGTGGGAGCAGACACGTAAGAACGAGATAAAATTAGTTGCGACGGACAGATTGGCAAGCAGCGACCACAACCATAACAACGTCGATCGATTACTCCGTTGACATTTTCTTTTAAGCTAACAAAACCCGAGTCTGTTCCCCTGCGATCGCCCTTTTGGATCGCTCCTGCAGGACAAACGCTCAGACAAGGTTGAGAACAATCGGTCGGACATTTAGTTGCATCGAATTGAGCTTTGCGAAAATGAGGATCGAGACCATCATTTAAACTAACCATTAACCAGGGTATGCCCTGCATCCCAAATCCTTTGTCAACTGCTTTGTCTTTTAAAGTTTTTGCTACCTCGATCGCTTCAGTAGCGGCTGCTACTACTGCTGGATCGGCGGCTACGTCCACACAATCAGCACCAGCAAGTGTATACGCCAATACAAGATTGCGAATGTCTGGAAGGTCTTGAAAGCTGGCTCCACAAATTAATTTGAACCAGTTGCCTTTTACGAGAGATTGTGAAGGAGAGTAGAGATTGCTCACTGCTATATAAAACTCGTGCATAGCTATCTATGCTGTTTACTTCTCGCGCTGCTGGGTAGTCGGCGTTATTCAATTTTAATGCCATGACGATCGCAAACATGGGCAGAGTCAAAGGCTCTATTTAAATTATACGGTATATATCCATAGACATTATGATTGCGAGAACTGTCCTCGATTTACGAGCGTATAAATATATAATACTACAAAAATACAACAAAAAAAGGATTGGTAATTAACCAATCCTTTTTCTATAAATAAATCTAGCATTTAGCTAGTCAACAATCGACTATTTTCAGCTTTTTAATTTATGGTTAGCTGTATTGCTAATTGATGCAGAATGCTAAATGTTCGAGCGCTACTTGTTGAGTGCTTCAATCTCGAACGGCATTAAGCAAAACTTCAGACAGAGTAAGCTCTTCCATATCTTCAATGGTAATAGTATCGACAATATCGAATTTAGCTCCAGCATTTTCCAATTGATCGTCTAAGGCTTTGAGAAACTGAGTGGCGATCGGATCGTTTCCGACTTGAATTAAAGAAATTGCCAATTCCTCATCGCGATCGAGTTGCCTAGAGGCATCGACAATCGTACGCATTACCGCTTTGCGATCGTCTGGTTCTCCATCTGTTATTACCAAAATAGTTTCTCCTTTAGCTTGACCTTGAGCTTTACGAACGAAATAATTGTCGATCGCATCTTGGAGAACGCCAGCTAAATCTGTCCGACCCATCGGCTCATTTTCTTGATAAATTTGCGTCACTTTATCGGAAGTAACGTTGTCGTATCTTCTGAAGCGACTAGAAAATAGGTATACTGTAATGCCATCGGCATCTAACTGTTCGCATTTTCTTGCCAAGGCTAAGGTAGACTCTTGAGCGACATCCCAACGAGTCTTAGTACTAGAGCGATCGGTAGTAGACATACTGCCGCTTTTGTCAATGATGAGAGTGTAGTCGCGATCTTGCACGGTTGAATCTCCTGCTGCCACTTATAACAATCTCCTTGGATTGCAAGATTTTTTGAAGAAACTTTAGAAGTTATTGAGACTTCTAGCGGAATTTTAGTTATTTTTAGACCGAGTAGGAGTAAATTAAATGCTCCTATCAGTCTTATTTATAGTAACGAGAAGATCTAAACTAGGCTGGAAAAATCAAAAATTTTTTCAAAAAAGGAATGACAATTCGTTAATTAGGTAGTAGGTAGTTGGCGATCGCATTTTTTGTTCGGTTTTTATTAAGTGTATATCCTGAATGAAAAATGTAACGTCATGTTGCAACCCTTTGAAAAGTGTTTAAAAATGGGTTTTTTGTTGAAGCTAGCGTTAATCTAAATAATAATAATGATTTCAGTGGACAAAAATGGATAACAAATTGCAAAGATATCGCATGATTTGTACACTGACCTTCGGCGATATTTACGGTCAGATTATTGTTTGGTTAATTGTAATTTTTCTCAGTCTAGCTACTACTCTGGCGCTGTGGAGTAGTACTCGTCAAATTTACGCACTAGCGACTGTTGGAATCGTTTTGGTATTATCTTTACCTTTTTTACTATTTGCTTTTGTGACAACTTTGCTCAATCACATTGAATTTACTCCAGTTGACGAAGAACTTTCTAGTAGCAAAATTCCTCGTACTGGCTCTGGTGGCGCACAAAAACCAGCACAAGCGCCAGGGTAGGGATTAGGGATTAGGGATTAGGGAATAAGTAATGAGTAATAAGTAATAAGTAATGATTAAAAACTCGCTACTTGCTACTTGCTACTTGCTACTTGAGGCGCGGATAACGTAGGCGAAGCCGTGCCGCGAACGGCTGGTTTCCTCGTTATACAAAGCGCCGTGCTACTACCCCCTATTCCCTAATTAAGCTCCCATTCCAGAATATTTTTTGAGTCCTTCTTTCCAAAGACGACGATTGATAATGAAAAATAGAATCGTCCAACCTAGAGGAACTAAAATGCTTTGTAGTAAATTAACTGGCAAGCCGATTAAAATTGCTGCGGGGAAGTGAAGTAAATAGGGAAAGGGAGTCCAATCGACGATCGCTCTGACGAGTGGTGGAAAAACTTCTAAAGGAGCGATTAAGCCCGAAAAAAAGATGTAAAACAAAAACCAAAATTGTTCGATCGCGCTGGCACGTTCTGTCCAAAAAGCAAACAGGGAAAAAGTGTATTGCATGGCAAAGCGTAAAATAAAAGCCATGACGATCGCCAACAGACACAGTATGGCATTTCCTAGACTCGGTATCCAGAAAGCATGAGGATACAGCACAAAAAACAACACAGTCAAAACTATAACTAAAGGAACGCGAGTTATTTTTTCGGCAATGTGTTGGGCAATGTGATGCCAGACGGGATCGAGGGGTTGTAGCAAACGAAAAGAGAGAGTGCCGTTGACGACTTCCTTTTCAAATTCCCAAATGACCCAAATAGTTGTAAATTGACGAATTAAAAAGACGCTAAAAAAATAACGCGCGAAATCTGCCGAACTTAAACCAAAATTACCGCGCTCGGATGCCTGTATCCAAACTCCCATCAAAATCAGCGGTAGAGAATTAGAAAGCGCCCACAAAAATATTTCTGCCCGAAATTCGAGCGTGTTGGCGTAGTAGGTTGAGATTAGGGTTTTAGATTTTTTATAGAGCCAATTCATGATTTATGGGGCAATGGGCATCGGGCAACGCTGCACCGGGCAATGGGCAAGACTACGAACAGCGCTCAGTGCATCGCGGGCAACGAGCAACGGGCAACAATAATAAGTAATGAGTAATGAGTAATGAGTAATAACTTGCTACGCGGCACACGCGGCACACTTGCTACTCCCTTCCTTTAAGCCATTACCATACCACCATCGACGTTAAAAACTTGTCCTGTGATGTAGGCGGCGGCGGGAGAAGCTGCAAGAAAGCAGATCGTGCCAGCTACTTCCTCTGGTTTACCATAACGACCGAGAGGAATAGCTTGAAGTATGGGTTCGGCTTTTAAGTCGCCAGTCATATCTGTTTCGATAAAACCTGGGGCGATCGCATTAACAGTCACTCCACGCGAAGCTAATTCTTTGGCAACCGTCTTGGTAAATCCGATTACTCCTGCTTTGGCAGCGCTATAATTTGCTTGCCCTGGGTTGCCCATTTGTCCTGCAACAGAAGTAATATTAATAATTCTACCACTACGTTGTTTGAGCATTAATTTACTAACTGCTTTGGTACACAAAAATACTCCCGTCAAGTTGAGATCGATAACTGCTTGCCAGTCTTCTTGTTTCATTCTCAACAATAAGGTATCGCGAGTGATGCCAGCGTTGTTAACTAAAACGTCAATGCGATCGAACTTAGACAGAGTTTGCTCGATTAGTGCCTCTACCTCGGCAGCTTGAGAAACATCTGCTTTAATAGCGATCGCTTCAATCCCCGCGCTGGCAATTTCTTCTACCAGTCGATCGGCAGCATCGCTAGAACGAGAGTAATTTACTATTACTTTAGCACCTTGTTCTGCTAAAGCTAGGGCAGTAGCTCTACCAATTCCTCTAGAAGCACCAGTGACGATCGCCACCTTATTTTTTAAATTCTGTAAATTTTCTGGCAATAATTCCATTAATAACCCCTCCAAGATCTGACTCAAACATATTAAAGGTTTTCAGGGACATAATATAGGGATTAGGGATTAGGGATTAGGGATTAGGGGATAGGGAAAAAGTAGCAAGTTAATGAGTGAATGCGTGACTTCAAAATGAGTGAATGCGTGACTCTGCCCGATGCCCGATGCCCGATGCCCATTGCCCATTGCCCGATGCCCATTGCCCATTGCCCTATGAACCATGAACCACGAACCATCAACAATTCTATTTGTCCAACACGGTTGGGCTGATACTTGCGATCGCACTCTTCAATTGGGACAGCGTTTAGCGACAGCAGAGACTATTGTTATTGCTCCAGATCTTGGTTGGTTGAATACTTGGTTGTGGATCGAACCATTAATCGAACGAGTAGAAGCAGAAGCAACTAAGGCTATCGCTACATATTCTAATGCCAGTATAGATATTATCGGTCATTCTATGGGCGGATTGATTTGGTTGGAGGTACTCGATCGCCATCCCGAATGGTGGAGAAAAATACGTTCTTTGGTGTTAGTTGCTTCTCCGATTGGGGGTGCCGATCTAGCGAGGACGATCGATCCCCTCAATATTGGTTTTGGTATTGCTAGGGATTTGGGCAAAAATAGACGGGCGATCGCCGAAAAAATTGCCCGACATATTCCTACTCTGGCGATTGCTGGTAATTTTGACAACGGCAGCGATGGCACGATTACAATTGAGTCAACTAAATTCGCCTACTCTCGTTTTGTTTGTCTACCAAATAGATTTCATGCCGAACTCAAAGCGCATCTCGACTTAGACGATATTATTCGAGCTTTTTGGCAAGATCCAGCGATTACAAGCTCGTTAGAGTCAGATTTTACCAATCTTCTCATCGCTCGCTTACGTTGGATTCCAGGTATGACTGACGCTCACTGGCGCGATTTTGAGCTATCGCAAACATACATCACTTTTCCAAATAATATTACCGTCAGCACTTGGAGCAATCCCCTACAACTAGACCATGTTTTTGTTGCTAATGGCGATCGTCAATGTCTTTATGCGGGTTTTGTCGGATGGTTACACCGTCAAGATTTAAGAATAGCTTTGCAGGAAATTCAGCAAATGCATTCAGGGTAGGCAATAGGGATTAGGGATTAGGGGTTAGGGGTTAAAGACAAATTAATAAATTTTAGGAGCGATCGCAACTATTTTGTCAAAAATGGGAATTCTAGGGCTGAAGAACTAGAAGATTGCAAATTTTGTCAATTCAAATTATCAAAGCAAAACCTGGCCCTAGCACTACCGAACTAATCAGAAACCTGATTCTCGCTCATCCCGATGGTATAACCGTCAAGCAAATTGGTAAAATTTTGAATCGCCCCGTATCAATGATTCAAAGATGCATCAAACCCTTAACCACCTCTCGTCAAATCTACTCAAAAAAGAGTGTTGATGGAATGCAGATAGTTTATTATTTGAAAAGGGAACAGGGAACAGGAAACAGGGATTAGGGGTGGCAATGCCCATTTCCCGTTGCCCATTTCCCGCGATGCACTGAGCTTGTCGAAGTGTTGCCCGTTGCCCGTTGCCCGTTGCCCGTTACTCATCCTTAGTTTTCTCTCTAACACCACGAACGATGCGAGATAGTTCTGTTTTCTCGTCAACACTAATGCGAGTTGGCGAACCACTAATAATGCGTTCGTAATTGCGGAAAGAATCTTTGATGTCAGGGCCCTCATGAGAGATATCATACTCACGGATACCTTTATCGTGCCAAGAACCGCGCATTTTAAAGACGTTAATTGCTCTAGACATCTCGCCGCGAATTTCTACGTATTGCAACATAAGAATTGTATCGGTGATGGTGGAAATATGAGACTCGGTAATCGAATCTGCGCCCATAAATCGATCGGTAGTGTTGGTGAAGAAACCCGTAATTTCTTCTTGTTTGGCATAACCAGTCACACCGATGACAAATTGTCTAAAAGCATTGTTGGTAACGCCTCTAGCTAGTGCTGAGAGCGAATCGATCGCGATGCGCCCCGGTTTAAATTCGGTAATTTCCGATTTGATCGTTTGCAAATGATCTTCTAAACCTGACGACTCTGGATAGGCACAAATTAATTTAAGCAAACCTTTGCTTTCCATTTCCTCAAAGTTAATGCCCCAAGAAGAGGCATTTCTCGACAATTGCGCCCTCGATTCTTCATAGGCAAATAAAATTGCTCTTTCGCCCTGACGACAGCCTTCTTCGATGAATTTACTCACCAACAGAGTTTTACCCGTACCAGTAGCACCTGTTGCCAAGATAATCGAATCTTTGAAGAAACCGCCGCCACACATTTGGTCTAGAGTAATAACACCAGAAGAAATCCTCGCGTTAGAAGAACGTTGAGTCAGTCGCATCGCTCCAAGTGGGAAAATATTAATACCATCTTTGGTAATGGTGAAAGGATACTCTCCTTTCATGTGAGTCGTACCTCGAAGTTTGAGAATTTCAGCAGTGCGCCGACGACGTTCTCCTTCGAGGACGTTTCGCAAAACTACAACGTTATCAGAAACAAATTCTTCAACCCCAAAACGAGCGATCGGTCCGTATTCTTCGATTCGCTCCGTTGTCATAATCGAAGTAACGCTTAATTGTTTGAGACGGGCAACCAAGCGAAAGATTTCGCGCCTGACTACAGAGGCAGCATCATATTGTTGAAATACTGCTGTTACCGAATCGACAGAAACAAGTTTAGCTTTATATTTACGAATCGCGTATTGAATTCGTTCGATCAGTGCGGAAAGATCGAAATTGCCAACTACTTCTTGTCCTTCAGGATCGGGAGAAGCATCCAAAATAAATAGTTTACCGCGATCGATCAAATTCTGTAAATCCCAACCAAAACTGTAGGCATTTTGAATAATATCTGTGGGCGATTCTTCAAAAGTGACAAACAATCCAGGACAATCAAAAAATTTGATGCCATTGTAGAGAAACTGAATTGCCATTAAGGTTTTACCCGTACCTGAAGTACCGCTGACTAAAGTTGTTCTGCCAATTGGCATGCCTCCATGACTGATTTCGTCGAAACCCTCAATCATGGTGCGAATTTTTTGAACTCCTTTATGTGTTCCGTTGTCTTGCTGTTGACCGTTTGGATTCGGTTGATTCATTGCTTATCGAGCGCAGTGCGGAAAATTTTATCGGTTTACTAAAAAATCGAGCAATTTATTATCATAGTCCTAAAGTTCGGACTCTCTCTCTTTAATTTCCTCGTAGAGTAAGTCTAATCCGATTAAAACTTTTTCTCGATCGCTAAGATCGCCGATAATTTTGCGAACTGGAGGGGGTAAAACTTTGGAAAGAGTGGGAGTTGCTAAAATTTTATCTTCTTCTGCCAATTGGGGATTTTTGAGTACGTCAATCACTTTGAGAGCGTAAACTCCTTGAAAATCTTTTTCCAAAATAGTTTTGAGTGTTTTTAAAGCTCTTACGGAATTGGGCGTATTCCCAGCAACATAAAGTTTCAAGACATAGGTTCTTTTTAATGCGCTCATACCAATGGTGGATTATAAGAGAGGAAAAAGGATAATTTCTAAATTAAAATATCTACATTTAGATTTAGATCTTGTATTGTACTAATTTCATTGGTAACTTCACACAAAGCAGCTTTTATATTATCATTACCTTCGATTAGGTGATTGGTAGCTTAATCTATTCTAAATAATAGTTCGAAAGGTATATCTTCTCTGGGAATAGATCGTCGATACATCTCGCAAAGATGGGCGATAATATCGATTAAAGCCAAGCGATAATCTAATAATATTTCTTCACTTCTACCTTCAAGTTTAAGTTGTTGTGAAAATTCGTCCATTAAATTCATATGAATTTCTAAAAGCTGTGGAACGGAAAAATCGGCGAAAAAAGCTTTATTGACAAATCTATCGATTAATTCGTTAATTATGTAATTGTTTTCTGAAAAATAATCGAGAATAATTTGGCGATATTCTTGACTTAATTGCTCGATAAATTCTTGTTTGTCTTCAGCAGATAGATTACGATAAAAATCGGGCGGGTTTCTTTTATAATAAACGCCTAAATATCCCAATCTTTCTTTAAGTTTTTCTGCTAATCGACGCTGTTGTAGCATTAAAAAATTTTGATTATTTTTGTCTCGATCGCGTTTGAGTTGAATTGATTTTCCAGAGAGATCGCAACTAGGAGAGAGATTGAGAAACTGAGTAATCGCTCGGTCGATGTAGGTAGTGATTTGCTCTAGTCGATGCCATTCCAACCTGACTTCCGCGCTATGAAGCAAATAAGTAAAATGCGATGCGGAATCGTTGGCAACCTTATCTATTTTGTTTGAAAATGTAATTTCTGGCTCGATCGAACCGTCAGGCGATTGCACCTCTGGATTTAAAATTATAGTTGGCAATAAAATTCCTTGTTGAGATAATCGATCGAACTTGCGGCGAGCGTCTGGTTCGTTGAGAAAAATCAAACAATCAATTTCTTCTTGTTGTTGTTCGACAAAGTCTACCAATTCTTCCGCAAGATAAATTTGCCGCAAATAGTAGCGATCGCTATCGAGGATTGACAATAAAATCCTTGCCAGCCTTTCGGTACATGGAAAAACACAAATAAATAATCGACTGGGCAAAATATTTTCAGAAAAATCTTTTTTTCTTTGATTGTCTGTCATTGCTAGGGAATTTAATCTTTTTTTCAACGTCCCTCTAAAAAATTAACATTCTTAGATCTCACGGATAAATCAGCTTTTCAATCGTGCCGATCGCCGATCGCTTTTAAAAACTTAACATTTATTTAGCCATTCTGAAAATTGTAATTAATTGTAAGTAATTAGTTTATCTGCATACCAGTTTTACGCAATAATTAACCTGTACGCTTCTAAAATCAAAAACGTAACTTTCGCTCAATGTTTCTGAGTGCGCGAAATTGCAAATTTGTTGTTGATTTGGAAATTAGAGTTAGCAAAAATACCTCATGTCTAGTTCTAATTTTTGTTTGACTAATTTTGTTCGGACGATTCCTGTTTGCTCGACGGAAACAAAAGTTGACTCGTTAGTGACAACTTTGCTGTCGAGCAAACAGCAGTTTGTGGCTATTTTGGATTGTCGCGATCGTCTGGTGGGGATAATAAGCGAACGGAGTGTGCTTCTGTGTTTGCAAGCTAATCATGAAGAGCAACGAGACTTACAAAAATCGTTTCGTTCTTTGAGCGCAATCGACTTGTCGATCGAGTTGCCAATTGTGCTACCCGTACAAACTCAAGTGAGAGAATTTTTGCCTCATTTGCAGGCTGAAGCATCAGATCGGGGCAGCAACCCACTTTATGCACTGGTCGATCGAGCAGAAAAATTTTTGGGATTGTTAGATACTAGAAGTTTGCTTAAATCTTTAGCGCTTCACAACAAAGATCGATCTTCATTGCCAAACTCAACCAAAATCGAAACATGTTGGTTGGAGTTAATAGAACAAATTCCCTTACCTCTGAGTATTCAAACTTTGATGGGGAAAATTGTCGGCAAAAATCATTGCTGGATCGAGCAAATTGAGCGTACAGACAATAATGAATCTTCGTCGGAGAAAATACATCGCATCCCAAAGATGCAAAAAAGTTTGAGAAAAGACGACGCTTCCTACTCAGAAGTTGCTAATAAATCATTACCAAGTCAAATGAACTGTCCGAACAATAGTTATTATTGGGCAGCTCGACATTTAGCCAAACAAGGATCGGGCAATTCGTTTATAAATGCTCCATGCTCGCTCGAAAATTCAGATGCGGTTGCCTTTTGCGGAGAAACTGTACTGCGAACTACTAGCGGTTTCGAAACGAATCTAGAATCTCTGATGGTAGAGCAATTAAAGCCTGAATTATCCATCCCCGCCGAATTAACTAACCCAAAAAGCGCAGAAGTGTCTCAAACGAGCTGGGGACACATAGCCACAAAAACAAACAATTGGCAATTGCTCGGACTTTCTTTAAAAATTATCGAACAGTATCTCAGCAAGAGTGAAATATTTAAATCCGATCTTTTCAAAAATCAGTTTAGCGATCGCCAAAGCGAATCGAATTCTCCCTTTTGGTTGGTTTTAGCAATTCCAGTCAACCGCTCTCAATCGGAACAAGAGTTAGCTGCCAAAAACGCCGACTTGGTAGAGCTAAATCGTCTCAAAGATGAATTTTTAGCAACCCTCAGTCACGATCTCAGATCGCCGCTGACAGCGCTCGTTGGCTTGTCAAGCTTGCTGAAAGAGCAGAAATTAGGACAACTCAATCAACGTCAAAGCCGCTATACCGAGTTGATTTATCATAGCGCTCGTCAGTTGATGGATTTGGTGAACGATTTGCTCGATTTAGCTCGTCTAGAAGCAGGACAATTAGAGTTGACGCTAAAGCCATTAGAAATTAAAGATGCGTGCGAACACGCTTACGCAAAAACCCTTGAAAACCTAGTTAAGAAAAAACAGCAATTAACTCCCGATTTTCGTCCCAAGTTTACGCTGACGATCGAACCAGGATTAAAAACATTTGTCGCTGACGAGTTACGGCTGTGTCAAATGCTGGTTCACTTGCTTGATAACGCCCATAAGTTCACCCCTGCTGATGGTGAAATTGGTATCGTCGTCAATCGCTGGGCTAATTGGATTGCTATTACAGTTTGGGATAGTGGCAGTGGCATTTCCGAAGAATCCCAACGTTCGCTGCTGCGTCAATTTTCCAAGCAGGAAAATCCTTGGGCGCGATCGTCGGAGGGGAAAGGATTGGGCTTAATTCTCGTACAACAACTTGCTAAAGCCCATGGCGGAGATCTTTCTTTTATTTCTAAAGTCGGTCGGGGTAGCGAATTTACGATTTTGTTGCCTTTTGTTTCACGCGAAACAGGCAAAGAAGTTAATAAGGGAACGGAGCGTTACCTATTGCCCCTCACTGGTATCGTCAGCAACTCTTTCAAAGAAGATTATTCATTGGACAAAAGCAACCTCTCCGCTTTGGAAACGAATGCCCTGTCTTCGTGCAAGCTGAGCGATGGCAACGGCATTGTTAACGAGCGATCTAATTATTGCTCGATCGCTCGATACGCCAAGCAAATTTTTAATAGCTCTGCCTCAGACGCGCAAGAGAATCGTTTAGTGTTGCTCGTCGTAGAAAATGTTTGCTACATTGAAATGTTAACGGTAAAGCTTTCTAAGTTGGGCTATCACGCAGTTGTTGCCAGAACGGTAACCCAAGCGCTAAATATGGCTCGTCAATTGCAACCAGCGAAAATATTGTTGAATCCTTCTGTGTCAATGCTGTCTGGTTGGGATGTTTTAACATCGCTTAAGAGCGATCGCCAACTCAAGGAAATTTCTGTTTTTGTGATTGCTAGAGAATCGGAACGACAAAAGTCGCAAAAATACGGAGCGAATGGCTTTTTAGCTTTACCGCTTGCCCAAGAAGCCCTCACAAAATATTTTCCTGGCTTGGAACGATCGCCAAATGGCGATCGTTCCCGCATAAAAATCTTACGTCTCTATCCCGAAGCAGAAGCAAGTAAATCGATCGACAGTATTAGCAATTCTACGGAATATCGATCGATTGAATTAATGCTCAAAAATTATCTGTCTCATGCCGATCGTTGTATCCTCGAAGCCGATAGTTTAGAGCAAGCGGATATTCTAGCGCGAATTTGGAAGTTAGATGTAGTCTTACTCGATGGCAGCGTATTGAAAAATCCGCTTAAGTATTTGCGATCGCTGAGTAAATATGAGGATTTGACTGCTCTACCTTTAGTGATTTTGGATGTCAAAACCGCTGCGATCGCCAATCAACTCAGAAATCTTTCTGTTTTTCCTTGTTTGTTTTCCGATCGCGAACAAAGCTGGGAAAAACTCCTCGAAGTCATCCAAATTGCCGCAGGTAGGGAATAGGGCATCGGGCAACGCTGCATCGGGCATTGGGCATTGGGGAGGCGCGAATTCGGAGGTTTCACGGACACGGCTCTTAATACGGCGAGGATACCTCGCCGTTGCCTTCGCCTTTTCAAGCTTGCGGAGGAAACCACAGCAAACAGTCCTCCTCAGAATTGCATTGCGCCGTCATCGGGTTAAGTGTGCTGCGTGTGCCGCGTTACTTTTGACTTTTGTACAGACGCGAAATTTCGCGTCTCTACGACTTTTAACTTTTTCCCTGTCCCCTGTTCCCTAGTCCCTACTCTTTCCCATTACTACCGTAATAAATCCTCGTCCCCGCCCATTGCAATTTTTCGTGGAGAATTTGATAAAAAGAATTGTTTTCCCGCAAAACTATAAATTTGGCATGACAATTTGCCATGCGAATACTTACTCTTTGTCCGGGCCAAATTGTGGTTGCAAGAGAACCATCAGCCCAAAGCTTAGTGTTAACCTCGTAATCGCCTAAAGGCCAAATATCGATCGTGCTTCCAGGCGGAATGATAATCGGGCGACTTGAAAGACTTAAAGGGCAAATTGGCGTAACGACGATCGCATTCATTCCTGCATGAACGATCGGTCCATTAGCTGAAGCAGTGTAGCCAGTAGTACCTGTCGGTGTTGCTACCAACAAACCATCGCCGCTGTATTGATCGACTAATTCTCCGTCTACTTCCATTTCAAGAACGGAAGTCGGCATGCGATCGATACTGGCAGGTTTGACGCACATTTCATTCAAACAAAAATAGCGATCGCTAATTGCTTCGCGATTGTGGCGATCGCCTTCGTACAAACGCGCCTCTAACATCATTCGTGTTTGCATGGCATAGCGATCGCCTTGAATTCTCTCCCAAACTTGTTCTGTGTTTTTAAATAATTCGAAGGGTTCTGTCAAAAAACCCAAATGCCCGCCAACGTTCACTGGTAATATAGGAATATTTTCGGGTGCAAGCTGTCTGGCAGCAGCAAGAATCGTTCCATCGCCGCCTAGGACGATCGCCAAGTCTATTTTTGAATTGGACGAAGCTAAAAAAACTGGGTAGGGATTGTCCTTAATCCCGCTGGGGCCAAGCAAAACGTTGCAATTTAACTTTTCTATTTGTTCGGCGCATTTTTCAGCCCAAGTTTGACTTTGAGAATCCCCTGCTTTGTAAGCAATAATTACTTGATGTAAATCCACGCTCTTTCGTAGTGCTTCATTTATAGTTTATTGTGTCTCATCTAAAAAAGTTAAAAAAGCGTCCTTATCCTTATGAGGCGAATACGATTTAAATGCGATCGGCGATTTTAAATACTTATGAACATTAAGATCGGAACTTGGTTTTTCGATGCTAGCGCGATCGCTGTATAATGACACATTATTTGACGTGAAGACAAATTAATGTCGTCAAATAAAAGCCTGTATTTATATATCTCCCAGCAATACTAGCAAAATTAATTCCGTCAATACATAATACAATTAGTCCCAACGACGGTAATATGTCTCCGACGACAAACAATTAGTCACTGTGCAGAAGCCCTTGACGAGGATTGAACTCGTGACCTCACCCTTACCAAGGGTGTGCTGTATAAGGGTTTTAGCCATTTTCAAAGGTTGTCTTGACGCTACTAGGCACAGATTGGTGTGAATTTGAGGCGAGTTCTTAACTAATTTAATTTCTCGCATGTACTCCGAAGGTAAACAAAAAGCCAAAATAGGATCAGTTCAAGTTTTTATTAGAAACGGCTCATACCGCATTAGATTTACTTATCCCACGGGCAAAAGACACGATTTGGCGATCGCAAAGGCAAACGATGATGGATGGGTAACAGCGATACGCGCTGCAAAGTTAATCGACAGAGATATCAATCTTGGCGATTTTGACGATAGCTATGCTCGCTACTCACCAAAACACGCAAAGTCAATTGAGGTAGCAAGCCGCCCTAAAGAACTTAATTTGCTTGAACTGTGGCAGCTTTACAAAAAAGCTAAAAAAGATACTGTGGCTCAAACAACGCAAAAGAACCACTGGCGTGTCACGTCTAGGGCAATCGAGCTATTGTCAGCAAAAGCGCTGGATATAAATAATCCTGAATTAGCACTGAAAGAGCTACTAGAAGTCTATAAAAAAGGGACGATTGCTAGAATTTGCACTGACATTAACAGCGCTATCAACCTCGCTGTGGCGAGAGAACTAATAGCTAAAAACCCTTATCATCGCGTAGCCGATTCAATATCAAAAATAAGAAAAGAAGCTAAATTGGACTCGATCGAGTGTTTCGAGACTCACGAAATCAAAGCGATTATCGCTGCTTTTTACGCAGATGATTACTGTTCAACTAAATCAGCTTATAAACATTCTTATTACGCGCATTTTGTAGAATTTCTTGCCTTGACTGGTGCAAGGCTTGAAGAAGTGATTGCATTGACCCACGGTGACATTAAAAACCAAAACAATCGCCTGCTTATACGGTTCAACAAAGCCTATTCCAATGGTGTTTTACTTCCACATACAAAAAATAGAGCGGTTCGTTTATTTCCATGCAACCGACAACTAAGCGAACTTATCGACTCGATTCATCCCAAAGGTGAATTACTGTTTCCTACTGTTGAAAATAGCTATATCGACACGGGTAACTTTAGAAATCGATACTGGAAACCTGTGTTAGACGGGTTAGTAGCAGATGGCAAAATACAAAAATACCTCAAAGCTTATTGTTTGAGGCATTCGTTTATCACTAGATTGATTCGAGATGGTGTCGATATAGCTACCGTAGCGGCTCTCGTTGGTAATTCTCCAGACGTTATTATCTCTAACTATTTAGCAGCTAAAAAGATATTCGATATTCCTGAATTCTAAGTAACTGGCGGGAAACCATATAGATCGGTGTGAGCTTTGACATAAGCGAGGCTTGCATCTAGAACATTCTCAAAAACACCTAAATACTTGATTTTTCCATTGATTTTGATGCTTGCTTGCCACCTACACCTGTCTTTCCTCCATCTTACGCCTTTATAACCGCTCGTGTTGTCTTTCCTCAACCTACGGTTGACTCCTTGAAGCTGAGAGTCTGCTAACCTTAAATTGGCAATCCTATTATCTAACGGGTTATGGTTGATATGGTCAATAGAATAAGCTTCGTCAAACAATAGCCGATCGCCCGTCAATCTCCAATAGATGTAGGAGTGCATTAGTATTGAGCTACGTTTTCCGTTATGAGCGTTATATGTCCGTTTCGCGGTATATGCACCGCCTTGCCCATAGCTTTTGATAAAGGACGATTGCCATTTGTATTTGGCTATTTCGTCATAAAGATCATCGTCTACGATCGCGTATTGGTTTTGAGTGAGTTTGATTAGTTTCATTGGTTGTAATGTTAGAAAGTGAAAGCGCCCCGTGATTGAGGCGCTTGTTAGTTATTTGGTGGTTAAAAAAGATCTAGCTGTTTATAACTTGGCTCAAAAGTCGATCCGTCTAGTAGAACCAACCCAAAATACTTGACATCCTTCAATCCAGCGTTGACGGCTGCTGCATAAGCAACACCTCGATCAATCAGGTTGTCTATTTTGTAATAGATCCTAGTGATCTCACTTAGAACGGTGTGGTGCAGATGGTTTTTAGCATTGTCCCAGTTCTTTAACCCTAATTCAGCTTTTGACCTAGCTGCATTTACACCGCAAACGCTCTCAAGCACTCTATTCCATAGAGCCGCGCCTTGGAAACCAGTCACCAAGTAACCCATCCTGCCGTGAAGCGCTCTATGAGCATCACGACTCGCTTGTCGAGCGCGCGCTTGAATGTCTTTTTCGACCTCTTTTTTAGCTGATTCTGATAAAGACTCTCCAAAAGCCAATGCCGCTTTTTCATGCAATCTACTCGTTGTTAACGGTCTAGTTAGTTCAGAGGCGATCACACTGCCCTGCCTTGTCCAGTAAGTCCAGTACGCCTCAACTACAGCCAACGGTACGATAGATACCGTTTTGTTATAGCCTTCAATTTTGACTTTTTCTAAAATAGAAAATCCCTTAACCGACAAGGCTTCTGGCGATTTTCCTGACAAAAAATCTAAAATAGAAACTGACTGCTTTCCGATAGCCTTCGTAGCCATTGTCTGGTTCATGAAATAGACTTTTTTACTGGCTTCTCTTAAAACATCAATTTCACGATCGCCGATCATTATCGTTGCACGTCGATAGATAACAGTCTCATTTTCAGTTGGTAAATTGGTTGATCCTGCCAAATAGTAGTCACCATTAGCTCTAATTAATTCGCCAGTGATGATGGCTTGCTTGATTTGGTAATTAGTTAACCCAGCTTCTTGGCGGACGGCTTTAGCAGTATAAGGAGTGTTTGGGGATAAGATTTCGAGCTTATTTAAATTCATTTGATTTTTTGTTTGTATTTATTCACACCACATTTATAACCGTACTTAAACTGTACTATTTATAGATATAGTGTCTTGGTAATTACCAAAACACTATATGTAGAATTGTCTTTCTAAAGATTTACTAAATCTTTACAGTGACTTTACTTTAAGAATGTTGCTACTTTTTTAAAACTTGTTTATGTTTAATATAACAATCTTACAGTAACCTTATAGCAATCCAACTATGACCATCTATTATCTATCGCCAAAACAAGCTAGAGCATATCTTAATATCAGCAATAGCTATCTAATCAATCTCGAATTAAAAGGTAAGATCAAAACTTTTAAGAACGAAAACGGTAGGATCTTTATAGTCGATTCTGAAGTTGACTATTCGCTTAAGCCGAAGAATACCAATGTCGTTACTGAGGAATTAACTAAAGAACCAGCCTTAACCGAGCTTGAAATGCTTAGAATAACTGTTAACAAGCAAGCCAAACTAATAGAGTCTCTGAAAGCTGAAAACGAATCCTTAAAAGCTGAGTTAGTGGCTACTGCAACCTTACAGCAATCCTCAACTAAGCCACGAACCAATTATTCCTATTTTCTTAATGGCGAAGAAAAAACCAAAACAGATATTGACAAAGAACTCGATATCTCAAAAGATGCGTTAAACAACTGGTTTAAAAGCAATACAGATCCGTTTGTTAAAGGTGGTATCAAGGTTACGAGAATTGCTAAGGTCAACTAGTAACCAAGTTTGTTACTCCAGCGAGTTTGATTATTTTTTAAATGATAAGTCTATTGCTATGCGTGAAGCTAAACTAATAGCTCCAGGAACTAGTAGGGCGCAATTAAAAACGCGATTTGATGGAAAGTTAAGTATTTCAACAAGTAAAGGGAAGCTGGTAAGAAAACCTAAAAATCATCCATCTTGAAGAAGTTTTTAACAAAAAAAGTCTGGGTTTTCTCACCCAGACTCAAAGTAAATTACAAAAAAAACTAATATGACGAATTAAAAGAAAAATTAAAAAAAAGGTTTTGGATATTCAAACAAGTACTCAGCAATAATCAACTCACCTATTCAAGATTTGCTAGTCTTTTTTGAAGCTTGCTAATTTCTCGGTCGATTTGGTCATTGCGTTGCTGAACCTGGTGTCGTTCCCAGGGTTGCATAGAAGTGCGGTAATCCTTTCTTTCTTCATGTCTCTCTATTTGTCGCGTGATCGCCGATTCAATTGAAACGCGTTTGTCAATATCCCCTCCCAGCATCGCATCAACATCCCTCATGCTGAAAGGGCGTTCTCGGTATGAGACTTGAATATCTAGCCAATCACTTTCACGCAAATAAAGAGAAGAGGTTATTCGGTTGTTAGGGTAATTAACCAAAGTGTAACTAGCCTCGTGTTCGATTGTTGTTTGGTCTTGCATGATTTTATCCACGATAGCGATTAGTTTTTCGTCAATTTGATAAATTTTTCCCTCAACCGCGATTGAATCATTAATGATAAGTGATTCGGGGTTGATTGGCACATTTCGATCTAAAAGTCGTGGGGGATGTAAGCTAAAGTTGAAACGCGCTTCTTGGCGATCGCCAACTAGTTTCTCGACTCTGCTAGCGAATGCTTGGTATTGATTTAAATTCAAGCTCGTTTTTACGCGATCAGAAATGACAATCTCGTTTGGTGTAGAGGTTGTCTCAATTATTGAATTTAAACCATCGATTGCGAGCAATTTAATATTATCTATCGAAATGTAAGCATTTTCTAAGTCAAATAATGCATTTGCATAGGCTTGCTTCGCTTTTTGTCTTGTTTCGTGAGCTTGCGCGTTAATTACTGCTTTTGCTTCATCGCTGGGTGATGAAAACGAACCACTAATTGTTTTACGCAGGTCGTTGAAGGCGGTTTCATCGAGTTTGAAAAGGATAGAGTTAATTTCAAAGAAAAACACCCGTCGCCAAACTAGACCATCGAGTAGCTGAGGTATAACGGCTAATTGGTCAATTGTTGGATCTAGTGCAGATTCGAGACATTGTTTAAACTGCCGATCGTGTTCATCAATGTCTATAATCGTTGGGCGTTCTACTCGACGGCGGGGTAAATACTGGACTTTTTGCTCAAACTCAGTAATATGGTTACTCTTCGTCTCGTTTGATGAAACTGTTGAATCTCGCTCATCGAGGGCGATTGATGGTTTTTTCTCGTTATTTCCAGTTTCTTCTTGATTTTGGAAATTACTCGCAGTCTTGTCAACAAAAGAATCAGTCTTTTCGTCGGTTTTTTTTCTAGTTTTTTCAATTTCATTTGCTTCAATTTGATCCTTAGTTTTCAGGTCATTTTTATCGACGACTTCAGCATTATTCACAATTTTCTTCCTAGCCATTTTAATTATTTCCTCCTTCGGAACTATTGATTTTCTGTTGTTGTCTCAGTAGTGATTTTTCGATGCGATCTAAATGAAAACGAAGCGCTTCGGTGATTAAAACATTAGTCACGGCTGCTCTGCTAATCCCGTAAAACTCAGATAGGGTATCGATATTAGCCAATGTTGTTTTCGTTGGGCTGGCATAAATTCGTATCATCTTTTTCTTTAAATTTGCCGTTTTTGTTGCAGTTTGCTATGTCAAAATAAGAGAAAATAATTTCCAAAAAAAGAGTGGTTTATCTTGGGTTACCTCAGATAATACGTGCGATTCAGTATTTCCACTTAGTTTTTCAGACCCACGTACGTATGCTCAAACACTCACAGCGTACTCAATCCCAGTCACACTTAACTTTTCAAACCTCTTGACTCGTTGTCAAGCTTCATTTCAGCGATCGTCCCGATCTTTTTAGTACGTTTGACAATTCCGATTCAGTCAAGTCCTATATAAAAACTTCATAAACAGCTTCATAATCTAAGTGTTGACAACGCGGCATCCGTAATAACACGGATATAGTCAATCGCGGGTGGGGTGACAATGATTAACTCACTACTCGTTCAACGTCAAGATAATCAAAAACACGATCGCGCCTCTTGCTTAACGCGTAGTTCTAAAATCGTCAATATTTCCCCTTTGATAGCATAATTAATTATTTTGTCAAGGAATTAGTATTTCATCAGTGAAATAGTGACGATCGCGTTGTGATGCTTTATAATAGTAGGGTACAAGCGATTTAAGCCCGTGAAAAAAGTATCCGTTTTATTCGAGCAATTCCTAAAATCTCTATCAATCTCAAAGACTACTTCGAGGATCAATCACGAGCTTGTTCTTTATCGTTTCAGGAGTCAAACTAAGCAACCCATTGAGGAAGCTTTAAAACAGCTTTGTGAACTACTCGAATCGAATTATGCCGCTACTACCTTTACTCGCATCATCTCTACAGCCGTGAAGCCTTTCGTGAATTGGCTAAAGGACAATGATCTTCTTCAAGCCGAGTATCAATTGCCACTCAAGAAGACCTTTAGTCGTCGCAAGAAAACGATAGCAACCGTTAAAGCGATTCAATCCCTAGATGCGATCGCGCTCGAATTGTCCGATGAAGACTTGTTGGTTGCCGAGGTATTACTGGAAACTGGAATGCGCCCTTCCGAGCTTGCCGCCCTCAAAGCCACCGACATTCAAGAAAAAACAATCAAAGTATCGAAATCACGCGTCAATAATGTTACAAGAAACACTACAAAGACTGGTAAGGCTCGTCAGATAACTGTTTCCGCCGAATGCCTCATCAAAATAAAAGAGATAATAGCTACAAAAAGAATGTCTGGTTTTCTTGAAAGATTCGGTAAAGTCGCTAAAGCGTTATTTGGTAAAGGCTTTGGTGCTTATTCTTTGAGAAGAGGCGCAATCAGTAATGCAGTCGTCCGATCAAAAACTTCGATTGGTAATCTAGCTCTCTATTTCGGTAATAGTGTATCGGTTTTGGAAAGACACTATATCGCTACAGGCAACATCGCTATTAGCATTTGATAACTGATTTGGCAACGAAAAACTAACCTAATAGATCTACCAAGTACGCGAAGCGCGTGACAGCCGCCAAGCCCGAAGCAAACTAACCCATCGGTAACTAACTGACAACTTCACCAATCCAACTCCTTTGCCCAACGCCTTACAATCATTTTAAAATTAAAATTAACCTTATCGTTAAGCTTACGGCAAGGTTACAGTAGGCTTACTTCATGCCTAAACCTGCAATCAATAGTTATTTTTAAATAATATTAAATATTCAATAAACTGTGGAGTTGCTATCAGTAATCATTGCGCTTAGTTCTAGTTAGTAACTGGGTGTGTGTGAGTTCTAGTTAGTTACTGAGTGTGATAATAACTGTTAGTAATCATTGCGTTGAGTTCTAGTTAGTAAGTATGATGTTTTAAATAATTGTGGTAGATTTTACTATAATAAGATTACAGGGTGACGAGAGGCTAACTGTAGCCTTACCCTATGTATGGATGCAATTCGATGCGCGCGGAAACTCAATTGAAAGAAACCACCTACCTAGCCCGCCGCTCACCAACACACACCGTTTTATTAATTTTATAAACCTGTGGCGATCGCCAAAAATGAGATCTGGATTTTTTTATTAATAATTTTCTAAGACCCCTGTGAGCGGAATTAGTAGATCTACAGAATCACTAATATTTCAAACTTGATTATTTTTTTTAAATATTTTTATCAAACCTGAGATTGTCATCTGATTTGATAGTTTTAAGCCCCTAGAAGCTGCCTTAACCTCAGACGTGAGTGATTGAATCATTTTAACAATCGGTTGGCTTTAAAAGCGATTTAAACTTAATCTGAAACGACAAGTTAGTCAATAGCATTCGAGCAAAGCTCTCACGCAAGATTCACTACGGTTCGACGAGTCTCACCTAGGTCATCTCACAATCCAAGGAAAAGGCGCTGTTTTACTAAAAATGAGGGAATGTCCCCTGAGTCAAATTGACAGCGCCGTAGAGCTAAAAACGATTAAACTGTGATAGTTCTAGTTCGGTGTGTGTCAAGAGATTGACCGTTACTGTAAAAAGAGATTGATTGCTTAATAGGCGCTGAATCTGCATGCTTTGCTTTTGGTTGACGGGTTATCTTATTACCACGTTTGTCATAACGTATAATCTTGGGTTTTATCGTTTCTCGGATTTTAAAGTCTGATGTGAAATCGAGGGGTTCGTCAATACCTGGACGTAATGGCGAAAATCTGCGATTAATCTCCAGCAATTCTTGGTAAGTCATTTAATCAAAATTTGCATCAGATAGCTACCAACACTCTAACGAGTGTCGAACAGCCAATCTCCGAGCCGCCCGAAAGCGCCGATTTGGTTAATCAAGACGCGAGCCTTATATATCAAGGGGTATAGATTATTAAACAGCAATATATTAACACCTATTAACTCCTATAATGCTTAGTATATTTAATAATCTCTAATATCTAAGTAATAATACCTATATATTAATAACTAACTAACTAACTCAGTTTTCCTATCGTCAAGTCATCAAGTTCTTCTATGGTAACAATATAGTTCAATTTATCAATAGCTTAATGCTTTTGTAGCAAGTGTTTCAAGCTCAGTTCGTTTCAAACTCGTTTCAAAAAACTTCATTTCAGCCATTTTTCGTTTCAAACTCGTTTCAAACTCGTTTCAAACTCGTTTCAAAAAACTTCATTTCAGCCACTGCCATTTTAGGCATTTCGTTTCAAATCTACGTGTAATTACTACCTGTAAATAACAATGACTTGACCCTTTGCCATGTATTTTTATCTATGACTACTAGCTCAAACGACAATGGTGTGTTAGTGAACTAGCGAACGTCGTTGTTTCAGTGAATACAGCGATGTATACTAAAAAACGAGCCAAAAAAAGAGCGCTCGTTTTAAATGAATAATATCGATAGTGCTAATAATAGCACAGAACCAAGACAAATCAAAGTCAATAGAACAGCTAACCCAAAGGAGGTTAAAACGAATTGGGATAACTATCATCCCAGCGTAAAAGCTGTTTTTGCGAAAAAAAAAGAAGGTGGTATCGGTTGCCAAACTCATGGTATCAGTTTTGAGACTATTTCATCCGAGTGCGAGCAAAAAATCAGTGTTATTTCGCTACTAGCTGAAAACAAAGATTTTTGTCGATTCAGTGAGTTGATCGACATACCGACCAGACCTCAAACAAAACGCAATCCTAACTTTCTCAGGGATTTGAGAGACAACGATTTCTATAACGTAGGATTTATTCTGAGGCATCTGAGCGAAACTCGCGAGCTATCAATTATTGTCCACCCTGCTTTCGCGTTTAGAGGGAACGGTAAGGTGGCTCAACTGAAAGGTAAGCAGAATGATTACGATCTCGCTGTTGCTGAGTACGAGAGACTTAGCGAACAATCTGAGGAATATAAAAAACGGGCTGACACTTCTGGTAAAAATCACCAAAATTCGGAAAATTCTGCTATAATTGAGACACCAGAAACAATTGAAACATTTACTAGAGAACAAATGCAGACTATTTTAGAAAAAGACAGATTAGAACAACACGCCAAGTACGATAAAAATCTTGCTGATGCTGTAGATAAAGCCGTTGCTGATGCTGAAGCACGCTTAAGATCTGAAGCGGAGGTTAGGGATGCTATTTATTTCAAGGAATTTAAGCAAGCAGCCGCCGACCGCGATCGTATGCAAGATCAAATCGATAGCAATAGCCGAATTCTAAAAGTTCTGTTGCGCGAAGCCCCCGCAGCCCAAATGGCTCTAAATCAAAAGATGTATGAGTTGCTTGACGATGGAAATAGAAATGAAATTGAGCATTGTAAAGAATTTGTTGCTGCTAAAGTGGCGGCGGAGCTTGTAGTAAACCTAAACAAACGATACTACGGTAATTAAACTAAAAAATAGAGAGAAATAGAGAGTCTAGAAATAGGCTCTTTTTTAATGCGATCGTGGTCACTAGGGGGTATTGACTTAGACACTTAAATTGGTGCAGAATTGGTGCGAGCTTCAAATTAGCATGAGTGTGTAGGTAGCCGAAAATGATGAAATTAGATGTCGAACTATGACACTAGTTTGTCCCAAAGACGGTAATATGTCTCCGACGACAAACAATTAGTCACTGTGCAGAAGCCCTTGACGAGGATTGAACTCGTGACCTCACCCTTACCAAGGGTGTGCTCTACCACTGAGCTACAAGGGCATAATCTACTGTGGAGTTTTTTTTCCTGCAATCGATACTCAGTTATCAATTATGCGTGAAGCAGTGGGCCGAGCCGGATTCGAACCAGCGTAGTCTTACGACAGTGGATTTACAGTCCACCTCCATTAACCACTCGGACATCGACCCTTGTGCGTCACGATTTATCATCGTAACACAAGATTAGTGAATGTCAACTACCCAGTGCAGTTTTTTTCAAGGATTAGTTAACTATGTAAGCCGATTGGAGTGCCCAAACAATTAGTACGACAATGCTACCAAAAACGAGAATGGCTGAAATCGCTACTACAGAAGGCTTATCTGCTCCATTAAATTTCATGATGCCACGGTTGAGGTCTGACATATTGTTTCGATCCTAATATTTGACTTATGGAAAGTTGAGTAAACAAAATTAATCGAACGGCGATCGCTTGCGTTTATTCTCCCCTCAAAGATCCACATACTATTATAGTTAGGAGTTGAAAAAGCGGAAATAGATACTTGTGAATAGATTTTCCAAGGAACTCGATCTTGTAGATCTAGAGCAAAATAGTATCTAACTAATTTGTTATTGAGGGAGCATTTGTACTTGTTCGCCAAAATTTTCTCGCTCGCCTTTATTTTTATTTTCGGATTGTTACTGTTATTGGAAATTGGCTTACGAATGTCGATCGGTTTGGGCAATCCTTTGCTTTATATTGAAGATAAAGAAATTGGCTATTTACTAGCACCATCTCAAAAAGTGCGTCGTATGGGCAATCGAATTAATATTAATGAATATTCGATGCGTAGCAGTTCGATCGATAAAAAAAGAGCGCCGTCAACTCTAAGAGTTTTATTAATTGGGGATTCAATTGCTAATGGTGGTTGGTGGACAGACCAAAATAAAACTATTTCCGCTCTTTTAAAAAATAGTTTGGCACAAACTCTAAAAGCATTTTCAGACTTTGAGGTATTGAATGCCTCAGCTAATTCTTGGGGCCCGCGTAACGAATTAGCCTATTTACGACACTTTGGTATATTTGAGGCGCAAACAATCGTATTGTTAATTAATACTGACGATTTATTTGCTACCGCACCTACATCTCTTCCTGTCGGACGCGATCGCAATTATCCCGAACGCAAACCAGCTTTAGCTTTAAGCGAATTATTTCAACAAAAATTCGCCCGTCCTCAACCGATTCCTGGAATGGCAGAAATACAGGCAGAAGGGGGCGATCGCGTGGGGATTAATTTACAAGCAATTAAAGAAATCAAAATGCTTGCCGATCGCAATAATGCTCGTTTAATACTGGCAATGACTCCTTTACTCAGAGAAGTTGGAGAAACTCGATCGAGAGATTATGAAATCAAAGCTAGAAATCGACTTGAAGAATTTACTCAAACCGAACAGATAACTTACGTAGATTTTTTACCTATTTTCCAACAAGTAAAATCAATAGAATCCCTTTACCGAGATCACATTCACTTAAGTCCTGAAGGTAATCGATTAGTCAGCGATCGAATTAGTCAAATGATAAAGGATAGGGGATAGGGAATAGAGGTTGGGGAAAAGTAGCAAGTGTGCCGCGTGTGCCGCGTGTGCCGCGTAGCAAGTACTCAGTTATTACTCATTACTCATTACTCATTACTCATTACTCATTATTTTTGCCTTTGCCCCTTGCCCAATGCCCGTTGCCCTTAATTAGAAACCCCAACCGTTTTTGATGGGGAACTGACAGTTTGCATTTTGAAGTCGCTAGGTTTCCAAACTTGACCGTCGAGTGCCATTTGCTCGATCGAACTAGCTATACGCAAAGCTTTAAGTGCTTGTTCGCCGCCTACGGAAGGTTGATTGCCACCGCGTACGCAATTAACAAAGTGTTCTAATTCAGCGTGAAGTGGCTCGATTTTGCTGGTGTAGACTTTTTCGATCAAACCATCTTGACGATAGAGGACTTGACCGTAATCGGTTGTATAGTTAGCTGTAGTCTGACGGTGAATTAAAATTTCATTGTTAAGAAAATCGGCTTCTGTCAGAGAATTTTTACAATGAGCCGCCAGACGGCGAATTTTGCGATGAGTTACTTTACTAGCCGTTAAAGTAGCGACAACACCGTTAGCAAAACCGATCGTAGCGGTTACGTAATCGAGATATCCCGAATCAGAACCACTACTGCCGCTAGCATTTAATTTTATTACTGGTGCGGCGGTAATTTCAAGCAGCAAATCGATGTCGTGAATCATCAAATCTAGAACGACAGAAACATCATTAGCTCGATTAGAATAAGGACTCATGCGATGAGCTTCTAAAGCCAAAATTTCTTCAGTTTTTAAAACTTTGCTCAGTTCTAAAAAAGCAGGATTGAAACGCTCGATATGTCCTACTTGTAAGATGCAATTAAATTCAGCCGCAGCATTAACTAAAGATTCTGCTTCAGCGATGCTTGCTGCGATCGGTTTTTCAATTAAAATATGAACGCCTGCTGAGAGACAATCTAAACCTACTTTATGATGCAATTTAGTAGGAACGGCTATACAAACAGCATCTACAAAAGGTAGTAAATCTTGATAATTTTCAAAAAATTTAACTCGATATTTACTAGCTGTATCCAAACCTCGTTCGACATTAATATCGGAAATGCCGACTAGTTCGACATCTTTGAGCATACTTAATACTCTTGCATGGTGTTGTCCCATGTTACCGACACCAACTACACCAATGCGAATTGGTTGGGGTTGTAGCCTCGAACCATTGAGATCTTTACATCTCTTAGAATTATGATTATTTTGCACTCTTTATCGACTCCTACACCACTTTAGTTCTGTTACAGAAATGTTCCGATCCCTGTCGAACCATCCAGATAGTATCACAGGTATTTCGATCGCGTAGATTTTCAAAAAAGAATTTTTTTCAATCGAATTACCTATTTGCTTCTTTTGGTTCAAATTTCTTTACATTTTTTGGATATCATAGCGAAAAATTGAAGATTTTTGTATCATCTGTTGGATAAGGGCTAGGGATTAGAGAAAAAATAATTAATACTAATCCCTAATCCTAATCTTTCATACTTGCCTCCTTTTTAAGAATAAAATCAAAAATTTTTGTAGCAGCGCGATCGCATACGCCAAAATCTCCCAGTAAAGAACGCATTTGTTGATAACCAGCTAGAGTTTGTTCTTTTTTTTCTCGCTCGAAAAGTAAGGCACAAGATTCTCGAACGATGTTTTCTGCTGTTGCTTTCTCTTGAAATAATTCGGGAACGATCGCACTCATTGTCACCAAATTTGGTGGGGCCATAAACGGAATAGAAAAATTAAATATTTTACGAGCAATCCACATCGTAATTGGATTTACTTTATACAAAACTACTTGAGGAACTTTGAGTAAAGCAACTTCTAAATTCACCGTACCAGACTTAGTAATTGCCAAGTCAGAAGCTGCGATCGCATCCATTGTTTGTCCCGACAAAATAGTCGCTCGTAATTGATATTTTTGAACTGCTGCTTCGATCGCATGGCGATATTTTTCTAAAGAAACGGGAACTAAAAAACGAACTTGAGGAATTTTGTCTTGAAGTTGTTTTGCTGCTTCAAAAATAACGGGAAGAAGATATATTAATTCTTGTTGGCGAGAAGCGGGAAGTAGGGCGATCGCGATTTGTTCTGGTTCGATTCCCAAGGATTGACGTGCTAGTGTTCGCTCTGGTGCAGTTTTTAGGCGGTCTAAGAGGGGATGACCCACCCAGTCAACAGAAATCCCTTTTTCTCGAAAATAAGCGGCTTCTGCGGGAAAAATCGCCAATAGTCGATCGGTGATTTTTATTAACTGCTTGGTATTTTGCATCAACAACCGAGCGGTAATTTTATACAAACCCCGATTTTGTAGCAGTAAAGGCGACCAAACCCAATCTTGAGGAGCAATATAATAAATAATTGGTAGGTTGGGTAAATGCAGGCGGACGTAACTACCGAGCGCGACATTGGCGCTGTGGTAATCGATTAAAATTAGTAAATCGACTGAATTTTGTTTGAAGTATTGTTTGGCGCGATGCTGCACCTCTAAGGTTGGCAAGACAAAGGGAAGAGATTCAACCAGCCCCATCGAACCTATCGCAGTGGTATTACCCAATAAAGTCGCCCCTGCTGCTGCCATGCGATCGCCGCCCAAAGCAACTATTTCTAAATCGATTTCTAATTTGGTAGCTTGACGTTTGAGGGCATCAACCAACATCGCCCCTTGTAAATCTCCAGAAACTTCTCCCGTACTAATAAAAATTCGCATTTATTTTAATTGTTGGATGGGCATTGGGCAACACTACGAACAGCGGAACAGTGAGCTTGCATTGCCCTGAGCTTGCGTTGCCCTGAGCTTGTCGAAGGGTCGAAGGGTCGAACTGCTCAGTGCATCGCGGGCAATGAAAAATTCGAACTTCCCTATCCTTTATCCCCTACCAGGTGTCGATCCTCTTCTGCCTTCTTCGGACAGAGAAAGCTTTAAAAATTCGTGTAAGTGTTGTACATACTCGTTGCTGGCGATCGAATTTAATTGTTCTAAAGCTTTAGTAAAAGGAAGATCGGAATGATACAAAAATCGAAAAGCTTTTTTGATTTCGCTAATTTCTGCTGGATTTAAACCATTTCGTTTCAGACCGACTAAATTGAGCGATCGCACCCGAGCAGGATTACCTTCAACCATGGTATAGGGAGGAATATCTTTTTCAATGCGACTCATTCCCGCCACCATAGCTAACTTACCGATGCGAACGAATTGGTGAATTCCCAAAACGCCGCTAATTCTAGCTTGCGATTCAACGTAAATGTGACCTGCTAAAACAGTATTATTAGCAATAATTACTTCGTTTTCGATGACGCAGTTATGGGCGATGTGAACGCAAGCCATCAACAAATTATCATTGCCGATCGTAGTAGCTTCGTTTTCACTGGTGGCGCGATTGATCGTCACAAATTCGCGAATTTGATTGCGATCGCCAATTTTCACTAGTGTATCCGCACCTCGATACTTTAAATCTTGAGGCTCTGAACCGATGACAGCACCATTAAAAATACGATTGCCCACACCAATTTCCGTTCGTCCTTCGATAACAACATGACTGCCGACAGTCGTTCCCGCACCAATTTTAACCCCTCCTCCGATTACAGCATAAGGCCCTACTTTAACCGTTGGGTGTAATTCGGCTTTGGCATGAACGATCGCAGTAGGATGAATAAGCTCATTCAACAGGGCATCTCCAGTGCTAAGAATAGTCATCTGCATCACAAATAGAAATTGGTAATAGGGTACATGAGATAGCTTCAATCAATCAAGGAGAAGATCATTTCACCCTGAACGGCTAATTGACCGTCTACTTCTCCACGACCCTGCATTTTGGCAATACGATTCCGTTTGAAGGATAAAAGTTCCACAGTCATAATTAATTGGTCGCCAGGAGTGACGGGACGGCGAAAACGAACTCCATCGATACCTGCAAAGGCAAAGAATTTTCCTTTCATTCCTGGTAATTGCGTCAAAATTACACCGCCGACTTGTGCCATCGATTCGACCATTAGCACTCCTGGCATTAGAGGTTTACCTGGAATATGTCCTGGAAAATAGGGTTCGTTGTAAGTAACATTTTTAATTCCTACCGCTTTTTCTCCTGGTACGTAATCGATGATGCGATCGACTAAGGCAAAAGGATGTCGATGGGGCAATAGTTCGTGAATTTCTTCAACGGTAAAATTTTTTTTGATTGATTCAAGATCGCGATCGGGACTATCTTCTGACACTGGTTTAATAATTGTGGTTGACATTGACTATTTTTGCTAACGCCTGAAAAAAATAAATCTCGCCAACTCATCTCAATTCAAAATTCCGAACTTATTTCAAAGTTTTTATAAACTTCGAACTCCGAACTCCGAACTTTAATTTGTTTGGCTAATTGAACGTGCAGCTTGTGGCTGGCTTTGTAGGCGATAAAATGAGCGATCGGGAATTGACCCAACAAACTTAAATCTCCTACTAAATCTAAAAGTTTATGACGGACTGGCTCATTTGCAAATCGCAAAGGAGGATTTAACCAACCTTCAGCAGAACAAACCAAAGCATTATCTAGACTTCCACCTTTAATTAAACCAGCGTTTTTAAGTTGTTCTATTTGTTCGGCAAAACCAAAAGTTCGTGCAGGAGCGATCGCCATGGCAAAGCTTTCCGATTCTGGATTCCAACTGTGCCATTGATTGCCGATCGCGCTGTATGCAAAATCAATTCCATAGGTAAAACGAGTTTCTGAAGAAGGCAAAGCAGCAACAAAAGCATCTCCTTCTCTTATCCAGATGGGTTCGGTCAGAGAGATCCCGCCGATTGGCGACGGGGCGGTGACTTCTGACTTCGTGAGAAAGGCTGGGGGAGTGTGGGGGGTAGGGGAAGTGATTCCTACGCTGGCGATCGCGTCTGTCCAACTTTTTGCCGAACCGTCCATTAAGGGAACTTCTGCCCCATCAATTTCGATGCGGGCGTTGTCAACTCCACTAGCAGCCAAAGCAGCAAGTAAATGTTCCACTGTCCTGACTGTTGCTTCTTCATTTACCAATTCAGTGGAAAGAGTAGTTTGACTGACATATTCAACCTTGGCTGGAATTATCGGGCGAGATCTTCGATCGACGCGTACGAAATAGCGCCCTTCTCCTTCAGCAGCAGGCATCACCCGCACCATAGTATTCTCGCCAGAATGTAATCCCACTCCCGATAATTCAAATGAAGATTTTAATGTCTGTTGCATAAGACAAATCACCAAACGCTATAAAAATCAGTCAATGAGCCATGAACTATGAGCAATGAGCAATGAGCAATGAACCATGAACCATGAACAAACTTAATTTAAAACCTTTCCCCAATCCCAAAATGTATCCGATTGTCGCCTTCGTCATTCATGCCGTAGTCAATTCTAATTGGACCTAAAGGTGATTGTATGCGTACTCCCGCCCCATAACCAAATCCACTACCTGGTAAGTCACGAATTTCGGAAGGATTGCCAGGAACACCGCTCCCAGAACCCAAGGTTGTGCCAAAGTCGGCAAAAATAGCACCACCAACAACCGAGAAAATTGGAAAACGATATTCGGCGGTGGCTATAAAATAGCTGCGACCGCTACCTACTTTTCCTTCAGAGTAACCTCTGACAGAGTTACTACCGCCAACGACAAATGCTTCGTAGGGGGGTAAATCACCTAAAATTGTTCCCGCTTGAAAGTTAAAAGCCAGTGCTTGAGGGCCAGGTGTAAAGTTGACCAATTTAACGGGAACGTAATAACTGTAGCTACTACGCAGACGATTTAACAAAATGCTACCCGAACCGATCGGGACTGATTGATCGACACCGAAACGCAGTAGCGAACCGCTAGTGGGTTGTAATTGGCTGTTACGACGATCGCGCGTCGCACCCAATTTAAAGACAAACAAATCGTCTTCACCGCTATCGCTAAAAGCAAGTTTGGTATTTCTCGTCGATCGCGGCGAGATGTCACCATCGTCGTTTTCAAGCTGAACGCGTTCGTATTGAAAACCCGCTGTCAAGCGCCAATCTTCTTTGGAAAAAACATCTTTAGCTAAAGGACGAGAAAAGTTAATGCCGCCCCCAGTCCTTACGACGCGGGGGCTATCTTCTCCGTCGGCTGTTTCAACGTCATCGCCGTCGCCGTCAAACACTAAAGAAATCGATCGACGGCGAAAGCCATTAACTGTATAAGAAGTACGATATGGGTCGTTAGCAATCCAAGGATCGGTAAAGTTAACGTCAAATAATAATTCTTGTTGTTCGGTACCGACTTGTACTTCTGCACCTAAAGTTTGGTTGTTACCACCCAGATTTTTTTGTTGGTAGCTAACCGTACCGAATAAGCCGCTAGAAGAACTAAAACCAGCACCAGCACCCAAAGATCCCGTGCTACTTTCAACTACATCGATGTTGACAACTACTTTACTTGGGTCTTTTCCTGGCGAAAAAGTTAATTTAGCATCTTCAAAAATACCCAGTCCAAAAACCCTTTGTAAGTCTCTTTGGGCGGTTTTGCGATTGAAGACATTGCCTGGTTTTTGCTCGACTTCTCGCGTAATAATAAATTCGCGAGTTTTTCCTTTGTTCTCTCCTTTGTCGTTTTTAATCAGTTCTTGGTCTTCGTTAAAAAAGCGGGGTTGAATATTTTCAATTACCCCTTCGGCTACGTTTAATGTTACTGTTCCATCTTCAGCCACTTTGGGCGAACCAACTACTTGAGCGAGATCGTAGCCGTTATCGGAATACCATTTGTTTAAATTTTTGATTCCTACTTGTAAATCTCTAAGGTTGAGAATTTGACCGTATTGTTCTTTAAAAGTATTGTCGATAATTTCTGGGGGTAAAACGCTCTTTTGACCTTCTGGAATCGTTTCTAAGGCAACTTTATTGAGGATAGGATTGGGTTGAACGGCAAAAGTGATACGTACCCCTAAAGCAGTGTCTTCTGGAGTAACTTGAACGTTGCTGAAGAAACCTGTGGCATAAACGGCGTTGACATCTTCTTGCAGTTGCGATCGCGTGGTCGTTCGTCCGGGTCTAGTTCCGATCGTTTCGTAAACAAGATTTCTTAATTCTTCGTCTGCACCGTCAACTAATACTTCTCCTACTAATACTCTTGGTTCTGAAGGTGATGGTGTAGATGTGTCGGGACTGGGAGTTCCTGGAGTTGTACCATCCGGTTGTTCGGTTGGCGTTGTGGGCGCGTCTGGGGTTTGGTTATTGGGTAGTTGGGGAGTTGTACCATCCGGTTGTTCGGTTGGTGTTGTGGGCGCGTCTGGGGTTGGTGGATTTGTTCCAGGTGCGGGGTTAGTAGGCAATTCGGGCGTACTTGGGCTTCCTGGAACGTTTCCTGGATTTTCTGGGGCGGGTACGTCGAATTGACTAATCTTTTGTGTAGGTTTTTTGTTGGTTTGAGGTCGGTTGAGGCGAAATTCTTTTTCTTTTAGAAAATGAGTGTATCCTTCTAATTGACTTGATTTTGTAGTTATTTTAGAGGATGAAATCGAAACTTTTTCAAGAGTTTCGCCTTTAGCAGGTTTTGAGAGACTTAAAGTCATCGCACTAGCAAATAGCGCGATCGAAGCAGCAAACAATGGTAGATTTCTAATATTTTTTTTCAGCACTTCCACACACCCAATAGAGCGATCGACAAATTTAACAGTTAAAAACTGTTTTGAGCAATTTTATTAAGCTAGGTTGTTGAATTTTGACAATAGAGAAACAAGCATCTCGATCGAGAATAAATCTCAAAAACAAGCAAAGATTAACACATATTGACTTGCCTGGTTTTTTAATGTTCCTCGCGAATTATTTGCCATCACGCCATCGAGCGATTCTAGCTAATACTCTTGTTTGTACTTGTTGATAAGCTGACTCGACATCTCCTAAGTCGCGACGGAATCTATCTTTGTCCATTACTTTCGCTTGTGGATCGGTTTGTGTATTGTCCCACAAGCGACAAGTGTCGGGGCTAATTTCGTCGGCTAGGATTAGGTTTTGTTGCAAGTCGATGCCAAATTCCAATTTAAAATCTACAAGCGTAATCTCACAGGTGGCAAAAAATTCTGTCAGCTTTTGATTAATCGATAAAGCCATCATTTTAATTTCTTCTAAGCGATCGTCGGTGACTATATCTAGCAACATTAGGCGATCGCGCGTTAACAAAGGATCTCCCAACTCATCGTTTTTCAAGTAAAATTCCACTAGCGGCGCAGGTAGTACTTGCCCTTCTGGCAAACCTGTCTGTCGGCAAAGACTTCCAGCCGCAATGTTTCTGACCACTACTTCAATGGGTAAAATTTTGACCGCTTTGACTCGCATTTGATTAGCTGCGGGGCGATCGATATAGTGGGTGGAAATTCCTTCAGACTCCAACCACTCGAATAAAGCTGCCGAAATTTCGCAGTTAATTTCTCCTTTATCCTTAATAGTTCCCCGCTTCTGGGCGTTAAAAGCGGTTGCATCATCTTTAAAATAAGTCAATAAAATCTCGGGGTTCTCAGTTGGATAGAGAATTTTGGCTTTTCCTTCGTATAGTTTTTGTGGTTGCGACATCGAAAAAATTCGGTTAACACTATGGGGTGTAAATCTTTGGCTTGTCAATTTTGTTAAATTTAATTTAAATTTAGATTAACAAAAGGTTAATGTGCTAAATCTAAAAAATTAGAGAGAATGGAGAATCACTAAAATAATAAAACTGTCGAGCTAGTTCTAAGTACAGATCGGATCGAGAAATCGAAAAGATCTGTCGATCGAGAGATAAAAGTTGAAAATTTGCATACTTTATAAACATTAGGGCAATGTAATTTTCGCTCGACTTTAGTAAATTATTTGAGACAGGATTAATAGAATAAATTAATTTGGGTTAAATTTTGGATTGCACCTCAAAGTTTTATTTCTTGTTAACAAAACAATTTAACGGTGGAGATAGTAGTTAATGATAAATAATGATAAAGAAAATTTTTTATATCCCAGAGGTAATTATCATGGTGAAGTTAAACCAGAAAACCTAGTTTTTAATGCTAATTTGCAAGAATTCGCTCAAAGAGTCAGTTATATTTGCAATTTAGAAACAGGAGGCAAACTTCCCCCTGAAGATGCCTATGTACGCATCAAAAGTTTGTGGAAAGAGTTAAAACGCAGCAAAAAAGAGCTGGGAATCGGTCAAAATCCTTTTAAAGATGAAGAAAATAGGGGTTAGGGGTTAGGGAATAGGAAATAGGCAACAGGCAACAGGTAGTTACTTTTGACTTTGTCCGATGCCCATTGCCCGGTGCAGCGTTGCCCATTGCCCGGTGCAGCGTTGACCATTGCCCATCAAACAATTAAATAAATGTCTCGCGCTAAAGCCCTTCAATACTATATTTTTACTCGTCTGCTGCTTGCTCCTTTGATGTTGTGGACGATCGTCACTTTAGTTTTTCTATTGTTACGTGCAACGCCTGGAGATCCAGCAGATGCAATCTTGGGCGCTCGCGCTCCCGAAAACGTTAAAGCAGCATTAAGAGAACAACTGGGATTATCTGCGCCAATTTGGACACAATACCTTAATTATTTAGGTAATTTATTACATCTGGATTTAGGAAATTCTTTAACCAGTCGTGGTTTATCGGTTTGGGAAGTAATTCAACAACATTTTCCCGCTACGGCAGAATTGGCGTTTTTTAGTATGGCTGTAGCGGTAATTGTCGGGGTAGGAGTGGGTATGTTTTCAGCTTCTCGCCCTGGAACTGTTTTTGATGCGGGTGGAAGGCTATTTGGCATCATTACTTATTCTCTACCTTTATTTTGGGTGGGAATGCTTTTACAGTTAATTTTTGCGGTACAGTTGGGCTGGTTTCCTTTAGGAACTCGTTTTCCCATTAATAGCCCTACTCCCAATTCGATTACAGGTTTGTACGCGATCGACAGTATTTTATCTGGTAATTTGGGTATGTTTGGAACTACCCTTTATTATTTGGCTTTACCGAGTTTGACTTTAGGTGTGTTACTCAGTGGTATTTTCGAGCGCATCGTCAGAGTTAATCTCAGACAAACATTGCAATCGGATTATGTAGAAGCCGCCCGTGCCAGAGGAATACCAGAAACAAGAATTTTATTCGCTCACGCGCTAAAAAATGCCATGATTCCAGTCATTACTGTTTTAGGTTTGACTTTTGCCTCTTTATTAGGAGGCGCGGTATTGACAGAAGTAACTTTTTCTTGGCCGGGATTGGGCAATCGTTTGTATGAAGCGATTTCTTTACGAGATTATCCCACCGTCCAAGGAATTTTAGTTTTCTTTGGTGTAATCGTGACGATCGCCAGTATTTTAATCGACATAGTTAATGCTTATATCGATCCGAGGATTAGATATTAGTATCGATCGTGGTTTATTGTTCATCGTTCATTGTTAATCGTATATAGAACCCATTTGAGATCTATTTATTTATTCCAAGTTTCAATTTACAACCAAAAGGGATCGAAATAATAAATTACCTACGACGTATCGTATTTAAATTGATGACGTATTTTAGAGATCCCAAATAGGATTTATATAAGTAAAACTTAGATTGATATTTCGATCGCGATCTCATGAACGGTCGTGCTTCGCAATCGAAAATAAAAAAAGTTTTTGCCTTGTTACATAACTTAATTAATTTTTCCAAATATTTAATTAGCTTTAGTAGAGGAGCGAGGCGATCGAGCAATTTTTAGAGGATGGGCGCGATCGACAAGAAGTATTTGAGCAATATTTGATTATGCTCGATCGAAAATAAAAATAGAGCGCGATCGACGTATGAACAGAGTCGGACAGATCACCCAACGACACACAAACGTCGGCTTCTTTGGAGAAGTTCGACTTTTGATAAGCTGAATTGTCCAACTGGCTGTTCCGATATGGGGTCTCCCGCTAGAATAGAAGCGACGAAGAGAGAGCGGTCTATTTAGCTATGATGTGGAAATCTCGGTCAGGGTTTTTCGGATTCAGGACGATTTCGTCCCCGAACATATTTCTGCAATGTTTCAATAGTCACTCCACCACAGCTAGTTACAAAATAAGACGCAGTCCAGAGAACGGGTTTACGATAAGCATTGCGAATCTCTTCAAACTCTTTGCGAATCAACCGACTCGATACAGTCTTAAGATTAGCAATCATTTTAGCTAATGCTACGTCTGGTGGGTACTGTATCAGCAAATGCACATGGTTATTTTCGCCGTTAAATTCTTTTAAAGTTGCATCCCACTTCAAGCAAGTCTCCTTAAAAATCGTATCTAGCCTTTCAATCATTGGTAGCGTTAGTACACTTTTTCTGTATTTAGTTACAAAAACAATGTGTGCAGTAAGCAAATAAACTGAGCGATTAGCTCTAGTATAAATATCTTGTTTTGCCATACGGTAAATGATATAATAACAATATGCTAATCACTTACCAGTACAAAATCAAGCCATCAACCAAACAAATTGCCACGATAGAAAAGTGGCTAGAACTCTGTCGCTTGGTTTGGAATAGAGCATTAGCAGAACGTCTAGATTGGTTGCGTCGCACTCGATGTCAGATTGATAGATGTAGTCTAATCTCCGAACCGATTGGAGAAATACCAGTTCAAGTAGACTACTACACTCAACAAAACTATTTACCAGAACTCAAAAAGCTCACTCCAGAATACAAAGAACTCTATGCTGAGTGTCTTCAAGACGTACTAAGACGGTTGGACAAAGCTTGGAAACGATGGCTTGTTCCTGACGCAAAAGGTAAAAAAGGCGGTCGTCCTAAGTTCAAGTCTTGCGGCGATTACAAATCTTTTACCTATCCGCGTGTTAATTGTCCGAAAGCTGGCGTTACTTTGACGAAGTCATCGCAGCTTTCGTCGTCGCACGGCGAAAGAACGATGACTGGCAATATTATTAAACTCAGCAAAATTGGGGAGATGCCAGTAGTCGTTCATCGTCAAATTCCAGACGGCACGACGAGCAAAACTTGTACCGTTGTAAGAAAAGCAGACGGTTTCTACGCCTCAATCTCAGCACTTGATGATACAGTTCCAGATATTTTGCCCGTAGACAAAGTAAAATCCGCTACTGCCATTGACATGGGTTTGATTAGTTTCCTCACTACTGCACAAGGCGTTCAAATCCCAGTACGGAAGCATTTTAGACAAATTGAGCAACATTTAGCAAGAGCGCAACGAGAGTTAGCAAGAAAAGAAAAAGACGGTCAAAACTGGCTAAAACAAAAAAAACGTGTAGCTCTTATCCATCAAAGAGTTGCTCGTGCCAGAAAAGATTTTTTCTACAAAACAGCACATTGGCTGGTTAGACAATTCGATTTAATCGGAGTCGAGAAGCTTAACATTAGAGGTCTCGCTAGAACCAGATTAGCGAAAAGCATACTTGATGCAGCTTGGGGTACTTTCCTCAACATCTTGCAAGCAGTGGTAGTAAAATACGGCAAGCATTTTGTTGAAGTTAGCGCCAGAAAAAGCAGTGTTGAGTGCAGCAGTTGTGGTACAGAAGTACCTAAAGATTTGTCGGTTCGGATTCATAATTGCCCGAACTGCAACCTATCAATGGATAGGGACGAAAATGCTGCACGAGTTTTGTTGGCTCGTGCCTTAAATGCCGTGGGTCTCACGGTCACAGCCTGTGGAGGTCAAGAGGAGGACGCGATTTCCGAGGTTTCCTCGGAAATTAAAGCCGTCCGTGATACTCAACCCGTGAAGCAGGAAACTTCAGGTTTAGAATGGGTGCAGTTAGCCTTATTCTAAGGCGCGTCAATAATGATGTTACATCATTATTGACCGAGAAGCGCCGCTAACTTTTGAAGCCTACATCAGAGCGATAGCTTGATGTAGGAGAACGTCACAAGTTACTAATTGTCGCAAAGGGCCACGAGGCACTTGGAAAAAAATCCTTCAAAAAAAACCAACATTAATTCATGTCAATAAACCACAAATTGACCGCAATCGAAAACAGAACATCTCGGAACCAGTAATTACTATCAGAAGGGGCGATCGCTCCTCAAGATGTCATTTAGCGGAAATTCAAGGAAAGTGTAGAGTAATTTATCAGCCAAATAATCCTCTTCCTTGTGGAGCTAAGGTATGGATTGAGGTGAACCCAGATATTCAAGTGATTTCTCAGATATTTAATCAAATGCCCGATCTGAGCTGATTTTTAGTTGATGTTTCAGCTCAATTTTTGCATCATAAGAATTCTTTTTTGTTCTCGCACGACTAGTGGTTTGGGATTGGGAAATTGCGATCGCCCAATCTGTAGAGCGATCGCATTATAGCAGCTCTATTTTTTGAATCTAGTCAAAACCCCATAAATTCCCCAAATTGCCATTGCTCTTAAATAATGACTTGCTCGAAATGTTCCTACAGCAGTAATTGCTTCTGGAGTACGAAATTGCAATCCATTTTCATAAACTTGTTTGACTACTGTTTCAGTTAACTTAAATGCTTCTTCTTTCATTCCCATTTGCAACAGATAAGCAGCCAAACCAAAATTAATTCCCGTCCAAACTTCTAAAGGATGAGTCGCATCGGGTTTTTCGGGCTTACCATCTGGTTTGAGTCCGTTTGCAG